>JAAUUT010000007.1 GCA_012031035.1 Candidatus Altimarinota bacterium | reverse complement strand
TGGAGATACTGGTGAAAATCGAGTGAAAGTAAGAATAGAAGTTCATTTGAAGAGATGAAAACCTCTATTTTAGAGTCGTTTAGCCGTATCGATCGAATTAAAAAATGAGGAAATCTAAAATATCGTGAAAATAAATTCTATGAAGCTATCGAGGCTTATACTCGTAAGTGGATGATAAGGATGTATGAAGAGGTCTCTCTTTCGATCTGTAGAAGCCATTGAAACTTGTCCAGCAGAATCAACTGAAGAACTATCTCAATTTTATCAAAATCGTGCAGCTGCTTGGGAGTCCTTGGTAAGATAATATCTCGAATCGTTCAATGAACATGTTGGATCGTTTCTAGAAAGAGTACGCGAAAGTCATTGAAGATTGTTCAAAAGCGATCGAACTCAATCCTAAATTAGCTGAATCTTATAATAATCTCGGTCTAATCTTTGGAAAACAAGACCAAATCGACGACGCGATCGCAGCCTTTCAAAAAGCGATCGCGGTTAATCCCAATTTAGTCGAAGCCCATAATAATCTCGGACTGGCGTTAGAAGAACAAAATAAACCAGAAGAAGCAATTAGTGCCTATCAACAAGCGATCGCACTCGACCCCGATTTTGCGGAAGCTTACAACAATCTCGGTTTGGCACTCAAAGAACAAGGAAAACTAACAGAAGCGATCGCCAACTATCAAAAAGCGCTCCAAATTGACCCCAATTATACGGGAGTATACAACAATTTAGGAATGGCGCTGTATCAACAAAAACAATTTCCTAATGCGATCGCCGCCTTTCAAAAAGCAATTGCACTCGATCCGAATTGGGCCGTTCCTTACAATAGTCTTGGTTTGGCATTAGGGGAACAGAACAAATGGGAAGAAGCGATCGCCGCCTATGAAGAAGCGATCGCACTCGATCCCAATTATGCAGAAGCTTATTCCAATATGGGTGTGGCGCTAGGAGAACAGGGAAAACTCGAAGATGCGATTGAAACTTTTCAAAAAGCGATCGAACTCGCTCCAGATCTAGCCGTTGCTTACAACAATCTTGGGTTATCTTTCTATCAAGAAGGAGATTTAGAAGAATCTGTTGCAGCTTACGAACGAGCGATCTCGATCGACCCCAATTATGTAGAAGCCAAAAACAATCTTGCCAGAGTCAGACGAGAATTACAATGGCGAAGAGTTCCAACTAACGATCCACAAGAATAAGAATCGTGGTGTTTCTTTAATTCATAACTTTACGATCGACGAAAAACTTATTAAGACCGAGCAAAAATTGATGACAACTCGCTAGGTTTTACAACACCTTTTTCGGTAATAATACCAGTAATTAAATGAGCAGGAGTTACATCAAAAGCTGGATTATAAAACTCTACGCCAGTAGGACAAATAATCGTTTCTCCGACTTGATAAATTTCTGAGGGATGGCGTTCTTCAATAGGGATTAAATCGCCATTGGGTAAGTTCATATCGATAGTAGAAAGCGGTGCTGCAACATAGAAAGGAACGTCGTGCATTTTGGCAACAACCGCAAGAGAATAAGTGCCAATTTTATTAGCCGTATCGCCATTCGCTGCAATGCGATCTGCCCCAACGATCGCTGCATCGATCGCGTTTTGTTTCATACAATGCGCCGCCATACTATCGGCAATCACCGTCACGGGAATTCCTTCTTGGACGCATTCCCAGGCAGTTAATTTTGCTCCCTGAAGGCGAGGACGAGTTTCATCGGCATAAACTCTTGCCAGTCGCCCTGCACTCCACGCCGAACGAATAACACCTAATGCCGTCCCATATCCTGCGGTTGCTAGCGATCCCGTATTGCAGTGCGTCAGAATGGTGAGTTTATCGGGGAATCGGGCAAAACTGCTAATCCATTGTCCCCGATCGCTTTACAAGTTTGTAAGTCTTCTGCTTGAATGTTTTGGGCAGTTTTAAACAAAAAAGCTTGAATTTCTGCAACTGTACCAATGGTTTCATAGGCTGTTTTGAGCATCCGAGAAATCGCCCAAAATAAATTAACTGCCGTAGGACGAGTTTGACGCAACTGAGTTGCGATCGCTTCTAACTGCTTCAAAAAGACATCGCGATCGCTCGTTTGAATCTCTTTTGCGCCTAAATACATTCCATAGGCAGCAGCAACGCCTATAGCTGGCGCACCTCGCACGATCATCGTTCTAATTGCCTGTGCCATATCGTCGCAACGATGAATCTCAACAACTTCATATTCTCCAGGAAGTCGGGTTTGATCGATGAGGAGAACTTTATCTTGATGCCAGCGAACGGGATAAATTTGAGTAGGAGAAGAAATCATCGTTGCAGTTAAAAATCATAAGCTTCTATAGTTTAACCATTGCAGCTACTGTCCTTCAACGAACCGAGAACCGCTATCAAAAATTATTTCTTAATGCTTGACAAAATCTTTACCGTATTAGCTAAAGATTGTGTTAAAAATTCTTTAACTGAATTAGAGTAGAGTTAAATTCCCATGAGTCAGACTCAGAAACATCGTCGTATCAAGTCTTCTTTAGCATTATCCCTCGCGATCGCACTGTAACTATCAATCTAGCTGCTTGCCAAGACCCCAACGCAACGACTTCCGACGCGGGAGGACAAGCTTCGCCGCCAAGTTCTCCCGATGCGGCTGGCGGAGGCGACGGACTGAAATTAGGGGCCCTACTGCCTGTTACCGGAGATCTTTCCGCGATCGGACAAAATATGCCAGCCGCCGCTAAACTAGCCGTTGATACTATTAATGCTTGCGGCGGAGTTAATGACAAACCCGTTACCTTAGTCAGCGAAGACGACCAAACCGATCCGACTGCTGGGGTAGCCGCAATGACCAAACTAGCGGATGTAGATCGCGTTGCTGGTGTGATTGGTTCTTTTGCTAGTAGCGTATCCGGTGCGGCGGTCGATATTGCCGTGCGCAATAAGATTATGTTAATTTCTCCAGGCAGTACCAGCCCCGTCTTTACAGAACGCGCTCAAAAAGGCGAATTTCAGGGTTTTTGGGCAAGAACGGCTCCTCCCGATACTTATCAGGCCCAGGCGTTAGCAGCATTGGCAGAGAAAAGAGGTTATAAAAACGTAGGAACGGTCGTCATTAATAACGATTACGGCGTTGGTTTTGAGAAAGCCTTTGTTGGTTCTTTTGAAAAGTCAGGGGGCAAGATTACCGATAAAAGTAATCCGGTTCGCTACGATCCCAAAGCGGCAACCCTCGATAGCGAGGCGGCTGCGGCCTTTGCAGGTAAGCCCGATGCAGTTGCTGCCGTACTCTATGCCGAGACGGGTAGCTTGCTTCTAGAAGCCGCTTACAAGCAAGGATTGATGGAGGGGGTAACGCTGTTGCTAACCGATGGGGTTTATTCAGAAGATTTTGTCAAAGCAACGGGCAAAACTACCGATGGTAAATCGATTATTGCTGGGGCACTAGGTACGGTTCCAGGGGCAGATGGTAAAGCATTAGCGGATTTTACTACAATTTGGAAAGAAAAGACGGGTAAGGAAGTAACGGTTTATGTGCCTCATACTTGGGATGCTGCCGTACTTTTGATGTTAGCGGCCCAAGCTGCTAAAGCGAATACAGGGGAGGGAATGCTAGCAAAATTCGAGAAGTGTCTAGTGCCCCCGGTACGGCCGTAACCGATCCTTGCAAGGCGATGGAGATGGTTAAAAAAGGTGAAGATATCGATTACCAAGGCGCTAGCGGGAATGTCGATATCGACGAAAATGGTGATGTTATAGGAAGTTACGATGTCTGGACGGTAAAAGATGATGGAACGCTAGAAATTATTGATAAAGTAAATCCTGCTCAATAGGTTTTGGCGACTGGGAATTGGTGATAACGCGCACGCTCTGCGAGCCACCAAAGGCGATGTGGGACGAGGAGCGAGGGGATTAAAAGAGTTTCTTCTTTGTCCTCCTTGTCTCCTTATTTTCCCAGTTCCCTGTCACTTTTACAGATAAACTAAGCCTGATTTTTTTTAACGCTTTTTAAAAGTCTAAAATACAATAACGCGATCGCACAGTTGGTTAGAATTACCAAAGAAGATTATGAAATTGTAGAATTAGTTCTTAATTCAGTAGACTTAATAACGAGCGATAATTAAGAAAATTAATAATGGATAGTGTAACAATAATCTCTGTGGTAATCTGTCTAATTCTGCTAGGAATCACAATTTGGGTAGTTGAGTCTTATCAGCAGGAGATGAGAACAGTTAAAAAACGCCTTCCTTTAAAATCTTAAAAATACGATGCGATGTTTGCTCTAGGAGGCGATCGCGCTTAGCCTCTTTACGAAATTAGTCCTGCTTCAACCTAGTTGCGATCGCATGCTAAAACCTAGATTGCTTGCTAATTTTCTTCTGTTATCATTGCCAACGGCTTAATTTCTTCAGCCGTTCTGCCAAGGGATAGATTTTCTTCTATGCGAGCGAGAATTAGCTTGGCAAGCATTTTATTAATTAAATGAATTTCCGATCGCGAATCGTATTTAATAATAACTTCATAGATTTTTTGTACTTCTTCTCGATTCGACCCCTTAGAAAGGTTGACTTTTTTTTGTTTTTTACTTACTCGAACAGCTAATTTTTTCTCAGGTTCTAGACCCTCATCCCAATAAGCTCTATAAATATAATAATTCTCATTTTTATAAAACTTTAAAATGGGAAAAAATGGAAGTTTTAACAAAGATAAATTATCTTCTTTGCCGATTTTAAAATATCCGTAAGATTTCTCGTGTCTTGTAAAGAGTTTTTCTAAAGCGATTGACAAAAAAGGATATTTGTCAGTATTACTCATTTCAAATAAATTTAATTTTGAACTATTTTCATCCATATTTTCTAAATTTAGTAGTTTTTTTCCGACACTTAATTATTTCAAGAAATTGATGTTTGTCGTCCAACTGTGTCAAATTGATTCTGACGCAGAGTTAGTTTTGAGGTAAAAATTTTCCTTTTCTTCTTCCCCTTGATGTTTCTTCTGCTTCGCTACCGCCCTTCTGAGCTTGCGCGTCGGTTTCTTTTTTCCCCTCAAGTTTCACTCGACCAATTACTAGTCTTGGCGAACATAGGATATCGTAAGAAACGATTGCACTTTTCTGACGGTTGATAAAACTTTAGAATCGGCTTATTTTTTAAGTTTGACATCCAAGACCCAATCGACCGATCGCGCTAACATGACCCAGCTAAGTTATATTGTCACTCTTTTTCTAAGCGCCTTGTTGGAGACTCTCCCTTTCTTACTATTGGGAATTTTAGTTTCTAGTTGGTTACTCGTCTTTGTAGACGAGCGCCAATTTGCGCTCAAGTTACCTCGCAATAGCATTCTAGGGGCTATTTTTGGTAGCGGTTTAGGAATGATACTTCCGGTAGGACAATACGGCAATATCCCCGTAACGCGACGACTTTTACTGCATGGCGTACCGATCCCAATTGCAATCAGTTTTCTCGTCGCAGCTTCTACTGTCAATCCTATCGTTCTTTGGTCTACTTGGAAGGCTTTTCGGGCACAACCGGAAATGATTTTTCTAAGAGTTATGTTAGCTTGGGTTATTGCCTTTGTTATTGGCTGTATTTTTAGCACTTATCAAGATAAACTTCCGATTGAGGGAGAAATCCACGGGATTGAAAGTCGCTCTACTTTGTTGCGGTCGGGTAGTTTTTTAGAATCGCCGCCACAAAGCGATCCGCTACATCGAGTCGGGAATTTGGTTTACGACTACCAATCGACGACGCATTATAAACCCTGGAAATTATCTCTCAATCTTTTTGTAGAAAATGTCGTGCGCGAATCAATCGAGTTGGGGAGTTTTTTGGGAATTGGTTGCGCGATCGCGTCAATCGGTCAAGCTTTTCTCCCCCAAGCGGCGCTTCTCAACTGGGTCATATCTCCAGTCACCCAAATTTTAGCGATGTTGCTTTTGGGTGCTGTCTGGTCGATTAGCTCTGTTGCTGCTAGTTTTTCATTTAGTTTTTCGAGCATTCCATTTTTAAAAGGCTCTTTGCTAGCTTTTTTACTTTTTGGTTCGATTATCGATATCAAAGCACTCGCGTTGATGTTATCAGTCTTTCGCCCAAAATTTGTGCTTTATTTGCTAATTTTGGCAGGACAATCGATCTTTTTATTCGCTTTATTCGTCAATTTTTACATCGATTAACTAGGTAATAATCTCTAGTCAAAAAATTAGAGTAGATCGAGATTTACCCTTAATTGCCTCGATCCCCATAATGTAAACTTTAATTGCAACCTCTAGCCTCGATAAAAACGAGGTGTTAGATTAATGATTGAAGCTAAACAAGCTTCCCTGGCAGAGAAACTGGCAAGGTTTGATAATCAATTAGTTTAGGAGAAGACCCTGTTAAAGTTTGTATCTGTCTTATTAACCGACAATAGCAGCAACCAACTCAAGCACTTATATTTCCTCTAGTGGAAGACCGAGGGAGCAAGGCATCTGAAATTAATTTTCATGGCAACTCCAGGGATTATTAACTAATAAGAGGAAGTCGCTAGGAGCTTATGCTTGGTTGCTGTTATTGCATTGAGCTAAAAATTAAAATATTGCGATCGCATCTCCATAAAGCATTCCCGCAATTGAAGCATTTTTATCTACTTTATACGACCGTAATAGACTGTTGTGTCATACTCAAAAACAACATTCTCATCTATCTGATACGTGTCAAAAATTTCTCTTAATTGAGATAGCATCGCCTCGTAACGCAGATCCTCTGCTTCTGGGGTATAAGAAGAAGATAATAATCTGCCTTTTAACCCTTCAAAATCAAAATTTTGAGAGTTATAAAAACTTACTTGCCGATAGTCTGAATCAAAAAAACTATAGAGAATCGTTTTATCGATTTGCTTGTGATTGACTTTTTCGTAATCAGTTCCATAAGTCTCAAGCAACTGTTCGTAAGCTACTAAAAACGGTGTTGAATCCGTTCGGCGATCGTTCCAGATTAAGATAACCCAACCTTGGGGTTTAAGGATGCGTTTGAATTCAGTTTTTGTTTTTTCGAGATCGAACCAATGAAATGCTTGACCTGCAACAATAAAATCGATGCTCGCATTGGGTAAGGTGGTTTCTTCTGCTGTGCCAGCAATGCTTATAAAATGAGGATAATTTTGAAGAAAAAGTTCTCCCGCTTTGCGCATTGGTTGATTGGGTTCGACACCATAAACAGCATTCCCGTTTTGTAAGAATAATTCTGTTAAAAAACCCGTACCCGAACCAATATCAGCAATCATCGATTCATGCGTTAACTGACAGGTTTCTCTAAGATGGTTAATGACTTCTTGCGGATAATGAGGTCTATATTTAACGTAATTCTCGACTCGACTCGAAAAGCGTTGTGTTGGGTTACTCATATGGCACTTTTATATAAGCATGGTAGGGATTACTGGTAAAGACTCGATAGATCCCTCTACGATTAGCTTCATTTTATTGGCGATCGCCCTCAGAAAAGATTAATAATGATTTTTGACCAATCGGAATTCGATCTGCGCTGCGAATGGGGACAACAAGGCGTTACTAAACTTGCTTCTATCAGCGATGTGGTTGTCATTGTCGATGTTCTATCGTTTTCAACTTGTGTAGATATTGCTACTAGTTGTGAAGCAATCGTTTTTCCCTATCGATCGCATGATGCCTCTATCGATGATTATGCTAAGTCAATTAATGCTTTATTAACCAGTCGCGATCGCGCCATTGGTTATTCGCTTTCGCCTACTTCATTACTAAATATTCCCCCCCAAACCCGACTAGTTCTGCCTTCCCCTAACGGTTCGACGCTAACCTTATCAACTGGTAAAATAACTACCTTAACAGGGTGTTTGCGCAATTGTTTGGCGAGCGCGCGATTCGCACAAACTTGTGGTTCTAAAATCGCTGTCATTCCAGCAGGCGAACGGTGGGATGATGGCACTTTGCGTCCTGCTTGGGAAGATTGGATCGGCGCTGGTGCTATTTTGAGTTATTTGCCAGGACGACTCTCTCCAGAAGCAGAAGCTGCTGTTGCTGCTTTTGAACGAGTTAAGGAGCGACTTGAAGCTGGATTGTGTCAGTGCTGTTCGGGCAAGGAGTTAATTTCAAGAGGATTTGCTACTGATGTAAAACTTGCTTCTGCTCTCAATAGCAGCGATTGCGTCCCCATATTTCTCAATGGAGCTTATGTTAAAGCTAAATAATAGACCTCTTAGGGGAAAGGGAAAAGATCGCGCTCAAGTTTTGCCCCTTACCTTTTCCCCCAGTTTAAGTTGTTACTTTTGTGGGTTGTTCGAGTTGCCGTTGACGCATTAACAGAAATAAAGGCAATCCCAAGGAAACGCCAACTAGAAAGCTACTGGCAATATAAACCCACAAGTTTTTCATCTTAAGGCGAGAACCTTCCCAAACGATGAACGTGCATAGTATTAATATTGAGACGATTACGTCCATCCCGATTTACACATCCGTTATAAATAAAAATGGTACTTTTATAAGTAAAAATAATTATTTATTGGTCTATCGATTTAAACTTATCAACTAAATGCTTGAGTTAACGAAACTTCACAGCGTGCAATAAGCTTAAATTATTGAGAATAATTAACGAATTTACTCGATCTTGGAGAGTTTAATGATAAAATTCAAAAATTATAATCAAGGGCGCTTTGTAACTATTCAAAAATAGCCATAACTCAAATCCTTGTATAAAGGGACTTTTAATATTTATTACCTCTCCAAAATGAGAGGATTGCGCGATCGCGACGCACAAATTTTGGTAAAGAGAAATAAAGTAAAATTAATATTTGTTACTAGATATTGACTAAAATTTTGATATATGTGTGATTAATTTTCAGCTAAAAATTGGTAATAAGTCAATTCCTACGGCTTAACTCGTCTAAACTTTGCGTCAGTGGCGGAATGCTAAAGTCGTTATAAATCTGTGCCTCGCTCTGATATGCCAACTTTTGCAGTTCAAGAATGGTTGCCGCATCTTCAAACGAAGCCTGTGTAATGTTTTTCATCATCTTTTGCTTCAACTCAACTGTGCGACGATTTGATTTGTGAGTAAAGTTTCTTGGGTTAATAAATCCTCCACATTAATTCGTAAAAAGCGTTGTTCGTCTACCCAAAATTGTAGTTTAACGCGATCGCTCCCTGGATTAGCAACGGGATTGAGTTGGGCGATCGTTCTCGCCCCATCTTTATCGTTAAGTGGTTGAACGGTTGTAGCACCGCTACCCAAAGAACGAGTCACCAAGCGATCGCCTTCAAAATAAACTTCTGTTCCTTTAGTTTCTGTGCCCAACTCTCCAATAACTAACTCAATGCTAGGTTGATTTTCAACAGAAGCACCGAGGGTTAATTCTATGGGATTTGCCATGGGATAGGGCTGTCCTGCTTTAATAATAGAATGCCAGTCATGAGCATTTTTACGACGATTCCAGTAACGAATTCCGTAACTGTGATAAAGAAAATCTTTTAATTCAAATCCTTGAGCTAATTGTAAAGCGCCCAATGCAATTGCTTCAAAAGGGCGATCGCAACGAATTTTACTGTCATCAAAATACTGTTTGACCCAATTTTGGACGGCAGGAATTTGTATCGTTCCTCCCACTAGTAAAACCGCATCGATATTATGGGGTTCGATGCCATTGCGTCTTGCTTGTTGTAAGACTTGAATCATTAATTCATCTAATTGTTGAAAAAATTGCTGTTGTTTGAGGATCTCTTCAAAGCGATCGCGATCTAAGGTTAATTCGTAACTCTCAAAAGTTTCATCATTAAAATAAACTTCCGTTGCTTGAGTTTGAGAAGATAATTGAATCTTTAATCGTTCTGCTAAACGAGTTGTTAAGGGAGACTTAGGCAATCCTTGGGTTTGAGCAAAATAATCGACTAACCAATAATCGAGATCCGAACCCCCTAAATTCGTTCCTGCCTTCGCTAAAACGCGAGCGAGTTTTGCTTTTTGTCCCGAATTATTTCCAAAGAATTTTTCGCCCCATTTGAGAATAAATCCTTGGGTTTTTTGTTGAGTTCCCAAATCTAACTGCACCAGAGAGAGATCGAGCGTCCCGCCGCCAAAATCTACGACTAAGAGCAAACTTTCGTCTGTCGTTCCATATCCTAAAGCTGCTGCGGTGGGTTCGTCTAAAATTCTAATTTGTTCGATCGCCCAAGCTTGACAAACTTGACTCAACCAACTGCGATAGCTTTCAAAACTATCAACGGGGACGGTTAGGACGAGGGAATCTGGCGATTGGGAGGTTTGTGCTTTGAGTTGGTCGATTAAGGCGATTAAAAACCAGTCCCCAACCCGTTCAAAAGTAATGAGACTTCCATCTAATTCTGGTAAAAATCCTTGAATTGGCGCGCCAATCCCCCGTTTAAAACTGCGAAAGAAACGAGGATTGTTGGCAAGATCTAAACCGCGATCGCGCACGTTCTGACCCGCGACAATTTTGGCATCGCTGGCATTTTCGACGTAAACCAAACTGGGAATTAAAGGCGGATTATTTCCTAGTTGTTGCGACAGTCCCGATAATTTGACGGTTTCTGGTTGTTCGGTTGCTGCGTTCCAACGGGTAATAACGGTGTTACTGGTACCGAAATCAATGGCGTAGGACACTTAATTAGTTATCAGTAGTAAATGATTAGTTATTTTACTTTACATCCTTGCCCAAATCGGGAAGTAGCTTCGTCGAAACTACTTTTTGTGTCGGTAAATCGATAACGCTTACTTGCTTGCGATCGCCACTACGATCGACAATGATTGCAATAATCAACCGCAAACTTGTTGCAGAGTATTGACAAATTCAGGATAAGATATTGCTGCTGCTTCGGCTCGATGGATCGTAGTCGTTCCTTTGGCATTGAGAGCCGCGATCGCGAGACTCATGGCAATGCGATGATCGGTATAACTATCTACTTCTGTCCCCGTTAAAGGCGTGCCTCCCGCAATCTCTAACCCGTCGGGAAGTTCGGTAATCTTAGCACCCATTTTATTCAACTCAGACGCAATAACGGCAAGGCGATCGCTTTCTTTTACCCGTAATTCTGCCGCATCGCGAATAACCGTAGTTCCCCTAGCATAAATAGCAGCAACTGTCAAGATAGGAATCTCGTCGATGAGACGGGGAATGATATCGCCTGAAATCGTACAAGCCTTTAACTGAGAGGATCGCACTCGCAAATCTGCCACGGGTTCGCCGGTAGCAACGCGCTCGTTTTCTAAAGTTATATCGGCTCCCATCATTTCTAGCACTTCTAAAATTCCCGTGCGTGTGGGATTGATGCCAACATTCTCAATCATTAATTCCGAACCCGGTACGATACAAGCTGCCACCAACCAAAACGCTGCCGAACTAATATCGCCAGGGACGATAACCTTTTGACCTTGTAACATAGCTGGTCCGACAACCGTAGCGCTGTGGGTTTCGGGTTCTATCTCGACTCGCGCGCCAAAAGCTTGTAACATCCTTTCGCTATGATCGCGCGATAGAGACGGTTCTGTCACTGTCGTTTTTCCCTCTGCCATCAATCCTGCCAGAAGAATACAAGACTTGACCTGGGCAGAAGCGATGGGAGATTGATAATGAATGGGGTTGAGTTGTTGCCCTCGTATTGCGAGAGGCGCAAAAGCATTATCTCCTCTACCCCAAATTTGCGCTCCCATTTGTTGAAGCGGTCTAATGACGCGGGACATGGGACGCGATCGCAGCGAACTATCTCCAGTCACCGTAAAAAAGCGCGTGGGATGGGAAGCGAGCAATCCCAACATCAAGCGAATTGTCGTCCCCGAATTCCCTGCATCTAATACATTGGCAGGTTCTTGTAAGTTTCCCAATCCAATTCCTTTGACGATAACTCGTTGCGAATTGAGCGGAGAAATTTCTGCACCCATTGCCTGAAAACAACTCGCCGTACTGCGAGGATCTTCTCCTAATAGCAATCCTTCAACGATTGTTTCTCCTGTTGCGATCGCGCCTAACATCAAAGCGCGATGGGAGATCGATTTGTCGCCAGGAACCGAAAACTTTCCCTTTAATGCTAGTCCAGAAGCAGGTGGATTGACGAGTAAATCTTGGCAATCGCTACTTTCGCGCAGGGTAACAGTAGGAGATAACATGATACAAGAAATTGTGAATTATAAATTATGAATTATGAATGAATTTATCATTTAAGTACGAGTTCCTAGCTTCGATGGCTGGCAAAATAATTTCTGGGAAAGCCTCCGAAATGCCCACATCTGGAATTAGGGATAATTTTATAATTCACGTCTAATGTAAAATTAGTATTCATACTTGTGTCAGGGAGGTTTCAAAATGGCTTTGAAAAGCGCTTCCATCGACCGAGTGACGAAATCATCGAAGTTTCAGCTTCTAATTCGCATAATTTAGCATTCATCATTCATAATTCATCATTCAAATGTAGCCGATAGGGTTCGACCAAAGCAATGCACTTGCAAACAATTTTTGGCTTTCTACTCTAAAATTCAATTAGCATCTAGATAATAAGCTAGTGCAAAATTAAATTAGATAAAGTGTTTTGTGGAGAATGAGGTAATTAAGTGACAGGCAATGAGCGGGAAAAATACGCCATCTGTTAGTCATTCAAGATCTTGAAGGTCAGCGTATCATTCCACTTGAAGGAGCGACTTATTCAATTGGACGAGATTCGCGTAACTCTATTGTGCTTAACTCCAAAGTGGTTTCGCGCCAACACGCTATTTTACTCAGAGTAACGATTCCAGATAGCAAAAACTATCTCTTCCGCATTGTCGATGGCAATCTAAACGGACAAAGAAGTAAAAATGGTTTGCTCATTAACGGAAAAAAAAGCTTAGCTCGCGATCTCCAAAATGGAGACATAATAGTATTTGGTCCGCGCGTTCAAGCTAAATACTATTACTTCTTTAATCTAGTCGATTCAGAGTTTTCTGAAATCTGCAAAGCCGATGATGTTTCTAATTTTTTAGCAAGTCGAATTAGTTTGTACGATACTCACATCAGTCCCGATGTTACAGCGATCGAAAATAGCGAAGCTGCCTTAGTCCGTTTAGCGTCTTTTCCCGAACTGATTCCCAACCCTATTATTGAGGTTGATATTACAGGCAATATTACCTATATCAACCCAGCCGCTATTCTTAAATTTCCGACGCTTAAGGAAATGAAAAATAACCATCCCATTTTGAGCGGACTGGCATCGAGCATAAAAAATCAAACGAGTAATGCGTTTGTTCGTGAAGTTAAAGTCGATCGCGAATTTTTTGAACAATCAGTACACTATCTCCCCGAAAGCGATTTAATTAGAATTTTTATCGTTGACGTGACCGAACGCAAGCGAGCAGAAGAAGCGAGGCGACAAGCAGAAGAAAGATACCGCCTCATTTTTGAGAATGCCGTTGGGGGGATTTTTCAAACTTCTCTCGATGGATATTATCTAGTCGCCAATCCCATGCTTGCCCGCATTTACGGTTACGACTCCCCAGAAGATTTGATGAGAAGTATTACAGATATTGGAGAGCAACTGTATGTCGATCCCCTACGGAGAATTGAATTCGTCCGTCAGATGCGCGAACGGGGTGTTGTCAGAAGCTTTGAGTCTCAAGTCTACCGCAAAGACGGCAGTATTATTTGGATTTCTGAAAAAGCGCGTCCGATGTACGACGCAAACGGTCAAATTATAGGTTATGAGGGAACCGTAGAAGATATTAGCGATCGCAAACGAGCCGAAGAAGAATTGCGCAAACGCGATCGCCTCTTACAATCCGTTGCCGAAGCGGCTAGATACTTACTCGCCGAAATGAACTATGAAAAAGCAATTTATCAAGCGATCGCGCAGTTAGGCGAAGCCTCTGAAGTCGATACCGTCTATATCGTCGAAAACCATCCCCATCCCCAATAGTGGCCAAGCAGCAATGAGTCTGCGCTATGCTTGGTCGCGGGAGCTACTCGAACCGCCCATACACCAACCTCATTGGAAAAATCGACTTTACAGTGACTTCAACAAATCCGATTGGTACGGAATGCTAGCATCGGGGCGAGCGATTAAACGTACTATCGAAGAATTTCCCGTCGCCGAACAGTCTTTGCTCGATTTGGATAACATTCTCTCGCTACTCGTCGTCCCCATTTTTGTCATTGGCGAAGTCGGTAGCACTTTCTGGGGATGGATGGCTTTGGCCGACTGCCAGCAAGAACGTTGTTGGTCGATGCAAGAAGAATCTACCTTATTTACGATGGCAGCTAGTATTAGTAGCGCCTTACTGCGCCAGCAAACCGAAGAAACCATACGCTATAGGGCGCTTCACGACTTGCTTACCGATTTACCCAATCGAACCTTATTTAACGAGCAACTTTCCTTAGCGATTCCCAATGCAAGTCGGCAAGAAAAAAGCCTCGCTGTCATGTTTTTAGACCTGGATCGCTTTAAAACCATCAACGATACCCTCGGACATACGGTTGGCGATCGCTTATTACAATCAGTCGCTGGACGACTCAAAAATTGCCTTAGATTGGGCGATATTGTCGCTCGTTGGGGCGGGGATGAATTCACCATCCTGCTTCCTCAAATCGAAGATAACGAAGATGCAACTCGTGCGGCACAAAGAATTCAACAAGCACTCGATTCGGTCTTTACGTTTGAAGGTCACGATCTATACATTACTAGCAGTATTGGCATCGCCTTGTTAGATGAGACTGGTGGCGATACCGAGACGCTAATTAAAAATGCAGATACGGCTCTGTATTACGCCAAAGAACAGGGCAGAAATTGCTATCAGTTTTATAATGCTTCCATGAGTACCAAAGCGCCCGAACGACTGACATTAGAAAAGCGGTTGCGCCAAGCCTTAGAAAAAGAAGAATTTAACTTGGTTTATCAGCCTCGCGTTGAAGTAGCAACGGGTCATATTTTGGGCACAGAAGCGCTGATTCGCTGGCAAAGTCCTGAAATGGGGGCGGTTTCTCCTGGTTCCTTTATTCCCGTTGCTGAGGAAAGCGGTTTAATCGTTTCCATTGGCGAATGGACTCTGCGCGAAGCTTGCAGGCAAAATAAACTTTGGCAACAAGCCGGACTCGCTCCGATCTGCGTCGCGGTGAATCTTTCTCCCCTGCAATTTCGTCAGCCAAAATTGGTAGAAATGGTCGCTCAAATTTTAAAAGAAACCGAACTCGAACCACAATATTTAGAGTTAGAAGTAACGGAGACAACTGCGATTCAAGATATCGATTTTACCAGACGGGTATTGCAAGAGTTAGAGCAAATGGGCGTGCGCCTCGCGATCGATGACTTTGGTACGGGTCATTCTTCTTTGAGTCGCCTTCAACTCCTCCCGCTTCACAACTTAAAAATCGATCGCTCTTTTATTCAAGAATTGACAGAAAATGTTAAAGTCGCTCATATTGTTACGGCGGTAGTAACGCTAGGACAAAGTTTGGGATTGAGCATTATTGCCGAAGGAGTAGAAAAAGCAGAAGAGTTAGAATTCCTGAAATCAATTAACTGCGATGCGGTTCAGGGGTTCTTTTTTTATCATCCCCTCTCAGTAGAAGCAGCTACTGAAATACTTCGTCAAAATCAAGCAAAAATGATAAATTCTTAAATTGAGAGAAACTCTGCTGATGAGCGATCGCCCTTCTGAAAATCACCTTTCACAACCAACCAGTACAGACGTACAAACGATCTATACAAACCTTCGCAACATAGCTCAAACAGAGTCACCGCCTGAAGTTATCGATAATTTTCGCCGCTTGTTTATTGAGGGAAGAGAATACAAAGACTTACATATTCGCTCAATCGTAGAAAAAATTGTTTTCTCCAAGCAAGCAGATCGCGATTTTAAGTTAGTTCTTTACCAAAGCTGTCAAATTCTCATCAATTATTGGTATCTCGAATCGCAATTATCCGAACCTATCTTCGCGTTAATCGAATTATTTGAGAATTTACCCTCTTCTTTGGTTAGTGCTTCGCGTCGTTCTAGTCGCTGGCTGCAACTGGTTAAAAATTTTAGCGAAAGCGAACAGTATTTTAAGCTAAAACGCTTTATAAAGGCGATCGCATCCCCCAATGTTAATGATATTAAAACTTCTGAGTCTTTAGGCGTTCTCATCAATCGCTATCCTTTTTTGTATAAACACTGTTTGCTCGATGAAAATAGCCATATTGAGTATCAGCGAACTATTAGAAAAATGCGATCGCGTCTCCTGCGCAATTTTGAAGTAGCGTTAGCTCAGTATCTTACTTATCGCGCTAGACTGGTTCAAATTACTCGTGCCAATCAACTGTCATCTACTGCGGGAAGGCTATTACGACAAGTTGAAAATCCTACTTTACTCAACGACGACGAATTAAAAGCTGTCCTCAAACCTTTTTCTCTGAAACCTCAAACAAATTGGAGCGCTGAGAATGTATCGATTGATTTTCTAACCAATCCGACTCACAAATTAACCTATAAAACTTTTAAAGAAGATTTATATAAATATTTAATTTCTCTTGTCGATTCCGAATATGGAAAACGTCGATTTAATAAGCAAATTTTTGATAAATTACAAAAAATTTTACCCGATTGCCATTCTCAAAAATTAAGTGAGTTTCTGATTCTTCGTACCCATACTCAGTTATTAAATTTCTTATTAGTTGAAAGTCCACAAAATCTAAATCATTCACTATTTACAGAGATTGTCGCCAACTTAGGAACGACTAAGGCCGCTATTTTTTTTGTTAAATTAGTATTGTTATATCCAAAAATTCAACCTCATTTAGAAAATCGCTTATCGCTTCTTTTGAATATTATGAAAAGGTTCCTCAAGAAAGGATTGAATGGTTGATTAAATTTCTAGAAAATTTACAAATCGCTTTGAGTATTGCTTTTGGTTCGGTCGATATATCAGCTTTAAAACTTTATAATGAAGTTAAATAAGTTGTTCGTCTCTCTCTCTGCACCAATTCCCCGATCGCAAAGCGATTCGATTTCGTATGGGGGAGGCAAAACGCTAACCGGACGTTCGTTTAAGCTTTGTAAAAAATTAACGCCCCGATCGCGTGTCTTACCTAAAAGATAATCGATGTTGCTTGCATCGTCTGCTAATTGTCCATTCATATGGATTGTTTTGAATTTTGAGTAGCATTAGGCTGACGAAACTTATAAACATCTTTGATAACTTGTACCCATCCCTCAGCAAGCGATTCGAGTATGCGATCGCCTTTTTCTTTGGTTGCAACTGTAGCATCTCCCATCACGCCACTTTGAGTTAATTCTTTGGTCAACCAAGCAAACGGTAAATTACCTTCCATATCCAACAAACTATTTTCTGGCAAATTGCTAGGATATTCGCTTATTGCTTTTTCCATCTTGACTTGTTCTTCTAACAATGCAAGCATGAGACTCGTTTCTGCATCGCCAGCATGAATGCCATAGTCTAATTCTTTTGGGTGAGTAATTCCTTAGCAATATTGGGCACGCGCCAAGTAAATAAAGGAAAGACTAAAAAATCTTCGTATTTTTGATGGATATCCCTTGCTACAATCTCTATCACTTGCGGTTGTCCGCCATGAGCATTCATGAAGATCAGTTTGCGAAATCCCGACCGATAAAGACTGTCTGCTACTTCCATTAAAACTAAGAGTAGCGTTTGGGCACTCAGCGTAATCGTCCCAGGAAAATGCCAATGTTCGTTAGATTTTCCATAATACAAACAAGGTAAAGCATAGACTGGAACATCAGCTTCTAGTTTCTCTAATGCTTTACCTAAAACGCCCATCGCGATCGCAGAATCGACGACAATTGGTAAATGAGGGCCGTGTTGTTCGATCGCCCCCACAGGTTGGACGATGACAACATTCTCTCGCTCTGGCATTGACTGAATTTCAGTCCAGGTAAGATAAGGAAAATAGCGATGGGGAGGGATGAATCCGTGCAGCATGAGAGAAGTCGGAAGTCGGTAGTGATTTAGGCCATTTCACACTGAACCCAATATTTACTTAAAGTTGTTAATGCTTCAATAAAACTATTAAAGTTTACAGGTTTGACGATATAACCCGCTACATTGAGTTGATAGGCTTCTAAAACATAGCGATCGCTACTTGCTCCTGTCAACACTACCACAGGAATACTATTTAATTGAGGCTCGGAACGGAGGTGTTGTAAAAACTCAATTCCGTTCATGGTTGGCAAATTGATATCTAACACGATCAAACGGCGATAAGGAGCAATAAGAGGCAATTTCCCGTCGGTTGGTCGTAGCATTTTTAGCGCTTCTAAACCATTGGGTGCTACATAAACATTTTTCGTATTGTCGCTCATCTCCAATACTTGTTTGATATTCGTAGCATCGATTATGTCATCTTCTACAATCAGGATATTAAGATTTTTGTTATTCATTTAGCCTCGCCTATCGCTCGCACTCGTTTGCAATCAATTAATAAACCTGTGGGATCGTTAAGAATGGATTCATTCTGGCATTTTTTTAGATTAAATAAATAATCCGTAAGACGTAATAATGACCTCGATCGCTTTTTTGGGGAAATGGTATATTACTCTACTTTATTTTCGGGCAAAGAAAAGTAAAATGTTGCTCCTCGCTCGATGAACCCCTCTGCCCAAATCCTGCTGTTGTGACGAGCGAGAATTCGCTTGACGTTAGCTAGTCCAATCCCCGTTCCCTCAAACTCCTCGCTGGCGTGTAAGCGCCCAAAGAGTTGAAAAAGATGATTATATCCCTGCATATTAAATCCTACGCCATTATCTCGAATAAAAAAAATTGTCTCGCCCTTGCCAGATTTAGAACCGATCGCGATTTCGGGATGCTGATGGGGACGTGTATATTTAAGTGCATTATCAATCAAGTTTTGCCAGACTTGACGTAGGAGAATGCGATCGCCTCTTACTTGGGGTAAGGGTTCGATTTCCCAGACAATCTTGCGTTGCGCTTGTTCTTCTGAAAACATCCGCCGCACCTCTTGCACCAGACTATTCATATCAACCCTCTCAACCCTCAACTCAGAACTTCCCAACTTAGAATATTCGAGCAACTCTTCAATGATGCGGTTGGCTTGTTCGCTTAAGTGGGCAATTCTTTGTAGGTATTGTACGCTAGTATCATCGATCGCAGTCGCTCGCAAATGCTGCTCGAAAAAGCCGACAAAGTTACCGATCTGACGTATTGGCGATCGCAAATCGTGAGAAATAGATTCAGCAAACATTTCCAATTCGCTGTTACTAGCCTGAAGTTGCGCTGTTCGCTCGCTGACGCGGCGTTCGAGAGTTTGATTCATCTGCTCGATCTCGCTTTGTGCTTGTTTTTTCTCGGTTATATCCGTCAGTAGTCCGTCTATTACAGTTGCGCTAGTGAATTTCGTTAATGTTTCGCTAATCTCAACCCAGACGGTAGTCCCATCGGGACACTGAATTTGAACTTCTCGTTTCCATTGCTTTTCTGAGGTGCGATCGACTGGATGAGAGGCAAATTGTTCCTGATAAAATGTTTCCGCCTGTTCGAGGGAATTGAGTTTCAAAATCCTCATAAAGCCATTATTAAATTCTAGCAACTGCCCGTCTAAGGTCGCTCGAAATACGCCTACTTCCAAGCGATCGAGCAAACATTGCAAGCGCATCTCTAACTCGATCTCGCGGCGGCGCATTTGGGAGTTTTCCCAGGACAATCGTACCGCTTGCGTCAGGCGAATGCGATATTTGGGCGATTTAAGCACGTAATCGTCTAAACCCGTTTTCATCGCTTCCACTGCTACTTCTTGGGAACCGGAATTAGTGAACATAATGACGGGTAAAAGGCGATCGCGAGTTTTCATGCTTTGAAGCACTTCGATTCCGTTCGTCCATTTCAGTTCGTAGTCTGTAATGACGAGATCGAAATTTCCTGTTTCTATTTCTCGATTGAGACTATCGAGATCGCCAATTTCGATGACTTGAACTTGAGGATATTCTCGGTTCAATTCGTGTCGTGCTAAAAGACGATCGTCCGGGTTGTCATCTATTATTAATATGCGTTGTAATGCGCGATCGGAATCTATCATTTTTTGCTATTTGAGAGAGCGATCGTCGGGATTAATTTTTTGAAGTCAAAAATTTAGTAGAGACGCTATCATAAAACATCCGTACTAAAATTTGAGTTCTTTTTAATCGTTTATAACAGCTTATCCCATCGGCAATCTCTCGTCATCTTCCGTTTTAAATAAAGCTATCTCTTTCTTTGGTAATTAAATCGACGGATATTGGTTTAATTGCAGCCAAAAGGTGTCGATCGCCTCTACCATTTAATCAAGGCATCAAATCTAACAGGCTTAAGTAAGTAGCAATTTACGCCTAAATCGTAAGCATGGTTGACATCGATACTTTCCTTCGATGAAGTCAAGATAACGACGGGAATGCGCTTGAGAATGGGTTGCTCTTTAAGCCATTCGAGGACTTCTAACCCAGAACGACAAGGCAACTTCAAATCGAGTAAGATTAATAAAGGCAATGGATACGTTTCTCGGCTGGTATATTTTCCTTCTCCTGCCAGATAAGCAACTGCATCATCGCCATTTCTGACAATATGAATTGAATTTCTGATATTGGCTTGGCGGAATGCACGCTGAATAAACAGAATGTCATTCGAGTCATCCTCTACTAATAAGATTTCGTATACGCTCAACGTCATTACTATAATCTTGGTTTTCCGCTCGTCTTCAAGTTATATTTAGGGACTTGCTAAGATCCCAGAAATATTAAAAAATTATTGTTGATTTACTTGCTTTAATCTCCAGAATAACTATTGAATTCAAGGAAATTATCTACATAATGAGGGATTCTTTGAGTTGTTTTTTACCTCTAAAGTTATCTTTTAGCTGTCAATATAGATTACAAATATTTTTTAAGTTAATTGACTATATATTTTGTAAAATATAAAAAAATATAAATAATTAAAAAAATTAAAATTGATTTATTTTTTAATTTGAAAATAAAAATTTATGACTTTGGATAGGCGATCGCAACAAGGTATCGATCCTAATAAATAGACCGAGTAATCTAATAAATTCATCGTCTCTAACTTAGGGTTTATTTTAAGTCATAGTGCTTGATTTTCGCGTGCTTAAAAATTTATAATAAGCCAAAGAATGCTATTACATATTGCTCAATCTATCTTTAAACGTAAATTAATTCAAGCGATCGCGCTACCGATTGTTTTACTACTCGTGCTAGCTGGAATTTCCATCTGGCAAATTGTTCGACTACTCGATGCGATGCAGCGGGTTGACCATACGGATAGAGTAATTGCACAGGCGAACCAAACGCAAAAACTGCTTTTAGATTTGGAAACAGGAGGACGCGGCTACCTTCTCTCTGGCGATCGCGAATTTCTCGAACCTTACAATAAAGCGATCGCTTATGTAGAGCCTAGTTTTGACAAACTAGAACAATTGGTTGCCGATAATCCTACTCAAAAAAAGCAGCTAGCTGAAATCGAAGCACTCTATCAGCAATGGGAGCGTTATACCCCTTATTTATTTGCCCAGATAGGACAGGAAAAAAGCAAGTTATTAGCAAATCTTAAAGCTCGCCAACAGTTAATGGATAAAATCCGAGCTAAGATTTCAGCATCGATCGCAACTGAAGAACAATTGCGCAACAAACGCAGTCAAACTGTCAGACAAACAACGCAAATCGTCATCGGTTTTAGTATTATTTCAGCGATCGCCATCGGAGGAATTCTAGCCTACTTCATTCGCGATCGACTGCTCGACATTTCTCAAAATTATGAAAATGTTCTCAAAACTACTCAGCAGCAAACAGAAACAATACGACGTTCGGCTCGACGTTTAGAGACATTACATCAAATTGACCGAAAAATCCTTTTGGCTCAATCGATTGAAACACTCGCTCAAGATATCCTAACTTATCTGATCGACTCGCGTTCGGATTGTCAGGGCGCGATCGTCGTGTTTGATGTTAAAACAAATCGAGTCAAAATTTTGGCTGGCGATCCCAATCTATCCTTAGCTATCATTGACGATCGCAACGTCGAGCGAGAATCCACTTCATACATAGCAGATATTGCGGGCTTGAGTTCGCGATCGCCTCAATTAGAAACGTTGCTTTCCCAAGGATATCGAAGTTTTCTGCGCGTAGGGATGCTGGTCGAAAATAGGCATCTCGGCAATCTTAACTTGTTTGCCTCTCAACCCAACGCTTTTAAGGCTCAAGAGCGGGAGATTGCCTATGAAGTAGCCGCTCAACTCGCGATCGCCGTTCAACAATCTCAACTGCGCTCTCAAGTAAGAGATTATGCCCTAGAACTAGAGCAAAGAGTACAACAAAGGACAAAACAGCTAGAAGAGGCTAATCAAGAACTCGAAGCATTTTCTTATTCAATTGCTCACGATCTGCGAGCGCCCTTGCGAGCGATTGAGGGATTTGCTCAGATTTTACTAGAAGATTACAGCGATCGCTTGGATGGATGGGGACAAGAATATGCCCATCGGATTGTAGAAGCTGCATCGCGTCTGGATAGGTTAATTCAAGATTTGCTTGCCTACAGTCGGCTTGGACGCGATGAAATTCAACTCTATCAAGTCGATTTGAATGTCATTGTCCAAGAAGTTTTGACCGAACTAAAACAAGAACTTAAGGAGACTGGGGCGCGGGTTGTCGTTAACCCACTCCTTCCCGTTGCGATGGGCGATCGCAGCATCCTTAAACAAATTATCATCAACCTCTTGACAAATTCTATAAAATTTGTATCTAAAAACGTTCAACCTCAGATACAAATCTGGGCAGAAAAACGGGGAGATTATATCCGTTTATGGGTTGAAGACAATGGCATAGGGATTGCACCCCAACACCAACAACGCATTTTTAAACCTTTTGAGCGACTGCACGGCATTGAAACCTATGCGGGGACTGGAATTGGCTTGGCGATCGTCCAACGCGGCATAGAACGCATGGGCGGGCGAGTCGGCGTAGAATCGAGTTTACAGCAAGGAAGCCGTTTTTGGATAGAACTTAAATCAGCGATCGCTAATCAATAAATTTTTAATAACAATGCTTAACTTTAAACCGTGGGATGAATTACTGCGACAGTATGTAGATAACCAAGGAAGAGTAAACTATCAAGCTTGGAAGGTTGAATCCAGACAAAAATTAACTGATTGGTTGGATGAAATTTCCCAAATAAAGCTTAAATCTTATGGCGATCGCGATCTAAGATTGGCTCTGTGGCTCAATCTTTACAATGCACTAACTATCGATCGCGTTTTATCCGTTTATCCGATTTCCTCAATTCGTCCGACAATTTTGGGAATTCCTAACTGGATTGGCTTTTTAGCGTTTTTTTCCCGTCGATTCTATCAAATGGACGATTGTTGCTACAGTCTCAACGATATCGAACACGGTATTTTGCGACGAGAATTTAACGATCCTCGCCTTCATTTTGCCTTGGTCTGTGCATCTATCGGTTGTCCCCTGTTGCGCAACGAAGCTTATTTACCTGAAAACGTACAAGCTCAATTAAAAAACGATACGGAGCGTTTTATTAATAATCGAGCGAAAGTGTATTACGATTCTTCTTCTAATACCCTTTATTGCAGTCAGATATTTAAATGGTATCGTCAGGATTTCCTCAAAGTCGCAGAATCCATTCCTCAATACATCCAGGATTATTTATCTACCGTCGAATTACCCAAAGAAACTCGCCTTCGTTACCTCAGCTACGATTGGAGTTTAAATCAAGTTTATAAGTCTGCGACCGC
Source organism: Candidatus Altimarinota bacterium (assembly GCA_012031035.1). Taxonomy (GTDB): domain Bacteria; phylum Cyanobacteriota; class Cyanobacteriia; order Cyanobacteriales; family Microcystaceae; genus Hydrococcus. The sequence goes on along the minus strand of JAAUUT010000007.1, from coordinate 70,096 downwards.
CCATTAAACCAATTCATCATTCTAAAATTTGTGTGGGTTGGCTTAGGGAGAAATTTCGCGACCAACAGCAACATAACTAGACCAACCTACATGCGATCGCGGATCGGGATATTCTTTTATCGTTACTCCTTTTTGAGGCGCTCTTTCAAATGCTACCAAATGGGGAATATCGGTTTTAAAGGTAGGAAGTTTATGTTCTTCAATAAATTCTCTAGCGTCTCGCCCGCTTTTTGTACGCGAGTCTACTTGAGTGAGAAGAACTTTAAAATTAGCGTTTAAAGATTCTAGGATTTCAACGGTTTTGGCGGTAGTATCTAAATCTAAATGATTGGGAGTCGTCGGAACAATTAGTAAATCGCTTGCTGTTGCTAAATCTTTTAAATCGTCAATTTCTGGTCTGGCTTGCGTATCGATAACGATGTGAGTATATTTTTTGACTAAGCTAGTGGAACCCGCTTGCGAAGCGACGTAAAAAGGTAATTTATCTTCTTTAGACCAGACTAACGCCGAACGGTTGCGATCGGCATCGATTAACAAAGTCGGGGCTTTTTCTTGCAAATAGGCAGCTAAATGAACAGCAGTTGTTGTTTTGCCAACTCCCCCTTTAAGGGCAGTAATTGCGATAATCATAGTTCGCGATCGCTTTTATCAGTTACCAGTCATTATTTCCCAATCATCCAAAAGTATAGCGCCATCAAATCGACAAAAATACTTTTGTGATGTAAATTAACGTCGATAGTTAAGACAAATTTGTTTCTGCAAGATCGGCTGTTAAGCATTTAAACGATATACAAAAACAAAATTGTATTGAACACTTGATTTTGAGTAGATGTCGCTACATTCTCCTCTACTGCTAAATAAGTCAAAAACACTTCGATTTTTGCTCTAGTTATGTCTCTAGGATGTCGTTTATTATTATGAAATAAAATATAGTATTTAATCCAGGCAATATAGCTTATCTCTATTTTATAAGAATAATGCTTCAGATGAATAACATTGCTGATTTATCTTTTGTGTTTTTTTTAGGAGATTTTTCCATAGAATGATATCTAGAAAAATTCTTGATATTATAACTATTTAGCATGATATTAAGAAAGTTTATCGATATCATCCAATGAATATACCAAAAGTTTCGTGATATTATTCCATATGGGGTAGATATACGGAAAATTTCTGTTTTTTGTCCCATACAGGGTTGATATCTAGAAAGTTTCAGCCTAATAAATAGTTAGCTTGCTGAGCCGTCGAAAAAAAACCATACATATGTAACATAGCGTGCTACACTACAAAAGATTACAAGTGTAGTAAACAATCATGCAAGTTTTATCACCCTATGGAAAAGATGTTCTTACCGAACTAAAAGACATCTATGGTTTCAGTTCGATCGCCGCAGCAACAGAATTCATTATTCACCATATAAAGCAGCAGTATCAGTTTCAAGTAATATCAATCGAATCATTACATATTGGTTATGGGCTAGTGGCAAAACTCAAGGCTGATGGCGAGATTTACCATCTTAAACTTACTTTACACGAGAGGTACGTAAATTCAGACCAACTGTTTCCCTGGTTGGACTATGCACGAAAGCAAGGAATTTTACTGCCTGAAATTATTCCGGCGAGCGATGGCAGTTGGTATTTGTCTCCATTGAAGAACGTAGAGTTAGATTACGATGTCATCTACCTGATGCGTGACGTTCCAGGAAAACCAATGAAACAAGCCAGCAAACAATTATTGCAGCAGTATGCCGAAGCAATGGCTCAGTTTCATCGGATTGGATTTGAGTATTCGCATCCAGTGCTGGGGGCTGAGGATTGGACTTGGGAAAGTCGGTGGAAATATCGCCACGATCTACAAAACGATCTCAAAGATTGCCCTTTCGTCTCGCAGGAACTCGTTGCAGAATCGATACGTGCGATCGCACAAACGCGGGTTTGTACTTTGCCTAAAACGATTATTCACAAAGACTTTTGGTTTTGCCATGTTTTCTTTCAAGATAATTCCTTAAGCGGTATTGTGGATGTGGATATGTCAACACAGGGAGAGCGATTGCTCGACTTGTGTATCGGGTTAACTGGTAGTTCTTCACCAGCAAGAGGAAGCTTCCTTACCTTCGAGCAACTTCAAGATACTTTATCGATGTATCACCAATGTCTACCATTGAATGAGGCTGAAAAATCGGTTTTCAAAGGAGTTCTCGTTTATGCATTTCTAGATACACTCAATGATATTTTTCAAAATAACGCTACTGAGCGAGATATTAATATAACGCAATCTCTTTTGTCTTCTATTCTTCAAGTCTCAGAAAAAGAGTTACTTGGTAGTCTATAGTTGACGTAAGCTAACAACGCCCATGCACCTGACCGCCGAGAGGTTGTCTGCTGTCGATCAATGTTATCTGCGGCGGGTGATGGGCAACGTTAGATTTTTAATCTTTATTTCACAAATAGTTTTTAATCGCCAAAATTCTTTTAAAACTCATAAACTAGACCTGTTGCCTAAATTTAGCGATCGCTTTAAATGCTTGTTAACTCAAGCGATCGCAACCTTAATTTAATCTTCTGGTAACTTGTATTGTTCGACAATTCGTTTGGCATATTCTGGGACGTGAGATTCTAATTTTTCTGGATAGTTACGTTTGACAAATAGATAATTGCGAGTGAAATGAGAATCGATAGAAAAGCGAGCGTATTCTAATCCTTTTGGCCCTATTTTTTCGATAACGACTCCCATCATTTTTGCCGCCCACATGGGTAATGTAACCCCTTGATCGTAAGCTGGAATACTCTGCTGTACGGCTTGTTTGCGATCGCCTTTTGACATAACGGGTTGCGTGTCGAGTTGGTCTTTAACTAACTCCAACATTTCCCGTCCCGTTTCATTTCGCACTACAATCCATTGCCATCCAAACGGTGCGCCCATGTAACCAACTACTAAGTCAGCTAATGAGTTGACATAATCAAAACAACTCATGCAAGACGGGGCAAAAACATCTTTTAATTGGTTAGTTTTTAAGCCAAAGAAAGGGACTTTTTCAACCGAACCATCTTCGTGTTTAAAGTGTACTTGAAAATCTTGCATAAATTCGTAATACACGACAGTATCGGGCGATTTACTGGTCGTATCGAGAAACTTTTGTAAGCCTGCACGAGTTACGTTATCGACGCAGGGCGTTCCCAAAACGTAGAGTTTTTCTAATCCTAATTCTTTTTCAACCGTTCGCAAAGCTTGAATTTGGCAGCCCACTCCAATGACTAATAATCGCTTCATCCCCGATTTTTCTATCTCTTCTAACACCGAAAGATTAGGCGAAAGGGTCGGTTTGTTTACCTTAGCTGCGAGAATTTCTTCTGGCGTTCTAGCAACGATTGGCTTGGGTTGAAATCGATCTTCTTGGGTATTCTGGACGCAAACGACTCCTTCTACTATGCCTCGATTCAGCATTTCGCAGGCAATCGTACTAACAATTCCCGTCCACTGCGCGCCTTCGATGGGTTGCTTTTTCCTAGCCGCCATCATGTCTTGGTGTACGCCAAAATACCAATCATTCTGATTATCTAAATTACGGCTGCGTCCGTGTGCCATCTCTTCGAGTTCGGCGATTTGTTGGTTGAGAAAGGCACAAGCTTCTTTGACGTAGTGAATGTAGTAAGTATCGCACAGTCCGCATTCGCTACAGAGTTCTTTGGCAGGACGACGACTGCCCGATTTTAACGCTTTGGCTTTTTGATGAGGTGCAACCGAGGTCATAGATATTGCCTTTATTAAAAAGATTTATCTAAATCAATTCTTCAGATTAAAGCAGAATGGCAGTACAAAGCTAAGAAGTATAAAAAAATGTAACGAGACTGGAGCGGCAATTCGGAACGTCAATTCTTTTAACTGTAAAGCATTGGTTGGTAGGATATATTCTAAATTGAGAAAACTATCGCGATCGCATTTATAAAGATTATGGCAGAAGAAACCAAACCTACTCCAGAAACTCCGGCATCTGACGAGGCTAAAGCTGCCACTCCCAAACCAGCCGCAGCAGAAAAAGCACCCGCAGCTAAAAAGCAAAAAGCACCCGCCATTGAAGACAAACCTTTTACTGAATTCATGCAGCAACACTTTACGCCTGCACTCCAAGAAGCCTTAGCGAAACAAGGACTTGAGGATGTTGAGTTAAAGTTTGCCAAAGAAAAACTCCCTTTAGCAGGTGCAAAATCTAGCGAAGAATGCTGGCAAGTCATCGGGAATTTGCAAAAGGGAAAGCGTCAGTTTAATCTCTATTTTGTCGATGAAGATATTAACGGCAAAAAAGCTTTTTCTTGTAGTACTAATGGCGGCGTTCCCAGTACTATCGAATCTTTTATGATTGACGAGCGCAAATCAACTCTAGATTTATTACTCATGTATACTTTACAACGCCTAAACGGTCAGAAATGGCTGAGTAGAAATTAATTCGTAATTCCTTCGTAATTCGTAATTCGTAATTGAAATGCGTTAATTACGAACTACGAATTATTTGGTCAATTGTTAATGCACATTTTCTTTATTTTCCTAAATCAACTCGAAGCGCTAGTATAAAAACGCAAAGCAAATTGCCAAAATAATTTAGAGGCAAATAACAGCGCGATCGCCAAAATTCCCGCACCGAAAAGCCAAATAACATCGCTGCGACCTAGCATAGCTTCTGCCGGAATAGTAGTCAAAAAAGCAACGGGAACGACAAAGGTAAAGAAAAATCGATAGGCAGTCGGATAAGCAACCATTGGATAGCGACCTGCTTCTAAAAATCCCCTCAAAACTTCCGTAACGTTATAAATTTTGACGAACCATATACTAGTTGCTCCCAGCATAAACCAGAGGCTATAGAGAATAACTAATCCGAAAATAATAGGGATGAGACTTAATAAATAATTCCCGAAAGATAAGTTAAGTTTTCCTCCGGCATAAAGAATAATAACTATGCCAAAAAAGAGGTCGGGAAAACCCCAAGGAGAAACCATACGAGTCGATAGCCAAAATTGAGAACTAATGGGTTTGAGTAAAACAAAATCCAACGTTCCTTGTTCGACTTGCTGAACGATACGGTTGAGATTGGGAACCAAAAACATCTCGGCAAACCCTTGCAAAAGCGTGAAAATTCCTAGAACTAACATGGCTTCTTGCCAATTCCAACCTTGGAAAGTGTAACCCGTTCGGTAAAAAAGAAATAAACTAAAAATACTGCCGCCGAGATTGGCAAGACTGCTGAGGGTAGCGATAAAAAAGTTGAGACGATATTCTAGCTCAGCCGCGATCGCCGTTTTCCAAAATAATTGTAAAACCTTAAAATATCGTTGCATAAACAAGTCATCGAGAATTTATAAGCCGATTACCAAGATTAAGAATTACACTGTATAAGTACATATTCTAGATGTAAGTATCGTTCAGATGGAGAGCCCTCCGTGACTATTTTTGTTGGTAATTTATCCCACCAAGCTAAGCGGGAAGACCTTGAAGAAGTATTTGCCGAGTACGGAACTGTTAAAAAAGTCGTACTTCCCCTCGATCGCGAAACTGGACGACCCAGAGGATTTGGTTTTGTCGATATGGCATCAGACGAACAAGAAGAAGCTGCAATCAAAGACCTCGACGGTGCAGAATGGATGGGACGGCAATTGCGAGTCAATAAAGCCAGACCAAAACAAGATAATCCTCCCCGCGAAGGTGGCAATCGTGGCGGCTATCGGGATCGATTTTAGAGATAATGTTCAAAGATTCCCTATTATAGAAATGGAAGAACAACGTCTAGATCGGGTAATACCTCTGGAAGATTTAGAATTACGTTGTCAAAGATAAACCAGAGGTTTTTATTATTTTTAATGAGGTTAACGTGGCTAAACGCCGTAATTTAAAGAAAGAAAAAGCCGAGCGCAATAAAGCTTATGCTCGTCAATTTAGTAAGTCAAGCACAGGACGCTTTGGTCGCAAACGTTTTGACAACCGGACCAATCGCAATAATAGCAGTACTAGCGCCGAAAGTCAGGAACCATAAAAGGGACTGGTGAATGGTGACTGGTGAATGGTGACTGGGAGATTGGAACACTCTCGTTATCGGTGACTGGAAGAGAGGGAAATAAAGATAGCGTAAGGTAAACAATCCCAATCCAGTAATATCCGATCGCTAATCCCCATTCACTAATCCCCATTCACTAATCACCTTTTTAATATGAACAGCAAACCCAAAATTATTGTTCTCGACGACGATCCAACTGGTTCTCAAACCGTTCACAGTTGCTTGCTGCTAATGCAATGGGATGTAGAAACTCTACGGTTAGGACTCGCAGACGAATCTCCTATCTTCTTCGTTCTGACTAATACTAGAGCTTTAACGCCAGACAAAGCAGCAAGCATTACCGAAGAAGTTTGTCACAATTTAAAAAGCGCGATCGCGATCGAAGGAATTCAAGATTTTCTCGTCGTTAGTCGCTCCGACTCTACCTTACGCGGTCATTATCCCATCGAAACCGATGTTATAGCTCAAGAACTCGGTGGATTCGACGCGCATTTTATTATTCCTGCTTTTTTTGAAGGTGGAAGACTCACCCGCGATAGCATTCATTACCTAATTGTCGATGGCGTAGAAACCCCCGTCCACCAAACCGAATTTGCTCGCGATTCAGTATTTAGCTATCACTACAGCTATCTTCCCGACTACGTAGAAGAAAAAACCCAAGGTCGCATCAAAGCAAGCGTTGTCGAGCGATTTTTACTCGCAGATATTCGTCAGGGAACGCGCGATCGATTGATGGCTTTAAAAGATAATCAATGCGTCGTTGTTGATGGAGAAACCCAAGCCGACTTCGATCGCTTTGCCCAAGATATCTTATCGACCGCAGCATCGGGAAAACGATTTTTATTTCGCAGCGCTGCTAGTATCTTAACTTCTCTGGCGCAACTCCCCTCTCAACCGATCGCGCCAGAAGATATGGCACAATATAAACCCACCCCAAAACCAGGCGCGGTTATTGTCGGTTCTCACGTCAAAAAAACAACCCAGCAATTAGAACAACTACTTCAAGAACCCAGCACAGTCGGGATTGAAATCGACGTAGTACAATTGCGAGATAATCCCAGTCAAAAAGAGGCTTTAACATCACAAGCATTGCAAAAAGTCAAGGAAATTCATCAAGCCAAAAAAAACGCCTGTTGTCTACACCAGCCGTCAAGAACTATCTTTTGAGACAGTCGGACAGCGATTAGACTTTGGCATTGCCGTATCCTCGCTTTTAATGGACGTAGTAAAAGGATTGCCTAGCGATATTAGCTTTTTGATCGGCAAAGGTGGAATTACCTCAAACGACGTACTGAGTACGGGATTAAATTTAAGAGCAGCAAGATTGCTCGGTCAAATTTTACCAGGCTGTTCGATGGTGATTACCCCTGCCGACCATCCTTTATTCCCAAAGTTACCCGTTGTATTATTTCCAGGTAATGTAGGAGATGTGCAAGGACTAGCGACAGTGTATCGTCGGTTAAACCAATCGATAAATTAGATATTCGCTCGCCGAAAATTGCGCTACGATGTCGTGTAATTAATTGCTCTCGAACTAATGTCTTTCGATCGCATTCTTCCTTTGCAAGATTCCTCTGAAGAATCTTCAAAATTCCCGCTCGATCGCTACTCGCAAGTCCATCTTAAAAGTGAGGGCGAAAAAATATTATTGATATTGCCACCTTCCTCCCAAAAAGAAGAAATGCAAGATTGGGGACAAACTTGGCACGAACTCAAATATTGCCTTAAAAGTAACGATAGGACTTGGCAAAAGGGGACAGCAGCTTATCTAGTCGCCCTCGATCGCTTGCTCGACGGACGACAACTATTGGCGATCGCCCAAACGCTTAGAGAAGCCGACCTTCAGCTAAAATGCGTGCGCACCAGTCGCCGTCAAACCGCAGTAGCAGCCGCCACCGCTGGATATTCGGTAGAACAAGAAACCCAAACCCAGCCTTTTACCGTCAATGTTAACGAGATTGCCTTGCTGTTAGCCGAACCGCTTTATCTGAAAACGACAGTGCGATCCGGCTCGACCATTCGCCATCCCGGTACGGTAATCGTCTTAGGCGATGTCAATCCAGGGGGTGAAATTGTCGCCAATGGCGATATTATCGTTTGGGGAAACTTGCGAGGCATTGCTCACGCAGGTGCAAAAGGCGATCGCGAATGTCGTATTATGGCACTGAGAATGGAACCAACTCAATTGAGAATTGCCGATGTCGTCGCTAGAGCGCCAGCACTAGCGACCAAGGAATTTAACCCAGAAGTCGCTTACATGACCTCACAAGGCATTCGCATTACAGGTGCGCTCAATTTTTCTAAAACTTATACTTTCGTGCCAAAAATTCAAGGATGGGTTGAGAAAGCAATGAATGACGAATTATAAATTATGAATTATAAATTATCTATGCAGTTTCATAATTCAGCATTCATAATTCAGATGAAAAATGACTAAGGACTAAATCAACCAAATTTATGAATCGTACTATCGTCGTCACCTCTGGAAAAGGAGGAGTTGGAAAAACCACTGTCACCGCGAACCTGGGATCGGCGCTTGCCCAATTAGGGAAGAAAGTCGCCCTAGTCGATGCTGATTTCGGATTGAGAAATTTAGATCTGCTCTTAGGGTTAGAACAACGAGTCGTTTATACGGCGCTAGATGTCTTAGCAGGGGAATGCTCGCTCGAAAAAGCCCTCGTTAAAGATAAACGCCAACCCAATCTAGTTTTGTTACCTGCCGCGCAAAATCGAACCAAAGAAGCGATCGATCCGGGTCAGATGAAAGATTTGGTCGAAGGGCTGACTAAATCTTACGATTATATTTTGATAGACTCTCCAGCAGGAATTGAAATGGGATTTCGTAACGCGATCGCCCCAGCGCGAGAGGCGATTATCGTGACCACCCCTGAAATGGCAGCAGTGCGAGATGCCGATCGCGTAGTTGGATTGCTCGAAACAGAAGATATCAAAAGCATTCGCCTGATTGTCAACCGCGTCAGACCAGAAATGATCCAACTCAATCAAATGATTAGCGTCGAAGATATTTTAGATCTGTTGGTCGTTCCGTTGGTGGGAATCGTTCCTGATGACGAACGCATTATTATTTCAACCAACAAAGGCGAACCCTTAGTATTAGACGAACAAAGCTCGTTACCTGCTATGGCATTTAATAATATTGCGAGACGATTAGAAGGCGAAAACGTCCCCTTCCTCGACCTCATGGCAGCACACGACACGCTCTTGACTCGCATTCGTCGCCGCTTGTTTGGCAACTAGCGACGGTGGTTTAAATGGATATTTTTGATAACTTATATGATTCTCGAACTGCTTGAAAAACTCTTTCGCAGACAAGAAAAAAGCGGCGAACAAGCTAAACGCCGATTGCAACTCGTGCTGACCCACGATCGCGCTGGATTGAGCGAAGCCCTAATCGAAGCCATGCGCAAGGAAATTTTAGAAGTCATTAATCGTTATGTAGAAATCGATTCCGAGGGAATGGAATTGGTGCTAGAGAGCAACCAAAGAATTACAACGTTGATGGCTAACGTCCCAATCCGACGAATAAAAAATAGAATCTCTCAAGTATCGAGTGAAAAAGATTCTAGTACGATTGAAGAAACGACAGTATAACTGCATATATTAGATCGTTAGTACAGAAAAAAGAGAGTTGCCTTGAAAACATCTCATCAATCGAACTCGCATTCAACCCTTTGGCTTGCTTTAGCAACTAGCCCTTTTCTAGTCGCTATTTTAGCCGCTCGCTCCCTAAGCCAAACCTTAACAGACATCGGTCAAGCTAGCGAAGAAATCTTACGAGGCGATCGCTTGCCAATTCTAAACTTTCCAGATCGACAAGAAAAACCCTAGCTGGAGGTTTGTCTACTTTGGTGTTAACGATAGCTTTATCGTGTAACATCAACCGCTAAAATATTTTCAGCCTTCAATCGGGGCGCTCCCCAAAATAGTTAAATCGCTAAGATTTTGTTAAACGAGCGACCGAATTTAAGTTGTAAGTCTTAAATTATCTATTGACGACTTGCGCCCCATAACTTACAAGGCCCCAAGTTTCCCAATGTCTCCGAGGTTTCTATGAGTTCGCTTCTTCAATCTTCAACGCCAGATGTCAGTATTTTTTCCACATCAGAACTTCTATTGAACCTTCGACTAAAACTAGTCGAAGATTTGTGGAAATCAGTTTTACATACAGAATACGGACAAGAAGCAGTCGATTTACTCGAAAAACTTCGCGACAACTGTTCGTCGGAAGGACAAATTTCAGAAACCCCAACCTCGGCAATTGCCGAAGCAATTGAAAAGCTCGAACTAAACGAAGCCATTTTAGCAACTCGCGCTTTTGCGCTTTACTTCCAATTGATTAACATCGTAGAACAACACTACGAACAGCGCGATCGCCAGCTAGAGCGACGCGCTATCAATAACGACTCAAAAGCCTCTCCTAATGGCAATTCCCCAGATCGTTCAGCCTTTTCGCCTCTAGCAGCATTAGGAGCCAATATTTTAGAAAAAAGTTTATCGAACGAAAACACAACCGATCCTAAAGCAGGAACGTTTCATTGGCTATTCCCTTACCTCAAACAACTGAATGTACCACCCCAAAGCGTTCAGCGATTGCTCGAAGAACTAGACGTTCGCCTCGTATTTACCGCTCACCCGACAGAAATCGTGCGCCATACGATTCGCAAAAAACAGCGGCGCATCGATACGATTTTACACCAGCTAGATCGTGCTGAAGAAGCGTTTCGAGCGCTTGGATTGACGACTTCTTGGGAAGCAGAAGCCGCTAAAGAACAACTGACTGAAGAAATTCGCCTTTGGTGGCGTACCGACGAGCTACATCAGTTTAAACCAACCGTTCTCGACGAAGTAGACTACGCCCTTCATTATTTTGAAGAAGTTTTATTTGAGGTCATTCCCCAACTGTCGATGCGCCTCAAACAAGCTTTAAAAACCTCCTTTCCCCGCCTAACACCCCCGCACAACAATTTTTGTCGATTTGGTTCTTGGGTAGGAGGCGATCGCGATGGCAACCCATCGGTAACGCCAGAAGTCACATGGGAAACCGCTTGCTATCAACGCAACATCGTCCTAGAAAAATACCTCAATTCGGTACGGGAGTTAATTAGCGTTTTGAGTGCTTCTCTCCATTGGTGTAACGTCTCGCAAGATTTGCTCGACTCCTTAGAGCGAGATCGGACGCAATTGCCAGAGATTTACGAGCAACTCGCCATTCGCTATCGCCAAGAACCCTACCGACTCAAACTCTCCTACATTCAAAAACGATTGGAAAATACCCGCGATCGCAACAAGCGACTTGCTAATCCCCAGGAGCGAAAGATTCTTGTCCAAACTAGCGACGACAATCTCTATCATTCTGGGGAAGAATTCTTGAGAGAGCTAAAAATTATCGAGCATAACTTAAGGGAAACCAATTTAAGCTGTCATGAGTTAACTAATTTAATCTGCCAAGTCGAAGTCTATGGCTTTAACTTGACTCAACTCGACTTTCGTCAAGAATCTTCCCGTCACGCCGACGCGATCGAAGAGATTGCCGAATACCTACAAATTCTCCCCAAATCTTACAGCCAACTCACCGAAGACGAGAAAATCGATTGGCTGGTGCAAGAACTCCGCACTCGTCGCCCGTTGATTCCTCAAGAAATGCCATTTGCTCCAAAAACCTGCGAGACTATCGAAACGCTGAGGATTTTAAAACAGTTGCAGGGAGAATTTGGCTTTGAAATTTGCCAAACCTACATCATTAGCATGACTAACGATGCTAGCGATGTCTTAGAAGTCATGCTAATGGCAAAAGAAGCCGGATTGTACGACTCGGCAACTGGTATCTCGACGGTGCGAATTTGTCCTCTATTTGAGACAGTAGACGATCTCAGACGAGCGCCAGCGGTCATGAGAGCGCTATTTCAAATCCCTCTCTATCGAGCAGCGCTAGCAGGAGGCTATCACGAAATTGAGATTCCAGGCTTTCGGGCTAACCTTCAAGAAATCATGGTCGGTTACTCGGATAGCAACAAAGATTCTGGTTTCCTCAGCAGCAATTGGGAAATTCATAAAGCGCAGAAAGCTTTACAGACAGTCGCTCAAGAATATGATGTTATCCTAAGACTGTTTCACGGTCGCGGCGGTTCGGTCGGTCGCGGCGGCGGACCTGCCTATGCTGCTATCTTGGCACAGCCATCCTCAACTATCAACGGACGCATTAAAATTACCGAACAAGGAGAAGTTCTCGCTTCCAAATATTCTTTGCCAGAACTCGCGCTTTATAATTTAGAAACGATGACCACGGCTGTTATTCAATCGAGTTTGTTGGGAAGCGGATTTGATGATATTGCTCCGTGGAACGAGATTATGGAAGACTTGGCAAGTTCGGGCAGAAAAGCTTACCGTTCTCTAGTTTACGAGGAACCCGATTTTATTGATTTCTTCCTCTCGGTAACGCCCATTCCTGAAATCAGCCAACTACAAATAAGTTCTCGTCCCGCCAGGCGTAAAAGCAATCAAAAAGATTTGAGTACCCTGCGAGCTATTCCCTGGGTCTTTAGCTGGACGCAAAGCCGCTTTCTGTTGCCTGCTTGGTACGGGATTGGGACGGCTTTACAAGGGTATCTCAGTCTCGAACCTGAAGAGAATCTTAAATTATTGCGCTATTTTTATTTCAAATGGCCGTTTTTTAGGATGGTTATTTCTAAAGCTGAGATGACACTAGCTAAAGTCGATTTAGAGATTGCCCATCATTACGTCAGCGAACTGTCAAAACCAGAAGACCGAGAGCGTTTCGATCGCGTTTTCCAGCAAATCGCCCAAGAATATCATTTATCGTGCGATTTAATCTTGCAAATTACGGGGCATAAGCGATTGTTAGACGGAGATACTAACTTGCAACGTTCCGTTCAGTTACGGAATAGTACGATTGTCCCGTTGGGATTTTGCAAGTATCTCTACTCAAACGCCTTCGTCAATACGGCGATCGCGCTGCGTCGGGGGTCATTCATTTCCGTTACTCTAAAGAAGAGTTGCTGCGCGGCGCTCTCTTAACAATTAATGGAATTGCTGCCGGAATGCGTAATACTGGTTGAGCGTGGGAGCGCCCCTTCGGAAGACTTGAGGGATAAGGCAGACAAAAAGATTTTGACCCCTTTCATCCCCCCTTACCAAGGGGGGAACGAGGGGTGTGAACTCCTAAACTCCTAATATACTGATATGACCCTCAAACTACAGTACGACAAGATTGATTGGAACGATGCGGAAGTCGCGGAAGCTTTAAAGAGATATCGCGAGATGATTGATGCTTCTTCGCCCTTAGTTAAGGGAATCGATAAAGAGTTTACGCAGGAAGAAAAAAACCAGACAAAAAGAATTTTTGCGATTCTCGAAAAATATAAAGTTAAATAGAGTTTGTAGCTTTCGGGCGATTTTAATTCTATATCTGGTTTCGATCTGATGAACACTCTTCAACAAGCTTTTACCTTTGTTTTAAATTCCCTAGTTTTTATACTGATGGGGGTTGTCGCTGTTTTTGTGTACTTGAAAGCGAGAGCCGAGCGACTTCAAGCTAGCCGTCCTAGCAAGACAGTTGGAATAACCAAAAAAAGCCTCGATTCGGCATTCGCTCCTACCCAAACAAAAACTCAGTTTACCCCTGTTGAGAAAAAAAACTTAAAAGCTTCACCAACAAGTCTTCTCAAACCTGTCGATACTCAGCCGCCAAAACAAGCATCTATTCCAATTACTATTAAGACAAACGAACAAGTAGAATTATTTGAATTAATGGATGCTAAAACCAATCCCGATAGCCAGATCCGTAAATCGGTAGCTGTCTCTCTAGGAAAACTTGTTGCCGAGCAACGAGCAAAGCCTCACCTGCAACAAACTATTGCTGTTCTGGGGCAGTTAAGTCAAGATCCCGACCCATCAGTCCGTCAAGCGGCTACGATCGCGCTTGGAGAGAGTAAATCTGCAAAAGCACTTCCTTTTCTTAAACGAGCGTTACGAGATTTTGATAGCGATGTCGTCAAAAGCGCTAGTGCAGCGATCGCACAATTTAAGAGCTATCCCATTATTCCTAAAGAAAAGCTACCCGCGAAAAAGCGAGCCACTTTATCAGCGACCAGTGGCTAGTGGAACAGACAAGGAGGATTATTTACTTTCGACTTCAAAATAAGCTATTTTCTGTTTCGCAGACTACACGAAAACCAATAACGCTCGATCTTGAATCGGGTTCGTAGCTATCTCGATAAGCCGAACGGCAGTTTCTCGGATAAGAGAGCCAAAATCCTCCACGAATGACGCGCTCTTGAGCTTCCACTTCATCTAACCAAGCGCTGCCGTTGGTTGGTGCGTCGTTGTAATCTTCATGCCAACCATCAACGCACCACTCGTTGACATTTCCGTGCATATCGTATAATCCAAAGGCATTGGCTACGCCAAATAAACCAACGGGAGTAGTGCTTTCTGGATATCGATTTTTTGATTGCGATCCATAACAGTTAGCGAGATGCTTGGGTAGACTCCTCCCAAAATGAAAGCGGCTATTGGTGCGCGATCGACAGGCATATTCCCATTCAGCTTCTGTTGGCAGTCGATAATGTTTGCCCGTTAATCTCGACAGTCGCCAACAAAATTCGATCGCCTCGTACCAAGAAACTCTCTCGACGGGATGGTTATCGCCTTGATATTTGGAGGGGTTGGGGTTAAGTGCTAGTTCGACTTTTGGCATCGTGGCTACTACTTGCCACTGGGTTTGAGTGATAGGATATTTTCCCATAAAGAAGGGTTTTACCGCTACTTGATGTTCGGGCTTTTCGCTGTCGTAGGCTTCTTTCTCAATGTCGGGCGATCCCATCATAAAAGTTCCTTCAGGAATCGCTACCATTTCTAAGACGCAATCGGCTCCTAAATTTTCGCTAAAGTAATAACCTTGAGAACGACTGAGTTTAAGTTCTCCTGCTTGCGATCTTACGGTTGCCATATCAAATTCAAATTCTTGAGTATTCATTGTGGGTTAGGGATCGACCGATGAGATAAGGCTTGCTTTTTATGTTTGTCATTAAATTTGGGAAGCAATAACTCATCAGTAGTGCTTAGCTTTCTTTACACGCAATCTTTAAATAATTCAATAATGTCTTCTTAACTTTTTCATAAACTTCAAAGATTGACTTGGCTGTCTTGTTGAAAAATTAATTTTCTCGACAATCTTTTCCTGCTAATTTCAGTGTAAACTACTGAGAGTTTATAAGGCATCGTAAAAACACTTAATTTTTTAATGCGGTTAGCCCTAAGATTGTATGAAATTAAATTTCATAAATCCGTATATTTGCGGAGAAGATTTTAAGGTAGCGAAGTTTTAAAAACTTGACAAAGTTTAACAATCTGAATTTGCAAAGTAGGCAGGACAATAGCACCGCTTTTAAGGTTAAACTCTAGTTCTAGCAAGATCGGTAAAGCAGCAAGAAGTTGGCGAGCAGAAAGCGCTTGAATTTGTTTGCGTATGATAAAAATTCGTTTAGGATTATTGATTTCTGCGGCGATCGCGATCGTTTTCTCGTCTCTTTCTCCAGCTTCGAGTTGTAATTTA
This sequence comes from Candidatus Altimarinota bacterium, assembly GCA_012031035.1. GTDB lineage: Bacteria > Cyanobacteriota > Cyanobacteriia > Cyanobacteriales > Microcystaceae > Hydrococcus. The sequence goes on along the minus strand of JAAUUT010000007.1, from coordinate 54,458 downwards.
ACGATCGCCCAAGTCCGAAACTGTCCGACTAAAGTTGCAACAATTTTTAAGGCGGGTTCGTTACTGTTAAGGAGAGCCGTAATTAATTCCAAAGCGATATCAGTCTTACCTTTGCTAATTGCTTCAGCCAACTGCAAGCTATTTTGAGTCGTAGCATTGACTAATTTGGCAACAAGGTCGCTATTTACGGGTTTAGTTGCGTCTGCCACATAAAGGCTTAATTTTTCTAATTCGCTCCATAATTGTCTGGTATTATTACCCACCAATTCGGCTAAAAGTTCTCTAGCAGCAGGCGCTAATTTAACCCCTACTTGCTTAGAGACTCGCTCGACATTTGCGATCAGTTCCTCGGTTTTCCAAGGTAGAATCGATGAGAATTCTTGAAACTCCGTATATTCACGGAGAAGCTTTGTGGACTTGAGTCGGGAGTCTGGTTTTTTACTCGAAGTCAGTAGAAGATGGGAAGTAGGGGGAATAGCACTCAAGGTTTCTTGCAAGCGAGATAACAACGCTTCTGGACATTGTTGAGCGAGGGTTGTCTCCACCAACCAAATCAACCGTCCTCCCATCCCAAAGACAGGAGTCATCGATCTTTCTAATGCTTGTATTGTCGCATTGGGTTCATCGCCAGAAATTTTATCGTAGTTAAATTGAACCCAGTGGGGGTCGAGGACAGTTTTATGCAATCGTTTGACTTCATGGGCGATCGCAAAATCATCGTCTCCCCAAAAGAAATAAATTGGCATATTAAGAAATTATGAATTATAAATTATGAATTATGAATTATGTGAAATTAGTATTCATACTTGTGTCAGGGAGGTTTCAAAATGACTTTGAAGAGCGCTTCCATTGACTGAGTAACGAAATCATGGGAGTTTCAACTTCTAATTCACATTAGGCGTGAATTATAAATTATGAATTAATCAAATATGAATTCTGAGAACAGTTAGATTAGAGAAAATAAGTATAGTCACTTATAGAGGAAGTTAGATTGGACGAAACTTATCAAAATTATGTTAATCGGATGGCAAGACTAACCTTGCCTTCTACCTACGAGACTCAACTACAGCATATTCAAAAGTCTCCTAAATTTAAAGAAGGAATCCCCGTTCCTTTTCCGGGTTTTAGCGCGATCGCGCCACTCGCAGAAAATGACTCGCAGAATTCGACCTTCTTTAGCCATCTGGAAACTAGCCAACAGCAGCTACTAGAACAACTCGATCCGGGGTTAGTCATTCCGATTCCTGCTAAGAGTTTTCATCTAACCATCGCCGATCTCATTTGGGATAGCGCCTATAAAGACTTGACGGCAAAAATCCTGATTTTGACCCTCAACTCCAGAAATATCTCCGCGAAAGCTTTCACAATTACAAGCAGACGGTTTTACCTAGCACTTCGGGTCAATGGCAACTGCTTGGCTTAATTATTTTACCTCGCGCTTTAGTAGTGGGTTTAGTGCCAACAGATGAGGCAGATTACGAGAAAATTATTCAGTTGCGACGCTCGATTTATCAAAATGCTAATTTAATTTCATTAGGAATCGAACAACAATATTATCTGACGGGTCACGTAACGCTAGGATATTTTGGAGAGATTCAAAGCGATTTAGATCGCGATCGCATGGTAACAATTCTTAGTAACTTTAACGATCGCTGGTTGGAAAGCGAACCTCAATTCCTAAAAGTAGATCGAGTACAATTGCACAAATTTAACGATATGACGCGCTATTGGCGAGAACCCGATTGGCCTATTGTCGAACTTTAATTTCATCATTCATCATTCATAATTCATCATTCAGATGACTGTATTCGATCGCGAACGCCTTCTTTTTACGCCTGCTTCTGCTGAACCCGATGCAGTCGGGACGATCTTTGCTTTTCCCAACGAATATAGCGTAGGAATTACCAGTCTAGGCTATCAAATTGTCTGGGCAACTTTAGCACGGCGTTCCGATCTGCGCGTCAGTCGATTATTTACCGATTTACACGAACCTCTGGTGCGATCGCCACAATTGCTAGGGTTTTCTTTTTCCTGGGAATTGGACTATATTAATATTCTCAATTTGCTGGAATTTTTAGAAATTCCTTTTCATAGTTGCGATCGCGATGATTCCCATCCCCTCGTTTTTGGCGGCGGGCCTGTTTTAACCGCCAATCCCGAACCGTTTGCCAATTTTTTCGACCTCATCTTAGTTGGCGATGGGGAAAATTTACTCGATGATTTTATCGATGCTTACCAAGAAGTCAAAAATTGCGACCGTCAAACCAAATTGCGCCATCTCGCACGAGTTCCAGGAATTTACGTTCCTAGCTTGTATGAGGTGACTTATCGCAGTCCCGACGGACAAATTCAGGCGATCGCACCAATAGACGCTACTATTTCTCCTACTGTTCAAAAACAAACCTATCGCGGTAATGTGCTTTCTGCTTCTACTGTAGTGACAGAAAAAGCTGCTTGGGAAAATATTTATATGGTGGAAGTGGTACGCAGTTGTCCTGAAATGTGTCGCTTCTGTCTGGCAAGTTATTTGACGCTACCATTTCGCACGGCGAGTTTGGAAGGGTCTTTAATTCCTGCTATTGAAAAGGGATTAAAAGTTACCAATCGCATTGGATTATTAGGTGCATCCGTTACCCAACATCCTGAGTTTGAAGGGTTATTAGATTACTTATCTCGACCGCAATACGATAATGTTCGCTTGAGTATTGCGTCTGTCCGTACCAATACAGTGACGGAAAAATTAGCTAAAACCTTAGCACAACGAGACACGCGATCGATCACCATCGCTGTTGAAAGTGGGTCTGAAAAAGTTAGAAAAATTATTAATAAAAAGCTGACTAATGAGGAGATAATTCAAGCGGCAATCAACGCCAAAGCAGGAGGATTAAAAGCCATAAAATTGTATGGAATGGTTGGAATTCCTGGGGAAGAAGACAGCGATCTCGAACAAACCCTAGAAATGTTACAAGCCGTTAAAAAAGCGGCTTCAGGATTGCGAATAAGCTTTGGATGCAGCACGTTTGTCCCGAAATCTCACACCCCTTTTCAGTGGTTTGGAGTCAATAAAGATGCGCAAAAGAAATTGAAATGGTTAGAAAAACAATTGCGATCGCGCGGGATAGAATTTCGTCCAGAAAGTTATAATTGGTCGGTCATTCAAGCTTTAATTTCGAGGGGCGATCGTCGTCTTTCTTCAGTCTTAGAACTAACTCGACAATATGGCGATTCTTTGGGTAGTTATAAACGCGCTTTTAAAGAACTCAAAAGCAAATTACCCGATCTAGATGATTACGTCCATAGCGATTGGTCAACAGACAAAAGATTGCCTTGGGATTGCATAGAAGGGCCGCTTCCAAAGACAACATTAATTAAACATTTGAACGAATCGATAGCTTGGCGATCGCCAGTCCCAAATCACCAATCTCCCCTCATCACTTCGAGATAAATATGCTCTAGTTGTATGGATTGTCGCGAAATAGAATTAATTGATATTCCTTCAAAATAAGATAAAATTTCTTTTAATTCTAAGGGTTTCGGCAGCCAAAAAGCGAGGTCGTTACCATAGCGTCGATGAGTAAATCCAAGTTGAGTTGCCAGCGCGATCGCGGATTCTTCTTGTTCGGTTTCAATGGTAATAATTTCTTGGGCCGGAATGTACTTTCGCAGTTCATCTAAACTTCCTTGGGCAATAATTTGTCCTCTTTTTAATATGCCAATTTTCTGACATAAGCGCTGTGCTTCATCTAATAAATGCGTCGTCAATAAAATTGTCATTCCTTGACTTTTTAGGTGCCAGATTAACTCCCAAATTTCATAACGAGTTTCGATATCCAATCCTGTTGTTGGTTCGTCTAAGATTAATAGTTTTGGTTGATGTACTAAGGCTACAGCTATATTCATTCGCCGTTGCATTCCACCACTAAGGGTTTCAATGGGATTTCTTGCCCTTTCTAAGAGATTAACTGCTGTTAGCGATTCTTCAATTTGTTGGCGGCACTTTTTACCCGTTAATCCATAAATTTGTGCGTAGAATTTGAGGTTTTCTTCGCAACTCAAACTTTTATAAAGTAAGTTTTCTTGAGGAGCAATGCCAATCCAATTTTTGGTTGCTTTGGAAACCGGGCGATCGCCGATTGAAATCTCGCCACTATCGGCTTTGAGGAGATTACAAATAATATTAATGGTTGTAGTTTTACCTGCCCCATTTGCCCCTAGTAACCCATAAATTTCGCCAGAATTAATTTGAAAAGTTAAATTATTTAAAACTTGACGGTTGCCGTATGTTTTGTTTAAGTTTTTAATTTTTAGCATCTAAAAATTTTACAATCGTCTCTCAACTATTAACATACTTCGATAAGAAAGCCATCCTAAAACGATAGTTACTAAAGCAAAGATGCACAAAAAAACAAAATGGGAATTAATTGCGGATAAATTATCTCCATTAGCCCAAACAGCAACTAACGATTCATTCATGTGATAAATCGGATTAAATTTAGCAACTTCTAGTAAGTTTTCGGGAAACAAAGAAGTCGGCAAAAAGGCTCCTCCTAAAATAAGCAACGGTACGCCAAAAGTAGCAACTAAAGCATTAACATCTTCGGTACGCCTTGCTAATTGCGTTCCTAAAATAAAACCTACACCAACGTAAGCGATAATACTTAAGAAAATAATCAGCAATCCCAATCCAATAGAACCCTCAAATTTGGCTCCCATTGAAGTCGCGATCGCGTACACTAAAATTGCTTGTCCCACCCCAATAAAACAGTGAGCAAAAAATATACCAAGAAAATAAGACGTTCCACTTAACGGCGAAATGAATAGCCTTTTTAGGGTTTTTTGCTCTCTTTCTGAAACGACAGTTGCAACGCTACCGCCCAAACAACTAAAAAATAAAGCCGCACCTACTAACGTAGAAGGCGCAGCAAATTCCATCGCTTCAGCAAGCGAAAGTTTTGCCCTTTCCGCTAGGATATATCCATTTAAAAACAAGACAGAAATTGGAAAAATACACCAAAAAATTAAGCTGCGTCGCCGCCGCCATAATTCTGTCAAAATTCTTTGAGCTACTGCAATTGTTTCGCGCCAATATTTCACGAGAATTTTATCGATAACGCTTAATAAAGTATCGATTTATAAGACACTTTTTGTTGATATTCTGCATTCAACCAAGCTTGAAAAAGTTCGTTAAGAATGCGCTGTCGCATTTGGTCGTCTAATTGTGCAGATAAGTATTTTTCTAAGCGCAAAACAATCCACCAATCACCTACGCGAGTCGGAGGAATCAGTTGTCCGGGACGGGTAGCGCTAAGCATTTGAGCGATTTTGGGATGGGGAACGTTGAGTTCGACCGGCCCGATTAACCCGCCTGTTTCCGCTTCGGTTCCTTCGGAATATTTCCTAGCTAATTCGGTAAAGCTTGTTTCTCCTTCTTGAATGCGAAAAAAAAGTTCTTGCGCAATGCCTGCATCCTTACTGCGAATGAGAGAATAGACAACGCGATCGAGTTGTCGCTTACTCTGTAGAAACTGAGACTCTACTTGGTTTCCCCAGGTTTCCTGTTTGTATTTTTCTAGTTTAATTTCTCGCAGCACGAGGCGATCGAGTTGTTCGGGAGTCATGCCATGATGTTTCAACCACAGCTTAATCTGGGCTTCTGTGGTAATTTGAAATTGCTGATAAAATCTTTGCCGCGCTATCTTTTCTTCTTCGTTGGTACATTCGATGTTGGCGATCGCGCGTTCGATTATCACTTCTTTGGCGAGTTGTGGCAATATCCTATACTGTGCCAACAGAGGAAATAAATCTTCATCGTTAATTTCTAGTTCGCCAATTTGGATTACGACACTCATTTTTGCATTTCCTAGTAGAATAAAAACATCAATTAGTTGTTAAATTATAGAGCGATTTTATATTCTAAAGTGCTTGCTCAAAGCCAATTCTGAATTGATACGACAGAATTTTAAGCGATTTTTCCTTTAAATGAAAATGACATTTGCGATAACCCTAAAGACTATACAATAAAACCTCAAAGTTTTGTCGCTAATTTTTTGACAGATGGTTGGGAACAATTTTTCAAAGATGAGTTGTAGAAAAAGCGATCGCACCGGTTAAGTCTGGCGGTTAGGGCGGTTTCCTTATTGGTTTTGCTAAGATAGCGATTGAAACTATAAAAAATAAAAAGATTTTTCAGAACGGCTAAAGTATTGTGTTGAGTTTATGAAGACTTCTAAGCTGTCGCGTCAATTAACCTCTCATCTTATTGCTCTCTTGCTGGGCGTATTTTTATGTTTTGGTGGCTTCCAAATGTTATCATCGGTTGCCGAACCCGTTGTGAAAACGCCGCAAGCACAAAACCAAAATTCCCTTGTTTCTCAAGCTGTGTCAGCCGTTCCTGTTACGATTGGCGAGAATAGTTTCGTCGCAGCAGCAGTTAATAAAACGGGAGCAGCAGTCGTCCGCATCGATACAGAAGCAATCGTAACGCGGCAATTAGATCCTATGTTTGACGATCCCTTTTTCCGAGATTTTTTGGAGATCGCTTTAGGATGGCTCCCCAGCAACAGCGAGTCGCTGGTCAAGGTTCGGGATTTATTATCGATCGCTCTGGCGTAATTCTAACTAATGCTCACGTCGTCAGTAATGCCGATAAAGTAACGGTAACGCTTAAAGATGGACGCACTTTTAATGGAGAAGTTAAAGGAAGCGATGAAGTAACCGACTTAGCAGTGGTTAAAATTAATCCTCAAGGAAGCGATTTACCCGTAGCAAGTCTGGGAGATTCAGGCAAAGTGCAGGTAGGCGATTGGGCGATCGCAGTCGGCAACCCAGTCGGACTTGACAATACTGTCACTCTAGGCATCGTTAGCACGATTAGTCGTTCTGCTGCTAAAGCAGGGATTCCCGACAAACGATTGGACTTTATTCAAACCGATGCAGCTATTAACCCCGGTAATTCTGGCGGCCCTTTATTAAACGCCAGAGGCGACGTTATCGGCATCAACACGGCAATTAGGGCCGACGCGATGGGGATTGGTTTTGCCATTCCCATCAATAAGGCGAAATCCCTAGAAAGTTTCCTCGCCGCTGGAAAACGAGTTCCGCACCCTTATATCGGGGTTCAAATGCTTAATCTGACTCCAGAGTTAGCGAGAGAGAGCAATCAGAATCCTAATTCTCCATTCCTTGTGCCAGAAGTACAAGGCGTTCTCGTCGTGCGAGTCATGCCAAATACGCCAGCAGAAAAAGCAGGTATGCGTATGGGAGATGTGATTCTTTCTGTGGATAATCAACGGGTTACTGATGGGGGCGCATTGCAAGATATTGTTGAAAATGCCGGACTCGATCGCGCTCTCAAACTCAAGATTCAACGGGGCGATCGCACGATGGATTTAACCGTTCAAACGGCTCAACTTTCCAACGCTTCTTAATTCTTGTAGAAATAGCCTATTAAAGTTAACATTTAGCCGTTAGTTATTACCAAGCTAACGGCTATTTTTATAGGGATCGCTTTTTACAATTTCCTATCGATTAAATCTGCTGATTAATCTGGGAATTCTAATATTGTACTTTCAAATCAATAAGGTCAAACAATCAATGATTATTCAAATTGTATTAGTTACAATGCTTATCTTTGTTCTTGGATTAATTTGGAGAAATTCAAGACCGATAAATGGAATCGATCGCAATTTATTAGAAGCCGCCCAAGGAGATCGAGAACTAGCAAGACGTTTGCTGATTAGAGCTAGGGCAAAATATCCAGAAAAATCGCAGAGATGGTATGTTGAAAAAGCCATTAATGAATTGAATCGCGATCGTCTTTGGTGTTCCTCTCTGGACAATCGCTATTCAGACATTGCTTTAAAAAAGCGAGGAAACATTCTCTGATAGACTAAATCAAAATTAACACGGGCGCGATCGCGAAATTATTCGACCTTGACTTAGCCAATAGCGATGTTAAAAAGCTTACAACCGATCGATAGAATTTCGTTAACCCTAATCCTAATTTTTAGCCTCGCGATAGGCGGATTAGTTTGGGGTGGGACAGCTTGCGGGACAGCTTGCTTTGTAAGAACGGGGCCTCGCATCAGAGAGTTTAGCTGGCAGAATAAACAAGTTGGGGCGGAAGATAAAGCTTTTATAATGACCTTCGATCGCCCCATGGATCGAAAAGAGGTCGAAAAAAATTTGGAGATCTCGCCCCCGCTATCAGGGAAAATAAGTTGGGCAGGACGGCGACTTGCTTATACATTAGATACGCCCGTTCCCTACGGAGAAAGCTATGAAGTGACGCTAAAAGATGCTAGAGAGCATTTTCGCGCTAAAGCAGAAGCAGGACAGGTAATGCAACCGTTTAGCGGTCAATTTCACAGTCGCGATCGCGCTTTTGCTTACATCGGAACGCTAGGACACGAACAGGGCAGATTGATTATCAACAACTTGACCCAGAACAAAAAAGCGCTCCTGACTCCTAGCGATTTAGTCGTCATGGACTTCAAATTTTATCCCAAAGCGATCGCATTTTGTTTTCAGCCGCCCCAAGAAGTTTGGGAGATCGGGGATTAAGAGAATTGCAACTCTATCAAATTTCGACCCAATTACCCGAAAACGGCTCAGAATCCTCTCAAAAAGCCGAACTCATTTTAGACAACAAAGATTATCAAAATAATCAATTCGATCTATCCTCCGATGGGGAAACTATCGTCGTTCAACGAGTCAATCGCAAAAATCCAGCAGATTTTGACTTGTGGATGGTTAGATCGGGAACCGAACCAAAACGCCTCAATACATCGGGAGGAGAATTTTTAATTGCGCCCGACGGTCAAACGATTGCAGTCGCCCAAGGACAAGGCATAGGCATTCTTCCCTTAAAACCGGGTGCTGAGGCGATCGATTTTTTGCCCAAATTTGGAAAAATTCTCAGCTTTTCGCGGGATGGTTCGGCGGCGGCGATGGTCAATTTTAATATGGATAATGCCAAATTGCGCTACACGCGATCGCTCTTTTACGTCAACAATCAAGGCGTACAAAAAGAACTTCTCGGCATCCAAGGTTCAATTCTCGATTGTCAGTTTAATGCGACAGATACTCATCTCTACTGTTTGTTGACACAATTATTAGACGGAGAAGAATATCAAGAAAAACCCTATTTTGCCAGAATCAATATCGAAACAGCCAAAGTTACCCCACTTCTCGCTTTGCCCGATTTTCGCGATATTAAAGTCAGTTTAGCGCCCGATGGCTTGGCAATTCTCTTCGATCAAATCGTGAGGGGAAATAGCGCGAATTCAGCCGCTCCTTTAACCACTAGTTCGGGAGAACCCATTCGCGAAGGTCGTCTTTGGTTACTCGTTCCGCCACCTGACGATGCACCTAGCGGAACGAAACCGCAACTAGAAGAATTGCCTTTACAAGGATTTCGTCCTCAATGGCAACCATAAATAAATTATGAATTATGAATTATGAAAGTTAGAGACGCGAAATTTCGCGTCTGTACGAAAGTCGGAAGTCGGAAGTATTGGACAAGGGGGAGATTTTACCAATTCCTCAATGCCCAATCACCAATCACCTTTCGCCAATCGCTAATTCATCTAATTGTGCGATCGCGACATCTGCGGTTTCTAGATGCGCTGCTTCGGGATTTCCCCAACAAATCCCAATCGTTCCACCTGCATTGGCGGCTTTTGCCATCTCGATATCTCCTTGGGAATCGCCCACCATCAAGGTTGCTTGAGGTTCGCTCCCTAATGCTTGACAAGCTTTGATGAATAATGCAGGGTCGGGTTTATTGAGTCCGCAATCGGCTCCGATCGCTACTTGTATATAATCGGATAATTGATGGCGACTCACAAACGATTGTATGCCTGCGGTGGAATCAGCCGAGAGAATGCCTAATTTTATGCCAGCTTGTGAGAGTTCTTTTAAGACCTCTAAGCTGCCTGCAAACAAGGGAGAAGTTGCCGTTTTATCTTTAAGATATTTGTCAGCTTCACTAAAAGAATTTCGCGCGATCGCGATCGCCTCAAACCAACTGCGTCCTGTTTCTGCAATATAAGCTGCTGCTGCGATTTCATTTTCTCGACGACTTCCCACTGCCATTAATCCCGTTGGATCGAGCCGATCGTTTTGAATGCCAAATGCCATTAGTAAAGGCTCGCCAATTCCAGGAATTTGAGCGTCTATCATCCTAGCGCGTTTGTACGCTAGTTCTCGCAAGAATGATTGTGAATCTTCTAATGTTCCATCTTTATCGAATAAAATTGCCGTAATGTTCAAAAAATTACGATTTTTACAGCGAATTATTGCCATGATTTGCTCCTATTATATTTATTTTCTAAAATGATTTGAATTGACTGAGATTTTTGGAGTGCCGCTTAATGAAAGGTAAGTATCGCAACTATTTAGATTTTTCACTAGCAAAATTTTATAAAACGCTGCTTCGAGAGCGACTCAAAAATATCGTGTCGTGGTCGTCTGGCGATCGCTTAGAGTCGGGTTGTACGGCAGTCATTGGAATGTGTTCAAAATTACCAGGAATTTTAGCAGCTAATCTAACTTGTTTGCGTAATAGTAAATGGCCGGATCTCAAAGCAGTATTAATTGTTGTTGATGGAAAAAAGGGCGTATTAGCGGAAGGATTTGAAGAAGAAATCCTCAACAAATTTTCTGACTTAAATATTGCTTTTTGGTACTACAGTCCCCAGCAAGCTCAGCTAGCAGAAAAAATTAAGCTGCCTTATGTTTATTGTTGGCTATCTTGGTGTATTGCCTTCAGTCACGTTAAAACGCAAACTGCACTCATCCACGATTATGATGCGCTCGTCTTAGGGAATTTTTTTGAGGAGCGTTATTTAGCATTTCAAAAGTCCGGTGCTAAAATCCAAGGAATTAGCTGGTATAACGGAAATGGAATTTTGAGTAGCGATCGCTTGGCAACAACTTTTGAAACGTTTGTTGATATGGCTTGGATAAAATCATTTTCTCCCATTCAGCTATTACATAAAATCGGAAAATATAAAGATAGAACGGTTGATTATGATATCTTGATTGATATTCAAGCCAATCATACCTCAGAATCTGAGCGAACTATTATGCCGATGGATTTCAATGAATTAGTTCATCCTTCTCAAGCGATCCATCAATATACAATGTTTCGCAAATTTTCTGGAAAAGCTTTACCTTGTTTTTCAATTATTATGATTCCTTTTTTTAATTTCCTCTCAGGAGATGAATTGGCACTTGAAAAAGCTACTCAAGCAATTTCACAAGGAAGGCGCGAATCAATTGCTCTTTTTCAAGATGAAGTTAAAATAAATCTTTCTGAACTAACGACCTCTCAAGTTGACTGGATGTTAAAGCAATCAATTCAAGTTCTCATCTCCCTCAAAATTTCTCCATTTAAAGCTTTAATAGATTACGGGACGACTCTTTATCGGATGGCAAAAACACCCTCAGAAAAGCGATGGTTGGGAGATTTTCTTCCCGAACAAAGACAATGGATTAATGCTGCTACCTCGCTATAAATTTATTTTTAATAGTTAGATAAAAATGATAAATTCTCAACCCGAACAGACTTTATTAAGAGAACCTTGTCGATTGCTAATTACCGGGGGAGCGGGTTTTATTGGTTCTAATTTCGTCCATCATTGGTGTAATAATTATAAGCGCGATCGCGTTGTCGTTCTCGATGCTCTCACCTATGCAGGCAATCGTCAGAATCTAGCTTCTCTAGAAAATCGAGAGAACTTTCGTTTTGTCAAGGGCAATATTTGCGATCGCGCTTTCATCGATAGCTTACTCCAAGAAGAAAATATCGACACGGTTGCTCATTTTGCCGCAGAATCCCACGTCGATCGCTCGATTCTCGGCCCCGATGCCTTCATTCAAACCAACGTTGTCGGCACGTTTACGCTTTTAGAAAGTTTTCGTCACTATTGGATGAGTCGCGGACAACCTCAAAGCGATCGCTTTCTACACGTCTCCACCGATGAAGTCTATGGTAGTCTCGCCCCTGACGATCCGCCTTTTACGGAAACTACGCCCTACGCGCCCAATAGTCCCTATTCTGCCTCAAAAGCAGGAAGCGACCACCTCGCCCGCGCTTACTATCATACCTACGGTCTGCCGACAATTATTACCAATTGCTCAAATAATTATGGTTCCTATCACTTCCCTGAAAAGTTAATTCCCTTGATGTGCATCAATATTTTATTGGGAAAACCGTTACCCGTATACGGCGACGGCCAAAATGTTCGCGATTGGTTATATGTTGGCGATCATTGTCGCGCCCTAGATGTTGTCATTAATCAAGGTAAACCGGGCGAAACTTACAACATTGGGGGAAATAATGAGGTCAAAAATCTCGATCTCGTCGAGTTGTTGTGTCAGCTAATGGACGAACTTGCCCCACACTTACCCGTACAACCTTCTACTAAGTTAATTACCTTTGTGAAAGATCGTCCCGGACACGATCGCCGTTACGCGATCGATGCTAGCAAAATTAAACGAGAATTAGGTTGGACTCCCCAGGAAACGCTTTTAAGCGGACTGCGACAAACGATTGCATGGTATCTTAATAACCGCGATTGGTGGCAACCTTTATTATCCGAGGAATATCAGGCATACTATCAAAAGGTTTACGGGATCGAAGCGATTAAATGACAAGATTACAAATCCTAACTCGAAAAACTTCAGAATGGTGATACGCTAATAATTCTTTTGTCAAAGAGTGGCGTGCTAAACGTTTTCAAAATTTTTTATCATTAGTTAAACCGCCCAATAATGCTTGGATTATCTATTTGGGTGGAACTGCTTATATGTGGCAATTAATCGACCACAATTTTGAGGTTGCGATCGTCAATTTACCGGGTCGGTAGAAGAAAGCAATCGCCTTGAAGGATATACTTTTGTTGAGGGAGATGCAACCGATTGATCGGCAAATAATCCCGATAAATCTTTTTTTATAAACCTTACCAATCGCCGAGCGAGAAATAGCAATTTGATAAAAGCGATTGAGTATTGTCTTAATATTATTAAGAATAAATAGCAGTAGCTAGAAAGAATTGCTATACTGTTATTAGTAAAGTTTGCTTAAAGTCTTACAAGCGATGAATCTGAAATTTGTTGCTATTGAAAAGAAAAAAAATTTAACTTACAGCTAAAAAATTCTTTTCAAAATATTAAGATTAATGAGAAAGAAATCTAACAAACAACCAAACAGAGTCTTGTCTGAAATGTACTTAGGCAAAATATCAGAAATTTTGCGCGATCGCTGGAAAGAAACCCAGCAGGCAATACAACTAAGAATGAAAGAGAAAAATAATTTAAATGAATCCTAAAATCTGGCGATCGCACCATTATCAATAACCTTAAAAGATCTTAAATAAATTTTTGGTCAATGGATACTTAAGTTCGTCTGTCATAGGTTTCCTACAACCCGAACAAGTTGATGTATTCAAGCTAGGTTCAAAATCACGACAATCTATTGCTTCTTCAGACATTGCAGTCAAAGGATTGACAGTACATTTTAAGCGATAGTCACCCGTAAAAAAAACACAACGACTGCAAGGAACTTGGTGTAGTTTTTTAAGATGTACTATTCCCGCTTTAGTAGTTTGCCACAGAGTTAAAAATAGCGAACCAACTAACAGCCAAACAAAAGTTCCTAATAACAACTGTAATATCATTAATCAACCACTCTAAACAATTCAAGATCGCGAAATAGTTGGGTGGGCAATGCCCACCCAATTCTTTAAACTCCAAACTCACTCTTTAATTGAGTTACCCATTGTTGAATTCGCTTTTCCGTCAGTTCGGATTGATTATCTTCATCCAAAGCAAGTCCAACAAACTTTCCGTTTTTTACTCCCTTAGATTCATTAAAATCATAACCATCAGTTGGCCAATAACCTACCGTTTTACCACCACTAGAAGAAATTTTTTCTTCTAAAATTCCCATCGCATCTTGAAAGTTATCGGAATAACCAATTTGATCCCCCGTACCAAAATAAGCAACTTTTTTGCCAGTAAAACTAACACCATCTAACTCATCGTCATAATACCCATTCCAGTCAGCTTGTAGTTCTCCGATATCCCAAGTCGGACAAGCAATAATAATATTTTGATACTGGTCAAAATCACTTGCTTCAACTTCAGCAATATCGTGTAAGGTCACAACTGAATCTCCACCAAAAGCTTCCTGAATCATTTCTGCTACTGACTGAGTTTTTCCAGTTGTAGATCCGTAAAACAAACCAATTCTAGACATGATTTTCTCCTAATTAATTAACGCAAGCCATAAATATTTAAATGGGAGTTTATGGCTAATTTCTCCAGAAAACTAAGAACGATAAAACAATTTATTTGCTATCTTTCTTGAAAAGAATTGATGGCTAGATTTCTCCAGCTAACACTGTTTGCAAAATGCTCAAATTATCTAACAGCAAATAAGCAAACAATGCTCCGCCAACGCCACCAACTAAAAACGCCCCAGAAAATTGACTCCATCCATCAACGGTTTTAAGAGAATCGGGCACATTTGGAACAGAGGTTGAATAGGTTAATCTATCTTTTTGCAATTCCTTTTTAAAAGAAACTGTTCCATAAATAGACAAACAAACGGTCATAATGACAATCAAGGTACAAGCAGAAATTAAACCGATTAAATTGGCTTGTTCGGTATCGCGCAACGGGCCTAGTTTGATGAAAGGGCCGAGGATAAAATATCCGTGTGCCATGCCAATTTCTAATCCTCTAGAAAGCGGAGAAAGTCCAGCCCGATATATCGGTAAATTCTTCAACAAAAAAAGCGTAAAATCTGACGAATTAACTGGAGTTGAAAGATTGCCTGTATAGGGAGTTCCTGCAAATTTAATGACTGTATCTCCCTTCTTAAAATCAAATCCTGCCGCTTCCCCTCTAGCACGAATAGCGTGCCAAATATGACCGAAAAGAAATAAGACCGCAAAGACAAAATGAAACGTTGCTAGCCAACCGCGTGCTGAAATACTACCTGGACTAGTTTCCATAACCCCAACGGGGGGGCCGTAAAAGACTTCGGGATAGACGGTGTTATTGACACTGACAAAATAGGCAGCTAAAAATCCCATGTACGCGATCGCGCCTAAACTATAAGATAGATAAGCTTCCCCAGAATAAATCAGGACTCGACGCGCCCAACCCAAAGGTTTCGTCCCAATGTGCCAGAAGCCACCCAGGATGCAAAGTAAACCTACCCAGAAATGACCCCCAACGACATCTTCTAAATTATCGACGGCTGCCATTCCTTGAGCCCCCGATGCACCGAACAAGTAACCAAAAATCTTGACGGGATTAATCGTAGGACTCCCAATAACTCTCACCTCGCCAGCATTTCCCGCCCAAGGGTCGAACACTCCACCCCAAAACATTGCTTTAAACACCAGTAAAAATGCACCAATGCCCAAAAGAATTAGGTGAATGCCAATGATGGTAGTCATTTTGCCCCCATCTTTCCAGTCATAGCCAAAAAAGCCTGCAAAAGTGCGGTCTTCTGTTAGGACATCCGGCCCTAACAAGGAATGATAAATGCCACCTGCTCCCAATACTGCTGAAGAAACTAGATGCAACACCCCGATGACAAAATAAGGATAGGTGTTAATAATTTGACCTCCTGCATCTACCCCAAAACCCAAAGTAGCTAGATGGGGCAACAAAATTAATCCTTGTTCGTACATCGGCAAATCGGGGTTGTAGCGCGATATCTCAAACAGCGTCATCGCCCCGGCCCACAAAACAATCAAACCACCATGAGCAATATGCGCCCCTAGTAACTTACCCGACAAATCTACAAAACGAGCATTTCCAGCCCACCAGCCCACATCGGGAATTTTCCCACGATAGGGATTCTCTTCAATAACTGCTGTCATTTTTAAATTTCCTTGAATTTTTTGGTCTTCACTTCAATTAAAAATTGGGTTCGGGAGGCATCAGAGAGAGTTCTACCTTACCTTTGCGAAAATCAAAACCTGCTGACCGTAAAGCATGCCAAATGTGCCCTTGCAGGAAAAAGAACGCCAACCAAAAATGTGCATTGGCTAACCAAGTGCGCGATGAGACGACTTCAGGATTATCGAGAGAAAAATAAGGGAAAAGACTAAACTTAATCGACAAAGGAGAACCGTAAAACACTTCTGGATAAACTGTTGTGTTGACAGAAACAAAGTAAGCAGCAATAAAACCCATCAGTGCCAATGCGCCTAAGCTGTAGGATAGATAAGCTTCTCCCGACCAAACAAAAAGGTTGCGCGTCCAACCAAAAGGCTTAGTAACGATGTGCCAAAGACCGCCTGCAATGCAAATGAATCCAATCCAAAGATGCCCGCCAATGACATCCTCTAAGTTATCAACACCAGCAATCCAATTTTGTCCCACTGCGCCGAACAGATAGCCAAAAATAATACCGGCATTGAGAGTAGGATTGGTAACTGTTCGTACATTCTCAATGGCTGGGTCGTAGATGCCCCCAAAAAACATCGCTTTAGCGACTAAAAGCATTGCACCCAACCCCAACAGAACTAGGTGAATGCCAAGAATAGTAGTCATCTTGTTAACATCTTTCCAGTCATATCCAAAGAAAGAAAATTTAGTCTCCAAATATTCTGTACCGAGTAAAGTATGAAAAATTCCGCCAAACCCCAAAACGGCTGAGGAAATTAAATGTAACGCTCCGATGACAAAATAAGGGTAAGTACTAACAATTTGCCCCCCTTCTGAAACACTAAAACCTAACGTAGCTAGATGAGGAAGCAAAATTAAACCTTGTTCGTACATCGGTTGTGCGGGATTGAAATGAGAGATTTCAAATAGTGTCATAGCTCCCGCCCAGAAAACAATTAACCCTGCATGGGCAACGTGAGCGCCAAGTAATCGACCCGACATATCGCTCAGACGAGCATTTCCCGCCCACCAAGGAATATCGTTATTGCTCTGTACCAAGCGCGGACTCTCAGAAACTGCGGTCACGGTGACAAATCTCCTAGCTTGATTATTGAGAATCTAAATCAATAAACTGATTATCTAAGCTTATGGCATCTCGATCTTTATTGAAAGTAATTCTCGTTTAAATTAGAAAAAGTAATAATGTTAACTTGAATTAACAAGACTAGCTAATAGAAATTTATAGCACTAAGTTACAACAGTAACAAAAAAAAGATATCGTCAAACCTTTTGCCAATCTAGGTTACTACTAAATTTTGAGCTAAGTTGACTCTCAAAATCTTATTAAGAACTATTACTAATAAATAACAACCTCTACTTTAATAAGGCATGATTGAGCAATATAACTTAACCTTCTTTCTGAACTTTCTGAAGGTTTGCAATAACTTTGACCTAATTCAATGGAGGTATAACCTTGCAGGCATACGGAAATCCTAATGTTAAATATGACTGGTGGGCTGGCAATGCTCGATTTGCCAACCTATCCGGTCTATTTATTGCTGCCCATGCCGCTCAAGCTGCCCTAATCGTCTTTTGGGCAGGAGCATTTACTCTTTTTGAAATCTCCAGATATTCTCCTGACGTACCGATGGGAGAACAAGGATTGATTCTTTTGCCTCATCTAGCAACCTTGGGCTGGGGTGTCGGTCAGGGCGGTCAAGTCACAGACACTTATCCCTATTTTGTTGTGGGAGCAATTCATCTTATCTCTTCTGCCGTTCTTGGTGCGGGGGCGCTGTTTCACAACTTTAGAGGCGAAAGCGACTTGAAGAAAGCCTCTGGTGGTGGGGCGCGTAAGTTTCATTTTGAGTGGAACGACCCCAAGCAGTTGGGTTTGATTTTGGGGCATCACCTGCTTTTCCTAGGTGCGGGAGCATTACTGTTAGCTGCTAAAGCTATGTTCTGGGGTGGACTTTATGACTCCACCATTGGAGCGGTGCGCGTAGTCAGCAACCCAACCCTCGACCCATTAACCATTTATGGCTATCAAACTCATTTTGCCTTAGTGAATAGCTTAGAGGATTTAGTCGGCGGTCATATCTACGTAGGCATTCTTTTGATTGCTGGGGGAATTTGGCATATCATTACCCCTCCCATGCAATGGGCTAAGAAGCTGTTAATTTTCTCTGGCGAGGCGATTCTTTCCTATTCTCTTGGCGGCATTGCTTTAGCTGGATTTGTGGCAGCTTATTTCTGTGCGGTCAATACCTTAGCCTATCCTCCCGAATTTTATGGCTCGGTTCTCCAAATCAAGTTAGGTGTCGTTCCTTATTTTGCCGATACGGTAGACTTGCCGTTGGGAACTCATACGGCACGTTGTTGGTTGGCTAATACTCATTTCTTCTTGGCATTTTTCTTCCTGCAAGGACATCTTTGGCACGCACTGCGAGCAATTGGATTTGACTTCAAAAGAATTAGTCAAGCTCTAGATAATATGGATACTCCGCAAGCAGGTTCTCCTGTGGTTAGCAAATCCACGCCTACTCCAGCAGCAGCGTCGGCTGAAGGGAGATAGGCAATTTCTCATACCTCAAATTAAGTAAAGGGGGCAGATTGCCCCCGTTTCTCGAAATCAATTGACAAATAGTAACACGAGGAGAGATCGACTGGTGACAACGACTGGAATGCGGATATCGACCGATCGCGATTGGAGTTGGCTATCGGGTAACGCTCGTCTCATTGATATGTCCGGGCAATTATTAGGCGCGCATATCGCCCATGCTGGCTTGATTATGTTTTGGGCGGGTTCGGTTACTTTGCTCGAAGTGACAAAGTTTGTTCCCGAACAACCTATGTCAGAGCAAGGATTGCTCTTGCTCTCTAACCTGGCGAGATTGGGATTTGGAATTGGTTCTGGCGGGATCGTTACAGACACTTATCCCTATTTTGTTATTGGAATTCTTCATTTAGTTGCTTCGGCAGTTTTAGGAGCAGGCGGTCTTTTTCACGTTTTTAGAGGAGCGGCTAATTTAAAAAATAGCGAAGGAAATGCGAGGAAATTTCACTATGAATGGAGCGATCCCAAGCAATTAAGCCTCATTTTAGGACATCATCTCATTTTTCTCGGTCTAGCAGCGCTCTTATTCGTTGCCAAAGCGATGTTCTTTGGAGGGATTTACGATCCTAGCGTGGGAGAAGTTCGCGCGATCGCAAACCCAACCATCGATCCATTTACAATTTTCGGCTATCTTTTCGGTTTTGCAGATGGACGCTGGAATCCACTAGGAATGGCTGCGGTCGATAATTTAGAAGATGTCATCGGCGGTCATCTTTGGATCGGGGCGATGTGCATTGCTGGCGGGGCTTGGCACATTACTACCGAACCCTTGAGGTGGATTAAAGGCGCTTTTACGTTTAACGGACATGGGATTCTTTCCTACAGTCTGGCAGGAGTAGCGCTAATGGCATTTACGTCTTGCTATTTCGTGGCTTTTAACGATACCGTTTTTCCTGTGGAATTTTACGGTTCGGATCGCACTCAGTTTGCTTTCGTGCAGTTTGGGTTGTGCATAACTTTCTTGGGCGGTCACATTTGGCACTCATTCAAAGCGCGCTCCCAAACCGCAAAACTGAGCGATCGCGATAATTTTTCGATTTTTATGGCAGGTTTTCTCGGACTCGCCATCCTAGCAATCTCATTAGTTCTGCTTTCGTTTAGACCTTAACAAGGCTATCTCTGGAGTGGGGTGGGCAGATTTGCCCATCCTTAATTACAGCAAATCTAATACTAATTGATGTTGCTGCCAAAGCGACTGATATAATCCCGATCGCGCTACCAATTCGCCATGAGTACCGATTTGTACGATTTCTCCTTTGTCCATTACAAAAATGCGATCCGCTTTCGCTGCTGCTGAGAGTTGATGGGAGATAAAAATTACCGTTTTTCTTGAGTTGAAGACAGATTTTGCAAAATTTGCGTGGCGGTTTGATTGTCTACGCTAGAGAGAGCATCGTCTAAAATTAACACGGGTGCATCGGTTAGTAATGCCCTTGCCAAAGCAGTGCGCTGTCTTTGTCCGCCGGAAAGGGTAATACCGCGCTCTCCAACAAGCGTTTCGTATTGTTGGGGGAAAGTCAGGATTTCGGGATGTATTTGTGAAATTTTTGCCGCAGATTCAACCTCAGAAGGTGCTTTTAGCGGGTCGCCGTAGCGGATGTTATCTTGAATAGTGTTGCTAAACAGAAAACTGTCTTGGGGAACGTAAGCGATCGCCCGTCGCAAATCCGCTAATTGAATTTGGGTCAGATCGTACCCATCTAAAAATAACTGCCCTGAAGCGATATCGAGCAAGCGAGGGATCGTATTTGCCAGGGTTGATTTACCCGAACCGATAGAACCGACAACAGCAATGGTTTCGCCAGCTTCAATCGTAAAGTTGAGATCGTTCAAGGCGGGGAAAGTAGAACCTGGGTAAGTATAGCTGAGATGACGCGCTTCGATCGCGCCGTTGACTCGTTCTAGCGCTAAAGAGATACTTTCAGGCGCATCTTGGATTTTAGGTTGTGCTTGAAAAATGGCTTCCACGCGATCGATACTAACTTCACCGCGTTGATAAGCAGTAATCGTAAAGCCAAGCAAGGCTGTCGGAAAAACTAACTGTTCGACTAAAATGAGTAAAGCAACAAAATCCCCAACCGTGATTTCTCCGCGAGCGATCGCGCTGGTTCCAAACGCAAGCAAAACTAAAAAACTGACATAAGATAAGGCTTCTATCAAAGGAAAAAGTGCGTTGCGGGTTTGCACTAGCTTTAAGTTAGCCCTCAGCAATTGTTGATTTTGTTGGCGAAAGGCGCGGCGTTCGTTTTCTTCCTGGGCATAGATTTTAATCAATGCTATGCCGCTGGTATCTTCTTGGATTAATTCGCTGAGATCGGAGAGTTTTTCTTGAACGTCGCGCTGTTGTTCTTGCAGGCGCTTGCTGAATAGCTGTACTACCAGCAACATGAGCGGATAAACTGCGACTGCTGCGATCGTCAAAGAAACGTCAATGCCTAACATGACTGGCAGTCTCATGCCATAAGCAAAAAAAGTATTAACCAAACTCAAGATGGCAAATCCCACCAAGCGACGAATGCTATCGACATCGCTAGTGGCGCGGTTCATTAAATCGCCCGACGTATTGAGAGAAAAATAGGCGGGTTCGAGAGTGAGTAGATGTTGAAAAATTCTTTGCTTGAGTTCGTATTCTACCTGACGACCTACGCCAAAAATAGCAACGCGGGATGCCATGCGAATGAACCACACAATTGAAGAGAGAAGGATGATTTGCCAGACATAATGCCAGATTTGTGCGAAGGTAAACGCTTGACGCAGGCGATCGACGCTATCGCGAATGAGTAGAGGAATATACACGCCAAGGGCATTGACGACTAATAATGCTACAACACCCAGTAACATCGATCGCCAGTGAGGACGTAAATAGGCCCCCAATGTTTTGAGTCGAGAATTTATGAACGAGGTATTCACTTTAAAGCTTTTTGTAAAAGTTTAGGAATTTCGGAAATTCGCTTGGCAATGGTTACTTTAGCTTGTTTGAGAGCGGCGATCGCCTGTCTTTCGGTACTCGTTGTGGGAGAAGCCTGAGACAACTGAGTCGCAATAATATTAATGGCATCGCCAAATCTTCTTTCCACAGGCGCATTAACGCCAGCGATATAAGCAATAACAGGTTTTTCAATGGCAGAAGCAATATATTCAGCCGCCGCAATTTCGGCACTTCCGTCCGGTTGTCCGAGTAAAACGATCGCGTCAGTTAACTCATCTTCTTCCAAAATTTGCAACCACTGCTCGAAATTCGAGCCGATAATGCCATCGGTTCCCAAACTAACCGCGATCGATTGTCCGAGGTTGGCTTTGGTTAAAGTAGAAGCAACTTCATCGCACAGACTATCAATGCGGCTAATAATTCCTACTTTACCAGGCTGATAACATTGAGGTTCGCTAATGCCGAGCCAGAGTTTTTCTGGAATAACAAGTCCATGACTTCCCGAACCGAGGATAAACGTATTAGTAGCCTGTGCCTTTCTAAGCAGGCGAACCATATCCAAGGGAGGAACGCCGCTTGAGACGATAATAATCTGGCGAATGCCAGCCGCGATCGCTTCTACAACTGCATCTAAGACATGAAAGGGATCGACAAAAATCAAGCTTATTTCGATTTCTCCGACTTCGGAAACCGCTTGCTCGACGAGATCGAAAATGGGAATTTCCTCAACTTGCTCTCCTCCCTTACCAACGCTAACCCCAGCTACGATGTTTGTCCCATAGGCTTTCATTCGCTTAGCATAGTATGCGCCTAAAGGTTCGCTAATTCCTTGGATGAGAACTTTACTATCTGGTGTCCATTGCATGATCGTTCGTTTATTTAGCTTTAGCTAGGGAGAGAGTTTGCGAGATCGCCGTATCTAGATCGTTTGTCCAATGTACCGGAAATGAGGTTAAACTTTCTTTAAGCGATTCAATCTCTGCACCGCTTAAATAAATGACAAACTGAGGGGGTTCGTTCGATTGTTGCTTGCTCGAACGAGACTGAAGGTTTCGCATTTGTCTGGCAGATGCCCCGCCCGTCGCTCTAGTTACTCTTTCTTCGCTCGCTCGCTCGCTCCGTCCGTTGCGGGACTGTAAATATTCGGCGATCGTGCTTGCTAGCGCTTCTACTGCTGGGGAACTTCCAAGCAAATTAACCGAGATGGCTTTGAGTCCTTTAACCTCCATTATCTCTTCTAATGATGCTTCGAGTTGCTCGCTCAACGTTCCATCGGGCAACCACTTGCCGTTAGTTTCTTCTCCGATTACTAAGCAACAAGCAGGTTTTCCTTTATCCTGAGCGATTAAATCCCAAGTTGCCATCGCCAATCCCAAGCTATTACAGATAATTCCAATATTGCCTTTTTCATCGATTTGTTCTATCCATCGCGGTTCTGGAATTTGGGCAACTTTTGAAAGCGACTCTAATTCGTAGGGCGATTTTTGGGGGCATTTTTTTTAGAAGTCATCAGCGATACGAGATCTTGATGGCGTTTGATGGCGCTATCGTTGACGGAAATTTTGCCATCGAGTGCCATCAGTTCTCCATCTGCACTAACGCCGAGGGGATTAATTTCTACTAAGTCCATATCTTTATCGCTGAAGAGATAGTACATTTTCTCGATAATCGTGCTGACGGACTCGATTAAGGCTCCCCGCACTCCCATTTTAATTGCCAATCGCCGCGCGTAAAACGGAGAAAATTCTCCTTCGATAACGACTTGTTGCATATGTTTGAGTAAGGTATCGAGATCCATGCCTCCTTTGGTCGAACCGAGCAATACTCGACGTTGTAGCTGATAATCGAGCAAAACTGCCAGAAAAAACTCTTCTTGTGCGTTATAGCGAGCTTCTGCAAGGATAAATTCGGGATATTCTCCCATGATAGGTAAGTTAAAAATCGTTCTAGCCGCCGCGATCGCGTCGATAGTATTTTCAACAAAACGAATGCCCCCCGCCCTTCCTCGTCCTCCAACTCGCACTTGTGATTTAAGAACGACTGGATAGGGGATTTGCAATCTTTTTAGTTCGCTAGGATCGGCGATGGTTTGCGATCGCAAAATCGGAATGCCGATTCGATCGAATAATTCTTTGGCTTGATATTCGAGTAAATCCATTTTAAGAATTATGAATGATGAATTATGAATGATGAAAAAAGGAATTGGTAGTCTTTACTAATTCGCCAAGTGTGAATCATGAAAAGTTGTTAGCTTCGCTTGTTGTTAGTGTTTTCTTTGGTTTTAACGATTATTTTAGTAATTATGGCTATTAGTTCTTCGGTTTCTTGTATTAGAGGTTTTATGCGGTTGGAAGATACAATTTCCGCTTGTGCTAATAACTTCAGCCAATATAAACTTTCTCTTGCTTCTTTGACAGCAATTTGACATTTATGAATAAAGTCTGCTCGACTTTCTCCAGACTGAGCTTCAGTAATATTAGCTCCGATAGAAGTTGCGGCTCTGAGATATTGTTTGCCGATAATGTAACCCGTTCCATCTTTTCCTTCTTGTAAAAATTGATAAAGTTTGATGGCTCGTAGAGAATATTCAAAAGTTCGCTCTTGAATATTCCATGGTTTTGTTGTTCTTCTGTCATTTGGATTATGAGTTTAGAAGGCTGAATGATAAGTTATAAACACTACTCATAATTCATCATTCATCATTCATCATTCATCATTCATCATTCATCATTCATCATTTCTCCAGTTTTTTTCTATGCGATCGAAGCCATAAAAACGTTTCCAGAAAGCATCGGTAAACCAAGTTGGCATAATTTTAGTCATTACGGGGACAAAGAAACTTCCTCCCGTAGCAGCAAAGTAACGAGGATGGGGACGGCGTGCGACGAGCGATCGCACGATAATTTCGGCAACTTTTTCAGGAGTCCAACCGAGGAGTTGTAATTGCTTGTCAATTGCTTCAATTTTTTCAAAAGCAGGTTGATAAATCGTGTTTTTGCAGTCGGGAATGGTTTGTTGGATTTTTTCCCAAGCGACTCCAAAAAATTCGGTCGCGACGGGGCCGGGTTCTATCACCACTGTATGAATATTAAATGCTTTTAATTCCATACGCAAAACGTCGCTAAGTGCTTCTAGGGCAAATTTAGAACAGCTATACATTCCGCCTGCGGGAAATGCCATTCTTCCTCCCAAGGAACTAACATTGACAATTCTGCCTCCTCCTTGCCTTCGCATGGCAGGAATTAACGATTGAATCAAAAGCAAGGGCCCGTGAAAGTTGACAGCAAACTGTTGTTTGGCTGCTTCGGGAGAGACTAGTTCTATCGGACACATATATCCGTAACCTGCATTATTAACTAAGGCATCGACGCGATCGAATTTTTCTAGCGCTTTTTGCACTAAAGCTTTTACTTGTTCGGTGTCTGCCATATCTGCGATCGCAACTAGCACTTCTGCACCTGCTTGGCGGCATCTAGTCGCAACTTCTTCTAATTTGTCTTGTCTTCTTGCGCTTAAAACTAAACGAATCCCAGTAAATTCATTAGCTAAATTCTTAGCTAAGGCTGCACCAATTCCAGCCGATGCGCCAGTGATGAGAATTGCTTGTTGGGAAAGAGGTAAAACCTTACTCATCAATTATATGTTTAATAACTAAATATTCGTCATTTACTAGCATAAATCTCAACGGCTGGTTTATTCTTTATTACAAACGCTGTCTTTAAAATTGAATGGCTTCGGCAATTTTTTCGATTAAAAATAATCCCGCCACTGAGTTACCTTGTTCGTTTAATGGAGGACTATAAATTGCGATCGCGCCTCGATTGGGTACGATAGATAATACGGCTCCACTTACGCCTGATTTCGTTGGGAATCCCACTCGTTTAAAAAACTGTTCTGAGGCTTCATACAGTCCGCAAGTTGCCATTATTTCTCGAACTGTTTGACAAACTAAAGATGAATCTAACAATAATAATCCTAAACGAGCTAAATCGATAATTGTTCCCGATAGGCAACAAATATGATTGTAGGTATCTAATGCTATTGTTGCATTTTCTAGATACCCATTAACTGCCATTTCTTCAGCTAAGGCTTGATTTTGGTAATTGGGCAGCGAACAAACTGAATCTAACATTGGTTGGCTCAAAAATAATTGAGAGTTGGCATAATTATTGAGCCAGAAACATAGATTTTCGCAACGAGCGAGTGCATCTTTTCCGGGTAGTAATGATGCTAGGGCGATCGCGCCACTATTAATCATCGGATTTCTAGGAAATCCGCGATCGCTTAACAGTTGGGTTAAAGAGTTGAATGGATAGTGAGACGGTTTTTTCCAACTCGTTTAAATACTGTTTGAGAGCCTAAATGAGATAGTAAGTAAAGCAGCAAAAATGGTTTAATAACGCTCATCAGAGGAAAAGTGCGATCGCTTTCTCCGACTAAAAGAATCTGACGATTCAAGCTAATAATACAAACCGCTAACTCATCTGGCTCTACCTGTTTCAGTATAGGAATATAACTGGGAAGTTTACCTATTTTGGCTTGCTGTTTCGCTCTCTCTACCCAAAGATTGAGTTGTTCTTGTTTTATCGCAGTTAACCAATTCATGCCAACTTTAACTTTGAGACAATCTTTTAACAGTTTCTCCAGCTAAAAGTTGATGAGCCTCTAATAGGAATTGAGGGATTTTATCGGCATGGGGACTATTAATTAAACATTGACGTAGATCTAGGTTTTTAATCTGATTTGCTGATTCGCCTGGAAACCAATGAGTCGCATTGCCCAACATATTGTAGCGCATTTTTGCATAGTCAATTAGGTCATAGGCTAAGGCTAAATTTCTCAACCATAATATTGTACGAATGTTAATATTTCCTGGGGTTTCTTGATAGCTTGGCAAGCCAAATTCCCAAGTGCGAAACCAATTTTCTCCTAAGATCGCGATCGCTTCTTTTTCTAACCGTCCTAAAATCGGAGGTAAAACTTCATCAGCTTTTTCTAACAGCGACAAAACCTTTAAATGTTCGTCAAAATCTGTTGGTTTTGCTGCGCCTAGACTCAAGGTATGTACTTGAGGATGAGAAAGACAGAATAAATCGTTAAAGACCATTGGACTCAACGGTTTGCAAAGTTCAACTAATTTTTGAGGAGGGTTATAAAGTTGACCGCCTTTATCGGAAGGACTGATAATAAACACCCCCATATCGTGTTTTTGCGCGGCTTCTATTGCTGCCCAGTTTATTTGATTGATGTAATACCAGTGAAGATTTAAATAATCAAATTCATTGGTTTTAATGGTTTTAATAATAACTTCTGTAGAGCCATGGGTTGAAAACCCAATAAATCTAACTTTTCCTTGTTGCTGTAATTTTTTATCTCATCCAAACAGCCACCCGGTCGAATGCTTTGGTGTAAAAGTTCTTCCGTATTAATCCCATGAAGCGAAAGTAAATCGACATAATCGAGTTTCAAAAAAGCGAGGGATTGGTTAAATTGTTTGCGAAACTCTCTAGGGTCTTCTTTGGGAGAAATTTTAGTTTGTACGATGAGTTTTTCTCTAGGAAATTTTGGCAAGATTTTTCCTAATTGCATTTCAGAAGTCCCATAACCTCTCGCCGTTTCAATGTGATTGATCCCAACTTCTAGGGAACGACAGATTGTTTCTTCTAGATTGCGTTGGTTATCTTTGGGAATTTTCCATGCTGGGAGATCTTGCCATTGATACTGATATCGCATTCCTCCGCAGGAGAAAACAGGCATCTGTAATTCTGTACGACCAAACCGCCGATATTCCATGTTTGTTGTTCGTGACTACCAGTTACACACCTTAATAAAGTGTAACGAGATTTTGCGATCGCGCGGAGTGGAATTGCCTTTAACGTTAGATGCACTTCCTAGCAATATTCAGACTATTTAAAAAATTAAATGAGTAGAAAGAAGCTTCCTACTCATCTTAAAATTGATTGCAACGTGTCTTACCGATCATAAAACGACCGGCAAACGACAAAGCATCTCCAATATCGACATCGCCATCAGCATCGCTATCCAAGAAGCTGTTGAGTACCGAATTCGAGGATAAGGAACTAGAAGCTGTCCCAGTTTGTTTTCCCGATTGCAACAAGTTTAGGATAACTGGAGTCAAGATTGGCAGCATAGATTTAATCGTATCGGCATTAAGTCCCGTTTTTTGAGCGGCATCTTGAGAGAGTTGTTGCTGCTGCTGGGGACTAAATAAAGCTTCTACGGCGGCGGGATTTGCGCCAGTACCGCTAAATTGCTCGATAATATTAGCAATTTGTTCGTTCCCACCCGTTGCACGTTGCTGTTGCAATGCCGAACGAACGTATTGACCGACAACCGATGTAATGGTTTGAGTCGCGGAGGGATCTATCCCTTTATTACTTGCCAGTTGTTGTACGGTTCCCAAAAGCTGACCGAGTTGGTCGGTGTTCGCTTGTCGATCGGGATTGTCGATAGCTGCTAAAACTTGGTCAAAAAGTCCCATAGGCTTTTCGCTGTTTATTTTTTTTGAATGAATTTAACGACTCATCTTTTTATCTCGGTCTCGACGACGGCGATCGCGCCACTCAACAGCAGTTAAGTAGATAATACCGCCGCTAACTACAACGAGTAAGACGAGTGCAATAACAAAAAGGACGTTGTAAAAAGAAAGTGTTTCCACGTTCTGTCTCTAAAAACCGTTACGACCCCAGACAACCATTGCGATCGACCAAGTAAATAGCGCTAAAATGCTAACCCAACCTAATGCCAAAATATCCATATTTGTATCTGTCTTTTAAAACAACGCTATAAAGCAACTACAGAAATCTATGATACTTCTATTCGGCTATCTTTTGGAGGGGCAAATAGTGGGAATATCGCTGAGCGAACGAATAGAATCTATTAAAGCGGGGACTTTGGCAGCAATTGCTTTTATGTTAGCTTATGCGATCGCTATGCTGTTCAACAGTTTCTTTTTAGCCGTCCGCTTTGAAAAATTCGTCTTTTTACAAGCGACACTTGAGATAGATTTATTGGTTAAAATCGCGATCGCGTTTTTGAGTGGTTTTCTTTTTGGCGTAACTTACCGTTATATTGTCAGGAGCGATCGTAATTCTCATCTCAAGGATGGTGCAGTTTTAGCATTTAGTTTGGTGCGAGGGTCTGCACCCGTAGAACTTTCGGATAATTTAATTCAAAATGCTTGGGTTTTAAGCGTTGTTGGGGTGGAAAGTATTTTTTGTTTTGCGATCGCGCGTTTGTTTCTCGATTTAGCATTAGATCGCTATTGGATTAAACCTTTTTCTTAACAAGAGGCAATAGGGAATAGTTCCAAGTGTAGCGATCGCTAATTATTGGCTATTTTCAGACAACGCGAAGTCTAAAATAGTTATTGCCTACTTTTATAAAAACAGCGATCGCGCCATGAGCAATACTTCTTCCAAACGTCCTATACGACGAGGTAGACTATTTCCTGAATACACTATTCCTCCAGAAGAACTCGCCAAAGAGCAAGCTGAAAATGAAGCTTTCTATAAACGTTGTCGTCCGATTTTCGATCGCGTCCAACCCAAACTGATTAAGGAACATTACAACTGGTTTATTGTCATAGAGCCAGATAGCGAAGATTATTTCATCGATCCCAACGATCGAGTTGCCGCACAAAAAGCTCATCAAAAGTATCCTCATGCGATTGTAGGCATTTTTCGCCTTAACGAAACCGGAGCCTGTGGCAGAATATGATTCTGGGTCGATTTGGTGAGATAGGAGAGTTGTATTTTGATATCGATGTAATTGCTACGAATAAGGTAATACTTGACGGACAAGAATATATTATTCCAGTTATTGCAACGATAGGACTAGCTGAGAATTTATTAGGCTTGCAGCAATTAAAAACGCAACGAATCGTAGTGAATCTTTTCTTTAATATGCTAACGCTAGCGAATAATCGCTCTCTAGAAAGATAATGATAGAAGTCGAACATCTCAGCAAAATTTACGGATCGACAGCAGCTATTCAAGATGTAGATTTTTCGGTCGAAACGGGTGAAATTCTCGGTTTTCTTGGCCCTAATGGTGCGGGAAAAACCACGACGATGAGAATTTTATCGGGATACCTCCCTGCTACTACGGGAACAGCGCGAATTGCAGGATATGACGTTCACGAAAAGTCAATGGAGGTACGGCGACGAATCGGATATTTACCAGAAAATCCGCCGTTGTATCCCGATATGACGGTAGAAGGGTTTTTAACCTTTGTCGCTAGGATTAAAGGGGTTAGTGCAGGCGATCGCGTGATGGGGGTTAATTCTGCGATAGATCGCTGTCAGTTGTCAGACAAACGTAAAGTATTAATTCGCAAACTATCTAAAGGATACAAGCAGCGGGTAGGAATTGCACAAGCGATCGTCCACGACCCGCCAGTTATTATTTTAGACGAACCAACCGTCGGACTCGATCCCAAGCAAATTATTGAGGTTCGCAAGCTGATTAAAAGTTTGGCGGGTCAACACACGATTATTCTGTCTACTCATATTCTGCCGGAAGTGAGCATGACTTGCGATCGCGTTACCATTATCAATCGCGGGAGAGTCGTTGCTACTGATACTCCCGAACATCTTTTATCACAGCTTACTGGAAATGCTGGATACGAACTCGAAGTTGAGGGGGATGTAACAGAGGTGCGATCGCAACTCAAAAATTTACCTAGCGTATCTAGCGTAGAAATTGTTCCCAGCGACGAGACAAATCGTTCTAAAATTCGGATTTCGTGTAATCCTAATGACGAACCCGGTAGAGAAATTGCTAATCTAATTGTTACCCAAGGATTAGGACTTTATGAAATGCGGCGTACTCGTGCGACGCTTGAGGATGTCTTTTTAGAACTTATTACTGATGAATGATGAACCCGCCCGCACGTAGCGAAGCGAGGAGGACGGATGAAAACTAGGAGATTGGGAATAGAGACGCTTTTTTATTGCGTCTGTATAATAATCTTCTTTGTCTTCCGAAAGATGCTTCCAATCGCCAGTCACCAATCACCAATCACCAATCACCAATCACCAATCACTAATGATAATTGCTAATATTATTGCTATCTTTCGTAAAGAATTACAAGGCTATTTTGCTTCTCCATTTGCTTATATTGTAGCGGCTATCTTTTGGTTAATATCTGGCTTGTTTTTTGGCTTTTTTTTGTATAGAACGATTGAAGGCGTTGCTTTTGCAGAACAACAAGGCTTATTAACCAATAGTGTCGATGTAGCTGCTGAGTTTTTTAGCACTTTTTTTGAAGTAATTATTTCTCTGTGTTTGGTTTTATTACCCGCACTTTCGATGGGATTATATGCTGAGGAACGAAAAAGAGGAACTTTAGAATTACTTGCTACTTCTCCGATTACCAATTGGAGTGTTGCTGTCGGTAAACTTTTGGGAGTAACAACATTATTTATAACAATGTTGTTACCAATTTTTATTTATGAAACTATTGTTTTAAGTGCTTCTAATCCGCCAATAGCTTTACAAGCAATTTTACTTTCTAATGCAGGAATGATTATCTTAGCAGCAGTCATTCTTTCGATAGGAATGTTTATTTCTTCTCTGACCGATAGTTCGATATTAGCTTATATTTTGACCTTTGTTAGCGTACTATTTTTGTGGATTTTAGATGCTCTTGCTGAGAATGTAGGAGGCTTTCTGGGAGATGCTTTATCTCATTTATCATTATTTCAAAATTATCAAGATTTAATTAGAGGCGTTTTCGATACTAGTAGCTTAGTGTTGTTTATGAGTTATATTTTCTTGGGGATATTTTTAACAGCACAATCGATAGAAGCTTTGCGCTTACAACGATCTTAGATCGAGAATAAAAAGTAGTTACTCATGAATCAGTTACAGAGAATTTTAAGATTCTTATTTATTCCTGGATTAATTTTAGCGATCGCGGGAATAGTTGCTTATTTAATTACTCAGGTTTGGTCGCCTCTCTACATTGGATTACTAGTCGCTGGAGGCGTTATTGTATTAATATGGTTGGTATTTATTTTTAGTACGGCACAAGGATTTTGGAGAAAGCGATCGACACAAATTGGAACCAATGCAATTGTTGCGACGCTTGCTTTAATCGCTATTTTAGGAATGGTAAATTTTCTGGCCGTTCGCTATTCGGTTAGAATCGATCTAAGCGAAAATCAATTATTTACCCTTTCTCCTCAAACTCAAGAACTTGTCAGGAATTTAAGACAGCCATTAAGAGTTTTATTATTTGATAAAGAACCCAATCCTAGCGATCGCGAACTCTTACAAACCTATCGTCGTTACAACTCAAATTTTACTTTTGAATTTGTCAATCCAGATGTTAATCCAGGACTCGCCGAACAATTAAAAGTCAAAGCATTAGGCGATGTTTATTTAGAATACGGAAGCAAAAGACAACTCGTACAAACGCTCATCAATTTTGGACAAAGAGAACCGCTATCAGAAATAAGATTAACCAATGCCATTG
The DNA here is from genome assembly GCA_012031035.1 of Candidatus Altimarinota bacterium. Lineage (GTDB taxonomy): Bacteria > Cyanobacteriota > Cyanobacteriia > Cyanobacteriales > Microcystaceae > Hydrococcus. The sequence continues at coordinate 22,500 of JAAUUT010000007.1, read as the reverse complement.
AAAAAATTCAACGCGATCGCATCGAAACGATATCTTTCCTCCAAGGACACGGGGAACATCCTTTAAATAATACAGAAGGTGGAATTTCTCAAGCCGTTACCAGTTTAGAAGAAAAAGGTTATAAAGTTGAAGCGCTAAATTTAGTAGAACGTTCGACGATTCCTGAAGATACTAGCGCGATCGTTATTGCAGGTGCAAAACGAAAATTATTTCCTCAAGAAGTAAAATTATTAAAAGACTATTCAGATCGAGGAGGAAGTATATTACTCGCGATCGATCCAAATATCAATTTAGGTTTAGATTCGTTATTAAAAGAGTGGGGAATACAACTAGATGACCGAATAATTATTGATGCTTCAGGAAAAGGAAATCTTCTCGGTTATGGCCCCGCCACTCCCGTAATTACCCAATACGGAGATCACCCGATTACGCGAGATTTTGACAGTCAAGAATTTACAATATATCCTTTAGCAAGATCTATCGGTACGGTTAAAGTAGACGGCGTAACAGCAGTTGCACTTATGATAACAGACGAACAAATGTGGTCTGAGAGCGATTTAGAATCGGAACAAGTTCAATTCGATCCTACCAAAGATGTTCCTGGCCCCTTCGATCTAGGCGTTGCATTTATCCGTCCCGTATCTAAGACTGCTAAGAAAGCTGAAGAAAAAACTACCCCTCAACCTTCTCCTAATTCAGTTTCGCAACCAAAACCAACTCCTTCCCCATCTCCATTGTCAAAAACTGAATCGCGAATGGTTGCGATCGGTAATTCAACCTTTATCACAAATGGCTGGTTTGAACAACAATTTAATGGGGATATCTTTCTTAATTCAGTTCAATGGTTAGCAAGCGGCGAAGAACAACCGCTTTCAATTCGCGCTAAAGAACCAAAAAATCGACGGATTACACTTACACCGCTACAAGCAGGAACGTTAGGATGGATGTTAGTTATTGTGCCGTTATTTGGTTTGATAATGGCTGGAGTTACTTGGTGGCGAAGACGTTAGTGTTTAGGTGCAACTCGCGATTGCCGTCTATAAATAAACAGAACTGAAAACGCGGCTCAATATTTAGAAAGTAAATATGTCTATTCTTGGAAGATACGAGAATACATACTATATACTTACGTAGTTTAATATAACTTTAAATTTCGTAGCACGCTAACTCAGTATTTTCCTCATCTTGTCAACGTATTCTTATGAAAGTTAAGCTACTTGAGTAGTTACAGCCAACTCATCTAAGTAAGCTAGCTTTATGGCATCTATTGAATCTCAAGACCTAAGTATTGACAAGTTATTTCATAATTTCTATATAGTTCCGACTTACCAAAGGGAATACGTTTGGCAAGAAGAACAAGTACAAGAATTTTTTGATGATATTTATGAAGAATTTGAAAATAGTCCAGAAGGAAATTTAGCAGATTATTTTATTGGCAGTATTATTGTTTGTGAAAAAGAAAAAAATTTATATGAAGTTATTGACGGTCAACAAAGGATTACGACAGCTTTCCTCTTATTGTGTGCAATTAGAGAACGTTTTAATAGCTTAAATCCTACAGAATATAAGGGTTTTATTGAGAAAATTAACGGACAGCTTTCCTCAACAGATACAGACGCTCAAGGCAACCTAGTTTCTCGCTATCGCGTGCAATTACAATATGAAGATAGTCGTCATGTTTTAGAAAAAATTGCCAAACATGAATCATCAACTAAAACTAAACCTACTGTTTCAGAACAAAATTTAAAAAAAGCTTTTTAAAATATTAGAAGATTTAATTAAAGATAAGTTTTCTGATGATGAAGTAGGGGTTATTAAGTTTAAAAAATTTTATAACTATTTTTGTAAAAATGTAATTTTAGTTAGCGTTCAAACAACTAAATCAGATATAGCTCTGAAGGTATTTGCCACTATCAATGATAGAGGCGTTAACCTTGATGCTATGGATTTAGTTAAAAATTTAATCTTTGCTCAAACTTCCAGAGACGATCGCAAAAAATTACAGATATCTGGAAAAAAATGGTCGATCAACTTCATGACCAAAAAATACAACCTCTTGAATTTATTCGCTACTTTATTTTAGCTAAATATAACACTAGTTCTTCTTTTCGTAAAAGCGATCTATCAGAATGGTTTTTTGGTAGAGATGAAACTAATAACTGCTTTAGGCAAATTTACGAACATAAAGCCATTGATTTTGCTAACGATTTATTAGAGTACAGCAAAACTTATATCAATTTAAAACAAGGTAAAAGTCCAGAAGGCGAGAGAAATAGACATCTTGAAAATATTAATCTTATTAGTAGTACATTGAAAATGCACCTGATGTTACTTCTGTCTGGCAAGCATCTATCATCAGAGCTATTTTTAAAATTATCTAAACAAGTTGAAGATATTGTTTTTGTCTATTTTATTGTTGATGAATCTAAACCAGAACAAGAAAAACATTTTACTCGGTGGTGTCAAGAAATTAGAAATCTAAACAATGATGAAGAACTATCAAAATTTATAGAGTGCAATATAAAAGCTGAGAAAAGTAGAGTATCAGAACGACTTGAACAAGCTTTGAATAAAATTGAGTACAAAAGCAGAGGTAGATCGAATGCACTCGTTAGGTACGTTCTTGCTAAACTAAGTCAATACATTAATGAAGAAGCTTGGAAACGAAAAGAAGAATTAGCAGAACACTATAACAAACAAATAGAGATCGAACATATTCTACCTCAAAATCCTGAAGAAAAAATAAAACATTCATTTGATAAACCTAACGAAATTAATAAATACATCAATCGCTTGGGAAATTTAACTCTTTTAGAAAGGCAACTAAATAGCTCGTGTAAAAATAAATCTTTTTCCGAGAAAAAAATATCTTATTCAAATTCTAATTACTTACTCACAAAAACAATTGTCACAAAAGACGGATTTGGGAAAAATACATCTATGGTTAGAGCGATCGATAATTTAAATCTAGAAACTTTTACAGAATGGAATTCTCAGTCAATTGAAAGCCGTCAAAAGATGTTAGTCGAGTTAGCTAAAAAAGTCTGGGATATATTTGAAAACTTGTCTATACTGGCTTCGGAAAAAACTGCTCTTTTATTACCATTGACAAAACAGCGATCTTTAACGAATCCATAGTGATACAAATAAGGTTTGCTTATTGCTCGATTTGTTGCCTAACCCATTGGCGAAATGCTCTTAATGCAGGACTTCTACCGATAGAACGAGCGAGTTCGACATATTCTGTCACGATTTCAACAATTGACCAATCGGGAAACGTCGGACTATCAGAGGACTGAACGTACTTTCCATTGCGAAGTATGTCAATTCGCAACTTACGATTTTCAAAACGCCAAAGTTCGGGAACTCCCAACGCTTCATAACCATCTAATTGCGTTTTGGTGGTTAGATCGATTTCTATTGCTAGATCTGGAGGCGGATCGATGGTTAAGTCAATTCGATCTTTACCAATCATTTGTTTGTGATTTTGAATATAAAAAGAGTCATCTGGTTCTATCCCACGTTCGCTATCCCGTCGTTTAAACGTTGTCGAACCAAATGATTCGCAATCAATCTCTAACTCTTCAAGCAATATTTTTACTAAATCGCCGATAAGAACTTTAGCGACTTCATGTTCTGGAAGTGGGGTCATAATCTCTAAAGTTCCGCGACTGTAGGCAATACGCGAACTACGATGTTCTCCTAATTCTTCTAAAATTTCCTCAAATTGCTGCCAAGACACATTATGGAGAACGATTCGTCCTCCTGGTGGAACGGTAATTTGTTTTAGTTGCAGCGTAACCATAGGGTTTAGAGTTTATATAATCGCTCGCGATCGCTCTTCATAAATAAACAAAACTTAGGGACGCGGCTGAATGTTTGAGAAATTTTGACTGAGAATTTACTAAGAACTGCTATTAGCCATTGCAAAAAGCGATCGCACTTTTAACCTACGATAAAGCATCTTTTAATCGCTTGACATAGCGAGAACGACCGCTTATTTGAGCACAATTATTCTCTATTTTAACGAAGATTTTTCCAGAAAATACCGTTCTCAATGTATTAGATTGGCTGTAGATAGTATAATCGTCAAGCTGAGTTTTTTGCTCGAAACCTATTTGTGCGAGTGCCTTATCCAACTCCAGAACTAAGGTTTTAGGATTTGGAAAAGTTAGGGAAATTATCACGCTACGATTGAAGTATGCACCTATTATTCCTGAAATTAGACCGCAGAGCGTACCCATTTGATAGGGAAGTGCCATATCTAAACTCATTCCCATCCCTTGCGATGCGACAAATAGCACAATTAGGGTAGTCCCAGAAAAATAATAAAGAAATACAACCCAAAAGTTAGGCCCTTGTAGCATAAATTGCCTCTTCTATGACGATTGATGAAAACGAACAAATAATCGATGGTGGCAATCCTTTAAGCGTTGCACCGATGATGGATTGTACCGATCGCCATTTTCGCTATTTTATGCGTCAGATTACCCGTCGTACTCTACTCTATACCGAAATGATTGTGACGGCGGCGGTTTTGCATGGCGATCGCGAAAAACTACTTGGTTTCTCTCCCGAAGAAAAACCCCTCTCTCTCCAACTCGGTGGCGATAATCCTCAAGAATTAGCCGAATGTGCCCGTATTGCCGAAGATATAGGCTATGATGAAATTAATCTCAATGTCGGTTGTCCTAGCTCTAGGGTACAAAATGGCAACTTTGGGGCTTGTTTGATGGCGCATCCCGAAAAGGTAGCGCTGGCGGTAGAAGCAATGCAAAAAGCCGTTACTATCCCCGTTACCGTCAAACATCGCATTGGCATTGACGATCGCGATCGCTATGAAGATATGGCGAATTTCGTCCGTATCGTCGAACAAGCTGGTTGTCGTCATTTCATCGTACACGCCCGCAAAGCATGGCTGCAAGGGTTGAGTCCCAAGGAAAACCGCACCATTCCTCCCCTGCGTTACGAGGACGTACATCGCCTCAAGCAAGAATTTCCTCATTTATTTATCGAGATTAATGGCGGGATTAAAACTTTAGAACAAGTTCGCGAACAACTAAAATATGTAGATGCCGTCATGCTTGGACGTGCCGCCTACGATAATCCTTTCTTATTTGCCAGTTACGATCGCGATTTTTATGGAGAAAATGTTACGCCTCCTACTCGTCGCGAAGTCGTAGAAGCGATGATTCCCTACATCGATTATTGGTTGGCTAAAGGTTGGAAACTCCATGCCATTACTCGTCATATGCTGGAATTATTGGCTGGAGTACCAGGATCGAAAGCATGGAAGCGATATATTAGCGATCGCGTTCATCTTAGCAATGCAAGTTCTCAATTGTTACTGGATGCTTTGGCAAAAGTTTCATGACTTGTTTGTCTTGAGAAAAGATAGAAGGCGATAAATAAAGCGTTAATTGGAATTTTTTGTTTCTTCTTTCTTCCAATATTTACGTTTTATACCAACATCTTGCATTATTTGTTCTGCTGTTTTTTGTCCGTAAACGTGTATTAATAATCTTGGCAACCATCTTAAAACTACAATTCTAAAAGGTTTTTTCCCCTCTCTTCGTAATCTTTCTTCAATAAAATCATAAACCTGGTTATTTAAGTGGGGAATAGCTTGGCTAATTTCTTCTATGAACTCGACAGAACCTCCAATCATCCCATGCCGTTCGTGAGAAATCATACCCCTCTTTCATCACTCTAGGCAGAAGAATAATAAAAATCATCCTAAAAGAGGGGTATTAGGTTAACAAAGGAAGATTGCGATCGTCAATTTTTTTAAGGGGATTGGTGATTGGGTTATTTCCCAATGTCCCAGTGTCCCAGTGTCCCAGTCACCAATATTCCAATCGCTAATTCCCATAAAACGGCAAAACCTCTACCCAATTAGGACGTTTACCTGCCTGCCACTCTTGCTGGGCTAATTCTAGTAAACTATTAGCCGTCACTCCTAAATGAGTTGGTGCAGTAATTAATTCATAGGGAGTTGCTAATTGTTCTAGACTTTGTTGCCAAGCTTCTCTTGCGATCGCAGTATCGGGCAAATAAGCAGTTAATCCCGTATTTTGTGCAGGAATTTGATAAATTCCTGCATAAACTTGACCTCGCGTTGCCTCCATTTGTATGGCAATTTTTTTATCACCAGCTATGCGATCGCGATGCGACCAAGCGATCGCAGCTAAGCTAGAAATAGCGAATAAGGGAATGTCTAATTGTTGTGCTAAAGTTCGAGCCGTAACCACACCAATACGACTACTAGTAAAGCTTCCTGGCCCTTTTGCTACTGCAAGAAAGACTAAATTTTTCCAAGTTAGCGGTTTAAGAAATTCAACGAGATATTGATGCAAATAAGTGGATAATTCTCGATCTAAATCCCAAGTTTGCGTGCGATTTTCATCGGTAAAATTACTCAAACTTAGTCCGAGTTGGGCGCTGCTAGTATGAAGGGCGAGGGCATAAGAAGCATCACATTTTTGTAAATTTATCATAGGTAGTGCGTTCGCGTAGCGTGTCTCTTTAGGACATACATCTTGCTCGCTTTTGTAATATAAATTTGTGAGCGAGACGCTCATACTACAATGACATATTTGGGAGACTAATTAACAGTTACCAACGATCGGAAGGCAGCGATGCTGAAGGTAAAAAGAAAGAAGTTTAGAAATAAATATTCTCCCTGATTTTCCTTGTTCTCCTTGTCTCCCCGTCTTCCCCAATCACCAATCGTCAGCTTTTAGCTCAAATTCCTTCTCTAAATGCTTTCGGCGTTATGCCTGTCGCTTGGCGAAAGGATTTTCCTAAATGACTTTGGCTACTGAAACCACACAGAAAAGCAACATCAGCAACCGATAAATCTCGCCGTTTGAGTAGCTGTTTGGCGCGTTCAATTCGCTGTTGAATAATATGTTGATGCGGTGAAATTCCCAAAGATTTTTTGAAAAGACGACTGAAGTGAAATTGGCTTATGTCTAACAATTGGGCAATATCGGCTAACTTAATTTCTTTATCTAGATGTTCGTTAATGTATTCTGTAACGAGTAATATTTGGCGATCGCTCAATCCTCCCTCATACAAGGCTACACGCGGTTTAGCGCTCGAATAATCCCTTAGTAAATGCACTACTAACGCATTCGCTAAAGATTCGGCATATAGCCGTCCGATACAACCGCCTCCTTTGTGAAGTTCGGAGCGCAATAACATTAAGATTTGTTCGATTTCTAGGTTGCGAACGCGAAATTCTGGTATCAGTTCTATTCGATTTGGATCGATCTCGATCGCTTGTGAAGCTACCTTGTGTAGAAACTGCGATGAAATGCGAACGTATAAATAATGGTCGTCGCCTTCTGAATGGTAAGCACTAGGGACTCCCGCAGGCATGATGGCAAGATCTCCCTTGCAATAGAGTCCAGTATAATGGCGATCGCCAAATACTTGATGAATGCGATTGGGTTTGGCTCCCAAACTCAAAACAATGACATGTTCTGGTTCGGGCTGCATTTCCATTCCTCCAGGTGGCTGATGAAACTCTTCTACAAGAATAGATTCCCAACCCAAAACTTGACTTGATGCGATCGGATGCTGAGGGACGCTTTTGATTGAGAGATTAGATGTTTTTACCATCATTGCGCTCCTTCTTCAAATCTTGCCGCAAGATTTTGAGAGTCGTGCAAGATTTTGATAGAAGAATAAGGTTAAGTTTCTTTACTCTGTAATTATAGTCACGATTCATTACGAATTGTAACGCTAAAAACAGTTCTCATTGGTTCGTGGCGTTTGCGTTTACTTTGACACAAAAGGAGGAAAAAATAATGGTGTCGCCCGAAATGAAACAGTTAACCTATGAATCCCAGGAATCCTAGAAAGATCGTTCCTTTACACCATAAGGCGCAGAATTCAGCAAGCGAAGATCGGAAAATGCTGCAAGGCATCATCGATCGCGAAACCTTGGTAAGCTGGTTATTTCTCATCGGTTCTCTTATCTTTACTCTGGATGCAATCTTAGAAAATATCAAAGGCATTTCCTTCTCATCGCTTTTGCATATATCAGCCAGCATCTCATTTACCATCGGTTCTGTGCTTTTTATTCCTACCAGCGATCGCCAAAAATAATGCAATCGTCTCTCTCTTCATAACGCATTTAAAACGATATGACCGCTATATTCATTTCCTCAAACATTAAAAAAGAAATTCAAGAATTCCTAAAATTGGCAATTCCCTTAGCAAGCGCCCAAGTTGCCCAATCTGCCACAGGTTTTGTCGATACGATAATGATGGGACGCTTAGGACAAGAAACCTTAGCAGCAGGGGGATTAGCTTCGTTGACCTTTATTGCGCTGCTTCACAGTGCTGGCGGCGTGGTAATGGGAGTCAGTCCCCTCGTCGCCGCCGCTTATGGGGCAAACAATAAAACGCGCATCGAACAGCTTGCCCGTCAAGGATTGTGGCTTTCTTTGCTGCTATCGATTCCGACTGCGATCGCGATGGCGCATTTCGATACTTGGATGCGCCAACTCGGACAAACCGAAACAACCGTCACGTTAGCCAATACTTATTTAGATATCATGCTCTGGGGATTGTTCCCCGCGTTAGGATTTGCCATGTTGCGAGGTGTCGTATCCGGTCTTTCCCAAGCGCGTCCTATTATGGCAATTGTTATTGCTGGAACGCTGTTTAATATTACGGGTAACTATGTTTTAGGATTTGGAAAGTTTGGATTTCCTCGCCTGGAAATGGCGGGATTGGCATTAGCAAGCATTCTCAGCCTTTGGGGAATGTTTCTCGCCTTGGTTATTTATATTCTCAAACACGAGCAACTAAAAGAATATCGCATTTTTAAAGAGTTGCATCGCATTAGACCGCGTATTATGGCAGAAATAGTCCGAATTGGTTTACCAATGGGCATATCTGTGGCTTTAGAAATCGGGCTATTTACAATTGTTACCTATTTGATGGGCACGTTAGGAACCGATGTGCTAGCAGCGCACCAGATTGTTTTTCAGACGATGATGGTTATCTTTATGGTTCCCTTGGGAATGTCTTTTGCTATGACTGCCCGCGTCGGTCAATGGGTAGGACAACAAAACCTCAAAGCTGCCAAACAAGCAGGGATTGTTGGCATCGCGATCGCGATAATATTTATGACAATTATGTCAATCGCACTGTTGATATTTCCCCAACAAGTTGTTGGATTATATTTAGATATCAACAATCCAGACAATGCTAATGTGTTAACCCTAGCTCTACCGATGTTAACCATCGCCGCAATTATACAAGTTCTCGATGGCGTACAGAAAACTACGATGGGCGCACTCTACGGACTCCAGGATACTCGCGTACCGATGCTACTGAGTTTCCCTGCTTTTTGGGGAGTAGGATTAACTAGCGGTTACATTCTCGGATTTCCCTTGGGTTTAAGTGGCGTTGGATTGTGGATAGGACAATCTATCGGAGTTGCGATCGCAGCAGGGGTCTTTATCTGGCGCTTCCAAAGATTGACAATCGGTGATAGGTGATTGGAGATTGGGGATTCCCATTCACCACTCCCTTTCAAATCTATCTGTCGGTTTTTGCAAGGCTGCGCTTTTAGGCTTATGCTGTGAAAACAGTCTCTAGACTCGATAGTATGACCGTCTCTTCTCCCCTGGCAAAATCTAAACTTAAAGGTAGAATCCGCGAAAATGATTGGCGATTGTTGTTACGACTGATTCCCTATGCTCGTCGTAACAAAATATTATTAATCATTTCCATTATTTTATTAATTCCCGTCACATTGCAGGAGCTATTCAACCGTTAATTGTCGGTCAAGCGATTTCTTTGCTGCGTCAAGAACCAAGTTGGTCTTTTCTGAAGGGTCTTTCTTTTGCACAAGGATTAAATATTCTCATTGTTCTGCTTCTAGCAACGATTTTTGTTCGCTTAATTTTTTCTTCGATTCAAGGATATTTAGTACAAAAAGTCGGACAGGAAATTACAGCAGCAGTCAGGGAAGATTTGTTTGCGCACGTTACTTCTCTATCGACTAGATTTTTTGAACGCACTCCTGTAGGACGTTTAGTAACTCGCATTACTAGCGATGTAGAAGCATTAGGAGATGTATTTGCTAGCGGTGCAATTGGCGTAATTGGCGATTTTATTTCTATTTTGACGATTGTTATCGTTATTTTTATGCGTCAGTGGCAATTAGCATCGATGTTACTATTGATGCTCGTTCCCGTGACAGCTTTAATTATTTACTTTCAACAGCAATATCGCCAAGCAAATTATCAAGCGAGAGAAGAACTCTCAAAATTAAACTCTATGTTGCAGGAGAATATTGCCGGAATTAATGTCGTACAATTATTTCGTCGCGAACGTTTTAATAGCGAACTATTTCGCTCGATTAACTTACGCTATCGTAAGGAAGTCGATCGCACGATTTTTAACGATTCGGCAGTTTCAGCGACATTAGAATGGATTTCTTTAGTCGCGATCGCAGGGGTTCTTTTATTAGGTGGAAGTTTTGTTCTCGATAGAAGAATCGACATCGCAACCCTATCAGAATTTATTCTTTTTGCCCAAAGACTATTTAATCCTCTGAGGCAATTTGCAGAAAAGTTTACGATTTTTCAAGCTGGATTTACTGCAATAGAACGAATTAGCGAATTAATGAGCGAACCCATTGAAATTCGCGATCCAGTGGTTTCTAAATATCGGAATGGAAATTTATCTAATCGCCAATCTGGAGAAATTCGATTTGAAAATGTTTGGTTTGCTTACAAGGAAGATGAATATGTCCTGCAAAATTTAGATTTCACGATTCATCCTGGCGAAAAAGTTGCGTTAGTTGGGCCGACAGGTGCGGGAAAGAGTTCGATTATTCGTCTTTTATGTCGCCTGTATGAACCTACGCAGGGAAGAATTTTAGTGGATGGGGTTGATATTCGAGATATTCCTCAAGTCGAATTGCGCCGTTATATTGGCGTTATTCTGCAAGAAAGTTTTCTCTTTGCTGGCGACATCAAACGCAATATTACGTTAGGCGAAAATTACTCGCTAGAAGAGGTTAAAGAATCCGCTAGATTGACCAATATCGATCGCTTTATTGAAGAATTACCTCAAGGTTATAATACTCAATTACGAGAAAGAGGAACGAATTTATCAGGCGGTCAAAAACAGCTTTTAGCGTTTGCTCGCGTTGCCATTCGCAATCCCCAGGTTTTAGTATTAGATGAGGCAACTTCTAGTCTCGATGTTGCTACAGAAGCACTAATTCAAGAAGCGTTAGACCGACTTTTGATCGATCGCACTGCTATTATTATCGCCCATCGTCTCTCAACTATTCGCAATGTGGATCGCATTCTCGTCCTCAAAAGAGGTCAATTGGTCGAGTCGGGAACTCACGAAGCGTTACTTCAGCAACAGGGATTGTATGCAAGTTTGTATCAATTACAAATGCTAGAAAACTTTCATGTTTAGATAGATAGTAGTAAAGAGTAAACCCCAATAAATCCCGAATGTTAAAAGCAATTTTATTCGATTTTAATGGTGTCATTATTAACGACGAACCCATTCATCAAGTATTAATTGATGAGATTTTATTGGGAGAAAATCTACGTCCTTTGGCGGGAGAATTTCAAGAGTTTTGTTTGGGAAGAAGCGATCGCGCTTGTTTAAAAGATATTCTGTTTCAGAGAGGTAGATACATAAGCGATGAATATCTCGATAAATTAATTGAAACTAAATCTAAAGCTTATCAGCAACGATTAGAACAATTAGAATCGCTTCCTATTTATCCAGGATTAACCGATCTTTTAAAACAAATTCAAGCTAGAGAATTACAAATTGGATTAGTTACAGGAGCCTTACGCTCTGAAGTAAAATTAATACTCGATCGCGTTGGAATTGCTTCTTATTTTAACGTTATTGTGGCAGGTGACGATCTTAAAGCTAGTAAGCCTCAACCCGATGGCTATTTACTCGCTGTCGAACGCTTTAATCGTCTAAATTTTAACTTACAATTGCAACCTAAAAATTGTATAGCTATTGAAGATACGCCAGCCGGAATTACCGCAGCTAAAAAAGCAGGAATGCAAGTCATCGGCATTGCTAATAGCTATCCTTTTCATATGATGCAACGTTTGGCCAATTGGGCGATAGATTATTTTGAGGATATCGAATTAGATAGGATTGAAAAAATTTTAACGAACGATTAAATCAATTAAACTATCGACTAAACGCTCTTTTTCCAGTGGAATTATCTCTTTACCGTGGAGCATCTCTTGCGTCAAAATATAATGCACGATCGCGCCGACAAATACTCGTGCTGTCGCTTCTGCATCTTTAAGATTAAGTTCTGGATGTTCTTGAAAATATCGCATTAAAATTTTAAGTGCAGGTTGTGCGACATTTTTTAAAAATAATTGCGATAAATCGGGTCGCGTTCCTGACTCTGCCACAATTAATCTCAGAAAACATAAATAATCGCGCTCGTTGACTTCTCCTAACAATCGATATGCTAATTCTCGCAAGACAATTTCTGGTTTTCCCTCTAATGGTTGCGACCAAACTCGCTTAAACTTTTGACACGCCATATGCTCGACTAAAGCCGTAAAAAGTCCTTCTTTATCCGAAAAATGGCTGTATAAAGTTTGTTTTGAGACTCCCGCTGCTTGAGCAACTTTATCCATGCTGGTGCAGACATAACCAGACTTGAGAAATTCAGGTAAGGCTCCCTGAAGAATTTGCTCGGCTTTTTCTGTCGAGCGCGCGACAAGGCGGTCTTGTCTTTTAGTAGTTTTAGGCATGGTTGTCGTTTTTTTGGGAATCGGCAAAATTTTTGTTTTGGTTAGGTTGACAAAATCAAACTGAACGGTCTATTCTATTAGATATCAAACTGAACCGTCTAGTATCTAATGGAAGGTGACAAGACATGGAATTAGTATCCTTATCTTTGTTACTCATTACCCTGACAATCTATGATGAAATCTTCAACGGTCAGATGAAAATTTCTCAAAAATTGCTCAACTGGTTTGAGAATAAAGCTTCTAATACTCCTAATAATAGTAAAACCTTTAAGAATTAAATAGGCGATAGCGAACTATTTCATCTGCTGCAGTCAAACCCGATGTTAAAGCACCTTCGACTAAATTTCCCTCGCACCAATCCCCGCAACAGACGATAGGGAAAGGCTCAGTTGACCTTAAACAAGGCAATCCCAAAGGACGATAAGGAAAAGCATATCGCCAGCGGTGAACTTGACACCATTGAGGAGTATTTAACCAAGGGAGCAAGAATTGAGCCGCCTTATCGCACAATAATCCTCTCGCCGATTGCAAATCGTCAACATCAAGATAATTTCGGGCAAATTGTGCCGTGCTGTGAATAACTAATATGGGTTGTTGGGATTGCTCTCGCTTGCTACTATCCCAAATTGCCATCCTCAGATCGGGATTATCTATACATTTGACAGCTTGCCAAGAAGGATCTAAATTGCGTAAATCTGCTTGGCGATCGCAATCGTAACCAGCCGTAACCGTAATACAGGGATCGTATTCTACAGCAGCTAAGGAATCGCGTAACTGAGACGATTCTAACAGTTCCAGCGCTTGAGGAGCGGGGATCGCTACTACAACAGCCTTAGCTGTAACTTGATTTGGGTATTTGTTGTTGGGATCGCTCTCTATGAGACAGATTCCATCATCAGTGTCAGTAATCTTTTTGACGAGATATTCTCGCCAAATTTCTAAATTGGTTGCTAAAAATTTTGCGATCGCATTAATCCCTTCAGGAACAATATAACGGTGAGTTGACGAGGATAGTTGCCAATTGTTTTGAGAATACAACTCATATAAATTTCCCGTCCAGCGTTGAAGAAGATTGCAAGATATTAATTGTTCGACTAGCTGCTGAGTTTGCTTACCTTGAACTTCTAGATAGGGAAGTCCGCGATCGACACAAGTATCATACAAACGACGAGTCGCCACTCGTCCTCCCACGCCGCGAGATTTTTCGAGGATAACAACCTTTAAACCTGCTTGTTGTAGCTGCTTAGCACAAACTAAACCAGCTAACCCCGCACCAACGACTAAAACATCAAAATTAGAAATGCGATCGCTCATTGATTTTAATATTCAAGGATAACGGCTAATATTAGAATGGTTGACGTAGCCAACTCAAGTCATGAGTGGTGGAGGGTTTCACCTTGGACGAACTTAGATCCGCATTAGAATTAGCAACAGAAGAGGAATTACGACAATTAACTCAGATTCTATTTTGTCGCAAATTTAATCCCCTCGATTACCTGCAAACCCCCGATCCGATCGCAGTAGAAAGCCAAGATTGGAATACGTGGATAGACTCGCTAGAAAAACGATTTCGCTATTTAGCGGCCGATGGCATGACAGTTTTGCGAGGAAAAACTCGCGAAGTCAGCTATCGTCAAATTTTAATTCGCGTTTGCCATTACTTAAAGATTCCCTACTCCAAGCAAATGGCAACGACTGACATAGAAGCGGAAATTTTTCTGAAATTGATCGGCAAAGCTTGGAAACGTTTACCCGCCGCAGAGAAAAAATCTGTTATCGCTCGAATACAGAGAGCGATCGCCCAATCTAATCCTTCAGAACCGCTACTGGTTCAATTAAAACAAGATTCCGTCGATATAATCTTAAAAGGAAGCAGCGCGATCGCCATCAATTCTTTTATCAAACCTTTAATACTCAAACAAATCGCAGAGCAATTTGCCATTCACTTTGCCACCTATCAAGCAGCAACATCGACTCTCGTGCGGGGAGGTGCAGCCGCAGCCGCCGAAATTCAAAGCCAGATAGTGCTACAAACCGCTAAGCAAGGAATGGCAGCGAATGCCGCCCGTTATGGAGCGGTTCGCACCGTATTTGCTTTTGTCGGCCCAGTTCTTTGGGGATGGTTTTTAGCAGATCTTGGTTGGAAAGCGATCGCGACTAACTACGGTCGAATTATTCCGGTGATTTTTGCCCTCGCTCAAATTCGCCTGACTCGCACTGAATGCTGGGAACCAGCTTAAATCAGTGACCAGTGACTAACAGCAAGCATGTGCGTCCAAGTCGTAAGGGCGCATGGCGTGCGCCCTCTCAGTCATCAGTAAGGCACAAGGCTTGTGTTACCCATTCCCAATGACTAATAACCAATCCCAATGGATTTGGAAATGTGCGCAATTGAGCGCATTTATTTTGCCATTCTTTCCAGCAATCGGGGGAGTTGGGCTAATCGTTACTCTAGTCGTACTTTGGAAGCAGGATTATCGTCGCATTATTTCAATGCCTTTTAATCAAGGATTTTTACTGTTTGGTTTGTGGCTGATTGTTTCGTCTTGCTTTGCCTCTAAACCCCAGGAAGCCTTTCTTGGTTTGGCGAATTTCCTTCCTTTCATCGCCTTAACTACTGCCCTTACTATCCTCATCCAAAAACCCTCACAACTGCGTCAGCTAGCTTGGTGGCTGGTGCTTCCCTCCTTACCTATTGTCATTTTAGGTTTGGGGCAGCTATTCGGGCATTGGAATAGTCCTCCAATTATCGAGCCAGTGTTGGGATGGCGCTTAGTTGCCCAAGGCGAACCAGAAGGAAGAATGTCTTCAATCTTCATGTACGCTAATATCTTAGCTGCCTATCTGGCGATCGTTTTTATCTTGGCACTAGGGTTGTGGATCGAGACTTATCAGGATTGGCAACAGGATTTAAAGCAAAATAAATCTTTTATAAAAATCGCAGAATCTGGGGAAAAGCAACGTAGGGGGAAGGAGGAATGGGGAACCGACGCGCACGCTCCGCGAAACGCAAGGCGAAGCGGCAGGAGCATCGAGGAAAATAGGGAAAACTTTCATCGATCTTTCCTCCTCTCCCCTAACAAAATCTGGATTTTAGGCTTTTTAAGTTTAGTGCTTATTAGCGATGGAATTGGGCTGATTTTAACCAATTCTCGCAATGCGTGGGGACTAGCTTTTTTAGCTTGCCTCGTTTTCGCTTTTTATGTGGGTTGGCGCTGGATTGTTTTAGGTGTTGTTACGGCTGCAAGCACTGTTTTGTTTGCCTCATGGGGGCCATCTCCCGGACGCGAGTGGTTGCGTCAGATCGTTCCCGCCTTTTTTTGGGCGCGTCTGTCCGATGAAATGTACCCAGATCGCCCTCTGGCGACCCTACGAACGACTCAATGGCAATTTGCTTGGGACATGATGGTGCAACGTCCTTGGACGGGTTGGGGATTGCGAAATTTTACCCCTCTGTACAAAGCTAAATGGGATTTATGGCTGGGACATCCTCACAACTTCTTTTTGATGTTGTTAGCTGAAATCGGGATTCCAGGAATGTTGTTATTGTGTGGGTTAGTGGGTTGGACGCTATTTTTAGCAGTAATCCGAATCGAGATTTGGTCAAAAAGTCAAGAAAAAAAATATAAAGAACGCTTAATTCTTTTTACTTATTTAGTGGCTTTTGGAAGTTGTGTTTTATTTAATGTGTTTGATGTAACTGTTTTCGATCTGCGAGTGAATACCTTAAGTTGGTTGTTGCTATCGGCGATCGCAGGCATAGTTAATAGCTCATTAAGTAGAGACAGTTTAGAAAATGCCTCTACAGAATAATGATATTTATCTGGCAAGAGAAAAATCTAACAGAGGCGAACGAATATATTCTCTTTAGGAGAGCTTCGCCCCTAATCATCTTAAATTATGGTTGTTTAACCGAACTTGATATTTGAATTAGATTAATGATTTATCTCATTTTTTGTTTAATAAAGACAATAAGCTGAGATAGTTGCTTCTTTAACCCATCGATTTCATTTTGCATTTGAGCAACTTTAGCATTAAGAGCCTGAACCTCCGCAGCCAAATCAGACGAGCCAGGAATTGTGGTGCTAGCATTATTGGCAGCAGCCATAAGCTCGGTGGGTCTAGGATGCTTCTTCGCCTTGACCATTGCGTCTCTGATAGCATCTACTAACTGTTTTTGATCGAAAGGTTTTTCAACAAAAGAAAAATACTCAAAAGGTTCTGGGATTTTCTCCATTACCTCTTCTTTGCGACCCGACATCAAAACCAGGGGAATGGACTTGAGTTGATACTCTTTCTGAAGTTCTTGATAGACTTCCCAGCCGCTCATTTTAGGCAGGAGAAAATCTAACATAATCAAGTTAGGGTTTTCGGAGCGAATGAGATTGTAGCCTTCTAAACCATCTTTAGCTTCGATAACATCAAATGTGTTAGGAGGCAGCATATCTTTAACGCGCATTCTGATGACTTTACTATCATCAATCACGAGAACCTTATGAGTGGACACGATTAATTCTCCTTGAGCAAAAAGGCAATGGATTATCTTGATGAGTCAGTCCTTAGTCGTCTGTCATGTCATATAGTTTAGAGGTTATTCAAGACAACAGACCAGAGACTTTATCTACACTAATTATTGTTCCCTGCGATCGCGCAAAACTAACACTAGCACCTTCATTACACTATCTTAATTTCCTATCCCTCCTCGATCTCTGGGAGTCAGTCAAACTATCCTACAAAATACGATGAATTTTTTCTAACAATGGTATGTTGAAAAAGGCTTAAGTGCGAGTTATATTTAACGAGCTTAGTAGTTAAGGCTAGATTGCATTCCGATGTCAGATATAGAGACTTTAATCAAACAAGTAAAACAAGAAGCAGAACGAGAACCATTTCCCATCGATCTAGAGGTTTACAAAGCACTTGGGAAAGAACCTACTCAACCCGTCCTCTATGCTGGCAATCTAAAAAGTAAACTGTGCTTTTTTGGTCGGGATTTGGGCAAAGATGAAGTTAAAGCCGGACAACCGTTGATTGGTGCGGCAGGAACGATGGTACGAGAAGGGTTTTACTGGGCGATGCACAACCAAAAACCCAAGGGAAGAAAAGAATTAGATTCAATTTGCGATCGCGTTCTACTAACTAATACAGTTCCTTATAAGCCACCTGGCAACAAAGCTTATGAAACAAAAGTTAAAGAAAGATTTCGTCCTTTCCTAGAACGCTTGCTAACTATCCACTGGCAAGGCGATCGCATTATTACGCTGGGAACCGAAGCATTTAAATGGTATGCACCCTATGGCGTAAAAGGCGAGATTAATAAATTTTTTCAAAGAGACGATCGCTTTACTTCTAAACTACAAGTTACATTAACCGCCTCAGACGAACAAGGAATGCAGTACCAACGCTCAATAACTTTGTTACCCCTGCCTCATCCCTCTCCTCTCAATCAAACTTGGTACGAAAAATTTCCCCAATTACTTCAAGATCGCTTGAACGAATTTGATTTTTAAAGATAATGATAGAACGCTACAAGGGACAACAGTTGGCTATAGAACGGATATTAGATGCAAATTTAGATCGCGCCAGAGAAGGACTGCGAGTTATAGAAGAATGGTGTCGCTTTGGCTTAAATGACAGCCAGATGGCTCAAGAATGCAAGCAAATGCGACAGGAAATCGCTACTTGGCACAGTTCGGAGTTGCGTTTGGCGCGGGATACTCAAGAAGATGTTGGAACCGAGTTATCCCATCCCCAAGAAGAAACGCGCAGCAGCATTACACAAGTTCTTCAAGCCAATATCTGTCGTATTCAAGAAGCTTTAAGGGTACTTGAAGAGTATAGCAAGTTATATAAATCTGAGATGGGCGAAGCCTTCAAACAAATACGCTATCGGGTTTATATTTTGGAAAGCAACCTTTTAACTTATCGCCGCCGCCAAAAACTACACGACGCTAGGCTTTATTTGGTGACTTCTCCTTGCGAACAACTTTTCTCGGTGGTAGAAGCTGCTTTAAAAGGAGGATTAACCCTAGTTCAGTATCGAGATAAAAATACTGATGATATAACGAGGTTGGCAAATGCTCAGAAATTGCGACAATTGTGTCGCGATCGCGATGCCTTATTTATTATTAACGATCGCGTCGATCTTGCAGTAGCCGTCGATGCCGATGGAGTTCATTTAGGACAGCAAGATCTCCCCATCGAGATCGCAAGACAAATTCTTGGCCCAGGACGCATTATCGGAAAATCGACGACGAATCCGCAAGAAATGGAAAGCGCGATCGCCCAAGGTGCAGATTATATTGGTGTAGGCCCCGTTTACGAAACACCGACCAAACCAGGAAAAGCTGCTGCGGGATTTGAGTATATTCGCCATGCAGTTCAACATTCATCAGTTCCCTGGTTTGCGATCGGCGGTATCGATACCTCTAATGTAAGCGAAGTTCTCGCCGCAGGAGCAGAACGAGTCGCCATCGTCCGCGCTATTATGCAAGCAGAAAATCCAACTTCTGCTGTAAAAGATCTTTTATCAAAGCTCGGCGATCGCACTTTAGGAATTCAGTAATTTTTTTGAACTTTGAACTAACCTTGACTATTACATTACAAGTAAACGGAAAACCTTATCAATGCGAACCTCAAACGCAATTACCCCAGATGTTAGAACAGCTAGGGTTGAATCCGCGTTTGGTAGCAGTTGAATATAATGGTGAAATTTTGCCTCGACAGAATTGGCAACAGACACAACTGCAAGCAGGCGATCGCTTAGAAATTGTAACCATTGTCGGTGGCGGTTAGTGCTGGATCGAGTTTAAAGAATTTCCTTTTCCCATTAATTAAAAATTAACCGTACTTGTGGAGTAAAGATTTCCCCACCGCGATAGACTGACTCGATTCGGTTAAATGAGATACATTAAAAAATATAAAGAGTCATGCAGATTGCTGCTAGAGCGAACCTCTACATTCTTAAAAATCTTTAGCGAAACAAGACTGGGGTTTCTCAGAACCGCTAAAGTGTGAACTGAGCATAAGTAAATTGAATTTTACCCATGTCTAAACAACGATTTCCCACAATAAAATCTCTTTTAAAATCCTTAGTAGTTTTTGGATTAATTGCCACCTTAGTGTTTGGTAATGCCAGTAGTGCCCTAGCTGCTCGTAGTGGCGGTAGAATTGGCGGCGGATCGTTCCGCGCTCCCAGCCGTACTTACACTTCTCCTGGCGGCGGTTATGGCTATCGTTCGCCTGGTTACGGATATGGCGGTGGCGGTATTGGATTTCCGTTTTTACTGCCTTTCTTCGGATTTGGTGGCGGTTTTGGAGGACTGTTTACTATCCTGATTTTTATCGCGATCGCCAATTTCTTAGTTGGAACCCTTCGCCGAGTTGGGGGGGATGAAAATGGTAGTTCTCTTGGCTACGGCAGTTCGACCGTTTCCGTCGATAAAGTACAAGTAGGCTTATTCGCCAATGCTCGCGGTCTGCAAAACGAGTTAAATGAAATCGCACTCCAAGCAGATACAAATTCTCCTCAAGGTCGCGCGCTGCTCCTTCAAGAAGCTAGTCTTGCTTTATTACGTCATCCCGAATATTGGGTCTATGGGGTCACAGAATCCTATCAAGCTGCTTTAGAGTCAGCAGAAGCGAAGTTTAATCAGCTATCTTTGGGAGAACGACGCAAGTTTACTTCAGAAACGCTCTCGAACGTTAATAACCAACTCAGACAAGCTTCACCTACCGCTTTGCTGGAAGGAAAAGGAGAACTTGCCCAACAAACGCAGAGTTCTGGAGAATATATCGTTGCTACTATTGTAGTTGGCGTTGAAGGCAAACTCGAACTTCCAAAAATCAACGATTCTGAGGATTTGCGTCGGGCATTACAACAGATTGGCGGAATTAGTAGCGATCGCTTGCTTGCCGTTGAAGTTCTTTGGACTCCCCAAGCAGAAGGCGACGTATTGAGCGCCGACGATATTTTAGCCGAATATCCCAATCTCAAGCTTGTTTAAAGCAAAAAGTGAAGCTATTAGACTACTAGCTCAAAATATCTTTATCTAGCCTCTTTTAAGAATCCCCGTCGATTTATGGCGGGGATTTTAGCTTAACAAGAAAAATATCGAGCTAACGCTTCTTTAACAATTTGGTGGCACTCACAAGCCGCATCTTCCATCCCTTCTCGATTGAGGATTGTGATGGATGGTTAACTTGCATTTTGTCTGACTATTTAAAATAAACTGGCAAACCGTCTTGAAACGCTAATAATTCACCCGATTGGATGGGAGTCCAGGTTTCATTATCTGTTAGAGGAGTAGTAGCAATAATAGCAACGCGATCGCTCGACGTGGTTAATTCTCGAAAATCTACGGTTAAATCTTGGTCGATGAGATGGGCCGCTGCAAAGGGCGCTTGACGTACAATGTAGCTTAGATTGGTAGAACAATGAGCAAAAAAGTAGTCTCCATCTGAGAGCAGATAGTTAAATACACCTTTTTGAGCTAATAATTGAGTAATTTCTTTTAATACGGGGTAAAGTGTCTCTACAGAAGGTCTTCCTTTAGGGAAACTTTGTCGCAAGGTTTCGAGAATCGAACAAAAAGCCTTCTCGCTATCCGTGTCGCCTACAGGATGATAAAACTCCATACTTTCGGGAACAAAATTCTGCAAATCTCCGTTGTGAGCAAATATCCAATAGCGTCCCCACAATTCTCGTCGAAAAGGATGGCAATTTTCCAGCACGACTTTACCTTGAGTTGCTTTGCGGATGTGAGCAATAACGTGAGTCGAATGGATGGGATAGCTGCGTACTAACTCAGCTACCGGAGACGAGATCG
Organism: Candidatus Altimarinota bacterium; assembly: GCA_012031035.1. Classification (GTDB taxonomy): domain Bacteria; phylum Cyanobacteriota; class Cyanobacteriia; order Cyanobacteriales; family Microcystaceae; genus Hydrococcus. Next base: position 884 of record JAAUUT010000007.1, on the reverse strand, counting down.
AAGGTTTAGAATCGACAAGCATTCGACATCCTTTTCCTTCAAAAAAAGCAATCCCCCAACCGTCGCGATGGTCGTCGGTTTTCCGCCTCGCGTTGCGAAACCCTCAAAGGAAAAGCAAATGTCCGTCGGAACGTTACAGTTCATTCCTAGTAATTGGCACATATAGCATCTTGGCAGTTAAGATGTAAACTGAAATTGCCTTGAAAACCTTGCTTTTACATTTCTATCATGAGTCAACCAGTTCTCCTCAAGCAACTGCGTGCCGAATGGATTACTTCTGAAGGGTTTAAACCCTACGGACAGTTAATTAATCCTTCACAAGATGGCAAAACCTATGATGAAACTGACGCTCAACTAAACCTACAAAATGGAATTCCTCGTTTTTATATTATGCGCTTGCACAAACGAGGTCGTAAATTTCACAGAATTACTCGTCACAATCGATGTACTCAATGTTTGGGATCTTTAGAGGGAAAAGATTGGTTAATTGCGGTTGCGCCGCCTTCAGCAGCAAAAGAACCCAAGATCGAGAACATGAGCGCGTTTCGGATTCCTGGCAATTGTTTTATTAAATTAGAAGTAGGAACTTGGCACGCTGGGCCTTATTTCGAGCATGATGTTGTCGATTTTTATAATTTAGAATTGAGCGATACTAATATCGTTGACCATTTCACTCATGATTTTTTAAAAAATAAAAATTTAGAGTTTGAAATTATTTAAATGTTTGTCCGCAAAATGATATTAAAAGGTTATGAAAATATCAACTATCTTTGTGGAAAATGGGGAGATTGATAATTATAATTAATTAGGGCTTACGCGCTTATCGACTTGTTTACAGTGCATATAGCAATCCTATTTAATTTGTAAACAGCCCTCACCCCCAA
>JAAUUT010000044.1 GCA_012031035.1 Candidatus Altimarinota bacterium | reverse complement strand
GCGACAAGGGGACAAGGGAGACGGGGAGACGGGGAGACGGGGAGACAAGGGAGAAACGTTACTTCCACCATCTGCCTTCATAATTCGACTTTCGACTTTTGTACAGACGCGATATATTACGTTTGTACCGATTTTTGACTTCTATTTGCCGATCGCTATTAATAGGCAATTTAAATTTGGAGCAGTTTAAAATAAAACTCAATGGTACAAACGCTGCATTCTTTAGTTTCTAGTTTAGCGATCGCGCAAAATGAAAGCGAATTGCGATCGCGATTTATGGATTGTGCGAGAGAACTTTTTGAGGCAGAGACTTGGGGTTGGAAATCACTAAACGATCGCTTTGAGATCGTCGATTGCGAGTTGCAAGGCGTATCTAATACTATTCTGAAACACTATCAAGAAGTTGGCTGCGATCGCGATCCTTTGATGCGTTTTGCGATCGAACATCACACCCCCGTTCACGAACAAATTATTTTTACTTCCGAACAATGGCAGTGCAGTTTGATTTATCAACACGTTTTCTCTCGCTATCATATCGAACATATCGCGATCGCACCCATTATCGGCAATGGTCGTTTGCTCGGTAAAATGTATGTAGCTCGAACTTAAAATTCAAAGCCATTTACCACACAAGATCTGGGCAAACTCGGCGCTTTATCTACTCATCTATCAGTTTGTTTAGCTTCATTGCGATCGCGACAGCAAGCGTTAGAATCGCCTTTCGTACAATATTTAACTAAACGAGAGCAACAAATCGTTAATTTAATCGCTCATGGTTTAAAAACATCAGAACTTAGCGCCCAATTAGGCATCACTCAAAATTCAGTCAAGCAATCATTAAAACGAATATTTGTCAAGCTCGATGTTTCGACGAGAGCAGAAATGATAGCGAAGTTAAGAACGATTCCTAATCAATAATCATGTCAAAAATTTTATAATCTTTATTCATATAATTCTCGTAGACCTTGCTTACTCTACAAGACTGAGAGGGCGAACGCCATGCACCCCTACAAACTGTTTTAATATCCTGGCGGACGCTGAAAACCTTCGGTTAATTGGGAGATTTGTTGTGCGATCGCGAGTAATTCCATATCTCTCCAACGCTTACCTACTATCTGCACGCCGATAGGTAAACCATCCTCGATCGCCCGATAGGTATTGTAACCACAGGATTGCCCGTTAGGTTAAAAATAGTTGTATAGGCACCGCAAGCCATAATATAAGGTAATTTTTTGTTATCTACCTCAATAGGTTGTCCGGTAGGACGATGGGTAAAGGCAGGAACCGTTGCAACCGGACACAAAAAAATATCCCAAGTATCAAAAAATTCGTCCATCTGTGCCATAAAGCGTTCGCGCCGAGTTAATGCCTGAAAATACCGCTCAAAAGTAGCGTTTAGAAGTCGATAAAAACCTCGTACCATAGGATTATTTTGAAACTCAGGATCGACTTGACGGCTGTAGAACAAAAAATTAAGGCTATGGCGCATCGATTGACGAGAAAATATCGATTCGGCGACATAAAGTTCGTAGACGAGTATCTCGCCATAGGTTTCCCAAGCAGCATTGAAGTTAAATTCTTGAGGAATTGTTTGTTCTATTTGAGTGCCGAAGCTTTCCAAACGAGTAACTAGTTTTTGAATCGCCTCTGTTGTATCTTTAGTCACTGGAATATTGCCAAATCGATCCGTCCAGGCAATGCGTCTTGCTGTGAGAGGTCGATGTGAAGGTACATCTAGCGAAATAGGAGGTAAATCTGGCTGACGGCGATCGCTTCCGGCAATAATTGACAAACACAATTTTAAATCTTCAATAGAACGCGCAAAAGGGCCAGCGCTTAACATATGACGAACGCAGCGAGGTTTACCAGGTAATTCTGGAACGTGTCCGGCAGTGGAAACCCGATATTCGCTGGGTTTGATTCCTAAGATTCCGCAACAGTGTGCAGGTTGGCGAATCGAACCGCCGAGATCGCTACCGAGTGCTAAGGGGGTAAATCCCGCTGCTACTGCTGCCGCACTACCTCCCGAACTGCCGCCTGCGGTACAGTTAAGATTCCAAGGATTGTTAACCCGCTTAAACAGTGAGTTACTGCTTTGATAGTCGGCTGCTAATTCAGCAGGATTAGTTTTACCGAGAATTATCGCCCCAGCCGCCCGCAATCTCGCTACTGCCGTTGCATCCTGCTTGGGAATGTATTTGGCTAGCGGTTTATAACCTGCTGTCGTCAGCATTCCTGCCGTTTCAAAAGTATCTTTAATGGTAACGGGTACGCCGTGAAGAACTCCCCAGATTTCACCTCGCGCGATCGCTTCATCGGCTTCTTTGGCTTGCTGAAGCGCCTTTTTCTCGTCGAGGGTGACGATCGCATTCAGTTTAAAATTATACTTGACAATTTGGCTTAAGTATGAGTTTAAAACTTCAACGGCGGAAAAGGTTTTCTCTCGAATGCCTTTTGCCAGTTCGGAGGCTGAAAGATAGGTCAGTTCGCTCATAACTCATATTTTATTGCATAGCTGGGTCAACCACTGCGACCCGAAGCCACGCGATCGGTCGAAGCGTGTTTCTGAACTCACGGCAAAGCTAGGAATCTCCAAGGATTCTTAGCTTTGACTTCGTTGTCCGATACATCAGGGGATGTTGACAAATTTTTCTTATCTTACCCAAAATTCAGCTTTCGACCCACCAAAATCGATCGCGCCAACCGTTCGGCTGCATTAACGACCAGTTCGGGTGCAAAAGCGATCGCATCATCTAAGGTACAAGGTGCAGTCAAAATACTTTCGTAAGAGTCGATACCATGCTCGTAATTGACCTCTGCATTCTTGCCAATCGTTCCCGCTAAAGCTAAGGTCGGCAGTTGGTATTGTTTGGCCCGTCGCGCAACCTCGCCGGGAATTTTCCCTTGGGGTGTCTGAAAGTCGATACTTCCCTCAGCAGTGATAACCAAATCGGACTGACTCAGCAAAGTATCTAATTCCAAATACTCCATCACAATATCGTAACGAGAATGCAACTTCGCGCCCAACAAGGCATATAGTCCCGTTCCCAACCCTCCAGAGGCACCGCTTCCCGGCATTCTCCCCACGTTGATTTTTAAATCTTTTTGAATAACACTGGCATAGCGATCGAGGGCTGTAGCTAGTTGCTCGACAACTTCTGGCGATGCTCCTTTTTGAGGCCCGAAAACTCTTGCGACACCTCTATCTCCACAAAGGAGATTGTGCCAGTTACAAGCGACATCAATTTGAACGTTATCGAGACGCGGATCGCGATCGCTCAGATCGATCCGTTCTAATTTGGCTAATTCGCCACCGCCTCTACCGAGATCCTTACCTTCTGCATCCAACAAACGGATACCCAATGCTTGCGCCATTCCAGCACCACCGTCATTAGTTCCCGAATCGCCACAACCGATTAAAATCCTTTTCGCACCTGCATCCAAGGCGGCTTTAATGAGTTCTCCAACACCGTAAGTTGTGGTAACTAGAGGATTTCGCACCTCGCGGGGTACGAGTCTCAATCCAGCAGCAGCAGCCATTTCTAATACGGCTGTCTTAATTTCAGTATTGCCGAGAAAGCCAAAATAAGCGTCTACTGGCTTTCCTACTGGTCCAGTCACCACTAGCGGATGTAAAGTTCCACCAGTGACTGTTACAAGCGCTTTCGTAAAACCTTCACCGCCGTCTACCAGAGGTGCTTTATGGATAGTGGCATCGGGGAGGACTTTTAATAGTCCCGCTTCAATGCAATCTGCCACTTTGTCAGCTTCTAAACTTTCTTTGAATCCCGATGGTGCAATTAAGATACGTAAAGTCATGAGTGAAATTATGAATGATGAATGATGAATTATGAAAATTAGGAGTTCAGTAGAGACGCGAAATTTCGCGTCTTTACAGTAGTTCAGCGATATATCGCGTCTGTACAAAAGTCGAAAGTCGAATTATGAAGGCAGATGGTGGAAGTAACGTTTCTCCCTTGTCTCCCCGTCTCCCCGTCTCCCTTGTCCCCCTTGTCCCCCTTGTCCACCTTGTCTCCCTTGTCCTCCGAAGGACGAAGGACGTTACTCCCGCAGAGGCAACTGAATCTGGACATAAGTTCCTTGACTGGGTTCGCTGTCGATTTTGAGTTGACCGCCGTGTTGTTCGACGATCGCTTTGGTCATTGCTAGTCCTACGCTAGGACACCGATCGCGTTCGGTTACTGTTGTGGTGGTTAAAGCTTGCTCGATTAAGGGTTGTTTGATCCCTTTACCATTGTCAGCAACCTCGATTAACAGTTCGCTGCTATCAGCAGTTACTTGAGTCCGCATTCCAATCTGACCGCCTTTTTCGGGTAGGGCCGTTAAAGCATTGCGGATTAGTTCGCTCAACACTTCCCGCAGCTTTAGACGATCGACAACTGCATAGCTTATTTCTGGGGAAAGATTTAGGTCGATACTGACGGCGCGATCGCTCAACTCGGATTGAAATCGCATTAGCACTTCATAAATTAAAGCGCGAATGTCGGTACGGGCGAGATTTAAATCCAAGGGAAAGCCGAAATCAGTAATGCGCGCCACCGCTTGTAAGAGTTGGTCGAGTTGGTTTAGGGCGATCTCTTGTCCATCTCGATTAAAATCTTTGCCATCATGGAGTTGAGACACTTGAGAACGCAATTGCGAGACTAACCGATGCAGGGTTACTCGCGAAGGTAGCGTTTGTAAAGCCGACTCGTCTACGCGATCGCTAAAACCGTTGGTGGAAACTGATGTCAAACCTACTACGCGATCGCGGATTGCCTCTATCATTTGATTGAAGGCTCGACTAATTGCCCCAATTTCGTCGTCGCGTTCTTCTGATAAACGACGTTTTAAATCTCCTTTAGCTACATCGTCTAATGCTTGTTCGACTTCGCGTAAAGGCGCAAATAAGTCTGAGGAAAGATAAGCTGCAAGTAGTAAGATAAGTGAGATAATGCCAAAAGCGGCGATCGTCAAAACTAGCTGTGCGGCTTGTCGGGTGCTTAGAGTGCGTTGTTGAATAATTTGGCGATTTTGGAGATCGCTAAGGACTGCTCGATCGGTTACTTCCTCAAACTTGACAAAATCTTTTCCTTCCATTTGACTTTGCATCAAAGCGTATGCTTGCTGGCGACGACCTGCTTTGACGAGAGCAAAGACGACACTGGCATCTTTGATGAGATTGTCATAAGCTTGGCGGACTTCCTTGACTTGTGTTTTCTCGGCTTCGGTATCCGCTAACTCTGCCCAGCGTTGAAAGTCTGATTCTAATGGTTTGAGAGACTTTTCAAACTCTTGTGGGGCATTGGGATCGTTGCTGACCATCACATCCGGCACTTCTTTAAAAGCCCGAAAGGTTGCTGCCCGAACCCCCTTCAGTAAAAGGCTACGCTGATAATGCTCGTTAAGTTTTCGTTCGCTTTCTTGCCATTGTGCGATCGCCCATAGGGTAACACCTGCCGTTGCCAGTGCCAGCAATGCTAAACCGCTAAAAGTAATGAGTAATTTTTTGCGTAACTTCATAGTTGTAAACCGATCCAGCGCCAGTAGCTGTAGTAGAACAGTACGATTAACCCCAGATGAACTAAAAGCAGTACGGAACTCAAACGCAGCAAGTCGGTTGATTTATAAGTGTCTTTATCCAATTCCAAAAACATCAATAAAGCTTTGGAACTGACGGGGAATGTAAGACAGTAATCCATTCCCACCGTGCTGATAAACAAAACCGCGATCGGATCTAGGTGCAGGCTATTGCCTAGATATAACAAGGCAGGTACTAGTGCCACTGCCCTAGCGGTATGGGAAGTCATGTAGATATGGGAAGTTAGAGAGATTAATGCCAGTACCAGCAAAATTAATAGGCGAGAATCAGCCCCCACAATACCGCTAACAGAAAATAAGCCATTAATAATCCATTCGGCGGCTTCAGACTCGATCAGCGCTTCTCCCAACACTAAGGCAGCACCGACAAAAATAATGAGATTCCACGAAATAGCTTTGAGTCCCTCTTTCCAGGTTATGACTCCAAACCCTGGGGCAGTCAGCACCATTGCCCCCATCACTGTCACCATTGCAATTTCTAACCCATGCCAGTTTTCTGTAAGCCAGAGTCCCACCATCACAAAAACCACTATCAGCGTTTTCTGTTCGGCTTTGGAAAAGGGTTTCTGTTTTTGCTGAGGGATTAGCAATTGACGGTGACGGCGATTTTTATCTAAAAACAGGTGCATAATGACCCAGCAAGAGATATAGCTGGCGGCAATGCCAAAGGGCAAGCCATAAAGCGCCCATTGCCCGTAGGAAAGTTTTACGTCGGCGATTTCATCGAGTAGATCGTTGGCAATGAGATGAGAACCCGCCCCAACTAACGTGCAAATGGTAGATACCAAAATGATAGTTGGCATCAGTAATGATAAGGCACGACTAATGCGGCGATCGCCTGCTGCATTGGCAATGCTACGAAAGATCGGAATGACTACTGCTGCCCTGCCAGAGGTAGAAGGGATGACAAAGGACAAGGGAATGAGCATGGTCGTCAGCAACCAAAATACACTGCCAACAGTACGTGCCTTAGCAACCACAAGCTGAGTTAGTCTCGCGGCTAACCCCGTCTGCTGCACTGCCCCACCCAGAATGAATGCACCTATCATCAACCAGATAACATCCGATTCGAGTGCTTCATAGAGTTCTTCTTGTTCGCTGCCACCCGATAAAATTAACAACATTACCGATGCTAAGGCAACATAAGCTGCATTCAGTGATGTGGTTGACCATAAAATGACAGCGACAGCAAAAGCAAATAAAGACAAACGCGCTTCTGTCGTTAATGACGATGGCAGCAACAATACAAGTCCAGTAACGAGGGTGAGCGTTAGAGGTAGGATTGTATCTACAACCCAGCGAAACTGACGCTTGGGGGGGGCTATAGTTGTCGGCGATCGCTTATTATCAAAACGCGACCAAACGTTTATCTGACTCGACTGGGATCTGCTATCTACTGTTTTGGTGACAGAAGTTTTGTTCATCTTTATCTAGGTTCGGGCAAAAATTAATTCCATACTGTCGGCGATCGTTCGATCGCGCCTTCGCTGTAACCTAAATCGTACAGGCTGGCTGCTTGTGGGTCTTGTTCTGGTGGATTCTTGGGTTTTTCAGCCCAAGCATCGGCTTTACCCAAGTAAAACCAATCTTCATCAGTTAGATAAAAATTAGAATCATCGTTTTGCGTCTTATTCATCGCTATTCCTCCTTTTGCTAGGAAAAGTTAGCAGCTAGGCGGCAATTAAAGGACAACAAGAAGAACGTGCTTCTTTTTTCCCCATTTCTAACTTTTCATCGCTACATGACAGTTTTACAGGTTTTACTTAACCTATTCTTAATATCCATTTAACTTCTACTTTATGAGCTTTCCTTAAATGAAAAATGAGAAAATTCTCATCAAAAGTAAGACAAACTCACAGTAATTTACTTATATAGAAGCGTCGTTTTTTTGACTTGGCAAATTTATTGCGATCGCTTAATTTTAGTCATTTCAAGACTTTTCTATGAATTAATATTTTTTATTTAGCTCAACATCTATCTTTAGACAGAAAAAAATTGTATCGAGTCAAAAATAATTAAGCTATTCTTTGATTTGACTATTTTTGGTAATTTTGGCGTGTTATGCAAAGTAATAAATTTATCCAAATCTTGTTATTATTTGTTTTCTAACAAAAAAATAACTTGCATAAATTTTCAAAAAAATTACTTTTTTAATCTCTGCGATCGATTGAAAATTTAAATTTCAAAAAACTATTTAGGTGAATAGGAATGAATCAAAAGTTTGCTGAGAAATTATTAGGCTTTTTATAGGAACGTATATATTGATGGCTTCATCTCAGATAGTGGCTCAAGAACAGCAAGGCGATCGCAATACGTCCCTAGGAACCGATCCGATGAGCCAAGTGCCTTCTGTTTGGGAACTTTCCGACGTTCGACCGACTGATTGGGCATATGAGGCACTGCAATCTTTAATGGAACGCTATGAAGTCGTTACTGGCTACCCAGACGGTAGTTTTCGAGGCGAACGCGCCATGAGTCGCTATGAATTTGCTGCTGGACTCAAAGCCGCGATCGCTCATATTGAGGAATTAATTGCCAATAACGTTCGCATCGATCGAGAAGACATAGACATATTACAAAGATTACAAGTAGAGTTTGCCAAGGAACTCAGTACCATAGCAGGACGGATAGATGCTTTAGAAGCGCGATCGGCATTTCTAGAAGACAACCAATTCTCCACCACGACCAAACTCGAAGGGGCGGTAATCTTTTCAGTAAGCGATGTTTTTGGGGGTGCAGAAGGGGGAGATAACAACACAGTGATGCAATCGCGATCGCGTCTCTACTTTAAAACCAGTTTTACAGGCAAAGATGAGTTAACCACCCGACTCGATTTTGGCAACTTTGATGAATTTAATCTTCCTACCGATGAGGGTCGCTTGGGTTTTGCTACCGATACCGAGGACACGGTTGAAATTGGCGATCTAGAATACGTTTTCCCGATTGGCGATCGCATTACTGTGTTTCTAGAAGCAAACGATGCGGAAGTTCATAACTTTACGGATGTTGTCAATCCCTGGTTTGAAGACAGCGATACAGGAGCGATTTCTCGTTTTGCTCGACGCAATCCCATTTATCGAATGCCGAATGCGAATGCAGGTATCGGAGCAAGAGTAGAACTTGTAGAAGAAGCAATTAGTTTTGACTTTGGTTACTTGGCGGGTGAAGAAAACGATCCCGATGCGGGTTCTGGTTTATTTAATGGAGACTATGGCGCGATCGCACAATTAACTTTAACACCGAGCGATCGTTTTACAGCAGGCTTAACCTACATTCATTCTTATTCCAGTCCCGGTGAAGGATTAGATAGCGGCACGGGAAGCACCTCAGCCCGTTTGAGCGAGATTGGTTCTCCAGAGTTAGAACGTCCAGTAATAGGAAATTCTTACGGAATAGAAGTTAATTATCGCATTAGCGATCGATTTGCGATCGGGGGTTGGGTTGGTTATACAGCCGCTCGCGTTATTAATTTAGGAGATGCAGAAATTTGGAATTATGCCATTACCCTAGCTTTTCCCGATTTGGCTAAAGAGGGGAATTTAGGCGGAATCGTCGTTGGAATGCAGCCCAAGTTAACGGGTACGAGTAGCGGTCTAAGAGCAGTGGGACAATTAAAAGATCCCGATACTTCAATCCATGTAGAGGGTTTTTACAGACACCAGTTATCCGATAATATTTCTATTACTCCAGGTCTTATCTGGCTAACAGCCCCCAATCATAACGAAAACAACAACGATATTTTCATCGGAACGATTAGAACTACTTTCGAGTTTTAAAAGATTATCAATCTACTTTTTCTTTAGCATTGGCTCCACTGATAACTGATTTAATTATCTTCTTCTTCAATTACAGCATTACGTTCTAACAAGAGTAAATTGCGTAATTGTTCTGTATCTAATTCTGTTAGCCATTGCTCGCCAGAATCAACCGTTAATTCTGCTAATTGTTTTTTACTTTCAATTGTGTCGTTAATTCGTTCTTCTAGTGTTCCCGTACAGACAAATTTATGTACCTGAACGTTTTGTTTTTGGCCGATCCGAAAGGCGCGATCTGTTGCTTGATTTTCAACAGCAGGATTCCACCAGCGATCGACATGAAAGACATGATTAGCTCTAGTTAAATTTAATCCTGTACCACCTGCTTTTAAAGATAATATAAAAATGCGCGGCCCGTTGGGATCGTTTTGAAAACGATCTATCATTTCCTGTCTTTGTTGAGTACGAGTTCCCCCATATAAAAACAGAATTTCGCGTCTAAATTTCTTTTCTAAATAAGCTTGCAGAAGCTTACCCCATTCAGAAAATTGTGTAAAAATTAAAGCACGATCTGCATAAATCTCACGTAGAGAATCGCCTTCTTCTAATAATTCTTCTAACATTTCTTCTAAGCGTAATAATTTACCAGAGCGATCGCTTGAGTTAATATTAGTTTCTTTTAAGAAATGAGCGGGGTGGTTGCAAATTTGTTTGAGTTTAACGAGTAAAGTAAGAATTAATCCTCGGCGTTGGATTCCCGTCGATTCTTCAATTTGTGCGAGCGATTCTTCTACGAGTTTTTGATAAATTTGTGCTTGTTCTACTGATAACCCACAGAAGACATTCATCTCTTGTTTTTCAGGTAAATCTTGAATGATATCTTTATCAGTTTTTAGACGACGCAGGATAAAAGGACGAACGAGCGATCGCAAGATTTTTAATGACTCTCTATCTCCATACTTTTCAATAGGAATGGCAAATCGACGTTGAAAAAATTGTTGCGCTCCCAAGAATCCTGGATTGAGAAAATCCAAAATAGACCACAATTCTGAAAGGCGGTTTTCAACAGGCGTTCCCGTTAAAGCAATGCGAAATTCTGTTTTTAATTTACGTACTACTTGAGACTGTTTTGCTTGAGGATTTTTAATATTTTGAGCTTCATCTAAGACAACACCTTGCCATTCTACTTGCTCAAAAGTTGTTGCATCTCGGTAAATTAAAGGATAGCTAGTAATGACTAAGTTTTTCTTTTTAACTTCATTGACAAACGTTTTTCCTTTGCTGCGTTTATCGCCATGATGAATTAAAGTTGATAGAGTTGGTGAAAACTTTCTAACCTCCCTTTCCCAGTTATTAATGACAGAAGTTGGAGCTATAACTAACGTTGGTTTTCTTAATAATTCTTGCTCTTTCAAATTTAACAAAAAAGCTAATAGTTGCGGAGTCTTACCTAATCCCATATCGTCTGCTAAACAAGCCCCTAAACCCCATTTTTCTAAGAAAGCTAACCAACCTACTCCTCTTGCTTGATAGGGACGCAATTCTCCTTTAAATCCTACGATTTTTTCTATTGATTCGATTGCCTGATTATTAGTAAAGTTATCAATTAATTCTTTTAAAGCACCAGAGGTTTCAAAACTAACGATTGGCAATTTTGCCAAAACTTTTGTTTCTCCACTACTGAGACGCAAAGCATCTTCAACTGATAGATTAATTGGTTCGTTAGAGTGTTCTAAAACTGCTTTTGCAGCGCGAACATCAGCAGGTTGCAAGGCAATCCATTCTCCCTCAACTTCAACTAAAGGCGATTTTTGCGCGAGTAAACGCTCGAATTCTTGCTTAGAAATAACGCGATCGCCAATGGCAATTTTTAACTCATAATTAAGCAAACTTTTTAAGTTAAGACGTTCTGCTTTTTTAGAATTAACTTCTGCTTTCAATTGAATTCCTAATCGTTTTTCTTCTGTCCCCGAAGCTAATCCAGGGGGGAATTTAACTCCCAATCCACTATCTTGTAATTGCCAAGCGATCGCTTTAATAAATTCATAAACCTGAATCGAGTTTAATTGGCATTGCTGGGGGTTTTCTTGTTGTAAACTTTCCTCAATTAAAGGATAAATACGCGAGGCTAATCCTAATCCTTTGAGAAAGGTTTCTTGGGGTTGCTCGATAGTTCTACCATTAACAATCAAGCTGTCTATAGGATTTTGCCAAATCGTTTGTGCATCGACTAAAAATTCTGGATTATCTAATGCTTGTAAATAATATTGTAATTGCCAGATTTGCTCTTCATCACCATTACTAATCGGCGGTTGTAAACTCAAACAAATCTGATAGCGATCTTGACCTATTTTTTTATTAGTTAGTGTTGCTAAAGAATCTTGAACGGGTAAAGTCCAATTATCTAAAGCAGTTTCTATCCGTTTGATTTCTTTTTCTGAGGTGGTAAAATTGGCAGAAACTTGAGTCAATCCTTTTAACCAAGATTGAATAAGAGGTTCTTTTGATAAACTAGAAATAGAGGCTAACCAAGGACGTACTCGTGCATCTAATATTTCTCTCAGAAACCCTAATAATAGTTCTTGTGTTTTAAGATATTTTACTTGTTCTTCTTCTTCATCATTTTGATTCTCGAAATCATACGCCTCACAAACCGCAGGCATGAGTTGAAGAAATTTTGCCAACCTAGTGCGATCGCTACTACTATCTAATAAAGGATACCATTGACCTTTAAGCTGCTCTGATTCCTGTCGTAAAATTCCTGGTAAAAATTTTCCTCTTGCTAATAAATCCAAACTCCAACGATAGATATGCGTCCAAAAGCGTAAATCATCTCCTAAATAAGATTCCTCATTTGGTGAATTTCCTAAAGGCAAAGTTTGCAATAGTTGAATTGTTTCAAGCGGATTGAGACGAACCCCTGAGACTTGCCAATCTTGTAAAACAACTGATTTTTTTTTCTAGCGTATCATCAATAAATTGTTCGGATAAGAAAGGAGTAATTTCTTTTTTTCTCGCTATTTTCTGGCTCGGTAAACTAATAACTTCTGTTTGCCATTTATCTTGAGAGAAAATATCTAAATTAAGATTGTGAGATTGCAAAAAATCCTGTAACTCTTGTAGCGTCAAATTATAAGGATGTAAAGAACCCGATAAAGAAACTGCATCTAAATTACGCCAGGTTTCACCCCAAAGAAAAAAATAGCTATTAGCTGGTTTTACAATCCAACTTCCATGCAGAGTAGACATATTATTAATAATTATTAGTTAGGGAGATATATCAGTCTAATCAATTCATTTGACAACTAGCAATTTTCCTGCTTGAATGCGCTTAAAAATTTCTTTAATTCCAGCTAATTCCGAAGGAGTGAGGCTATCTGCTTGCATCATTGCTGCTAAAAATCGATCTTGCTCGATGGGATCGATCTTATTAAAGTAGAGAACGCGATCGACGATCTCAGTTAAACTAAGTCCGCAACCGCGACATTCTTGAGCCATAAGAAACAGATCGATAGTATCGGGTTTAAGCCACTGTTTTTCTATGGTCAATTCTCCAAATCGCAATCTTTCGACGATCTGTTTTTGTTCGGTAACGATCGCGTTTACTTGAACGTCACTTAATAAGGCGGCTTGTTTGAGATAATATCCAATCGGGTATTCCCATTGTTTTTCGATTAGTAAAGGCCACTGTTCGGCGAAAAAGTTTGCTGTTTGAGGTTTTATCCATCCGTGCAAAGCTAAAATTTCCCCTATTCGCAGATCTTTATATTGTCTGCGATCGCGTAGCGCTACTTGTATCTGTGCGGGTGACACTAAGGCTGCTTTCTGCAACACTAAACCCAATGGCTTACTAGGAGGAAATTTTAACGTTGATTTCTTCACCGATCTGTAATGTTAGATTAAGTCAAGTCATGTTTCGATATTTTAGATCGTGGCACACGAACTCCTATAGTGACAACCTATAAAAATTATGAATTATGAATGATGAATTATGAAAATTAGGAGTTTGGCTGTTCAAGAGTTCATAAAAAATTCCGAATGATGAACTATGAAAATTAGGAGGAAAATAGTTCAAGAGTTCATATAGTTATGCCTCCTTGTCTTTCCACGTTTCCAATCCCCAATCGCCAATCATTAATAACTAATAGAGGCAAAACAATTAATGACTTCTTGCCTTGCCCAACGATCGGCTTCTAGAATATCTTCTAGGGTTGGAGTCGTTGTATTTTGGCTGACAAAGCGATCGCAAACGGTTTCTATCGCTCTAGGGATATCCAAAAATCTAATCTTCTCTTCTAAAAATAGCGCTACGGCTTGCTCGTTAGCAGCATTGAGTACCGCGCTCATTGCTCCCCCAGACCTTCCCGCTGCATAAGCCAACTGCATACAAGGATACTTGTCGTGGTCGGGTTCTCGAAAAGTTAGACTTCCAGCTTTAACTAAATCGAGTCTTTCCCAATCTGTATAAATTCGCTCTGGCCAAGAAAGCGCATAAAGTAAAGGCAGACGCATATCGGGCCAGCCTAACTGTGCCAAAACTGAAGTATCTTGTAATTCGATTAAAGAATGAATAATGCTTTGGGGATGAATGACGATATCGATATCGTCATAATTCATCCCAAACAGGAAATGAGCCTCAATTACTTCGAGACCCTTATTCATTAAAGTAGCAGAATCTATGGTTATTTTTTTCCCCATAGACCAATTTGGATGTTTGAGAGCATCTTGCACCGTTACCGAGGCTAATTTTTCCGTGGGATAATCGCGAAAAGCTCCCCCAGAAGCCGTTAGAATGATTCGTCGCAAACCTCCCTGGGGAACTCCTTGGAGGCATTGAAAAATAGCTGAATGTTCGGAATCGGCGGGAAGTAGTTTAACTCCGTATTTCTCCACTAAAGGCAAAACTACCGGGCCGCCAGCAATTAAAGTTTCTTTATTAGCGAGGGCAATATCTTTTCTGGCTTCAATCGCTGCAATCGTAGGTAACAAACCCGCACAACCGACGATTCCCGTCACTACAGTTTCCGCATCGCCATAACGGGCAACTTCGACAACGCCTTCATTTCCTGCCAAGACAATGGGAGAATAATCTAAAGATGCGTTCGGCGAAGCCGCTGCCCCTTGGGCAATCGCATCTTTAAGCTCAACATATCGGTCTTTATCGCAAATTGACACGATTTTCGGTCTAAAACGTCTAATTTGCTCTAAAAATAGTTTAAGATTGCTACCAGCAGCTAATCCAATAACCTGAAACTGGTCGGGATATTGCTCGGCGATATCGAGGGTTTGAGTGCCAATAGAACCTGTCGAGCCAAGAATAGTAATTTTTTTCACAATTCTTAAGAGAATCTTTATAAAAGCAGATATTACATTTCACTATAGATTCTTAGGACCCATCTGAGAAGAGTTATTTGGCGATCGGGTAAATCTTACCTCAGATCTCGTCGGGCAAGTTTTTTAAGTTACATCAACCAATTTCAGCAGCAATATTTTTTTGACAAATAATCATTTGCAGAGGAAAATTTGAAAGAAATCTGTAAAAAAATATTAATCAATTTTTTAACCTTTCCCGATAACTCTATAAATAAAGACGTTTAAAAAAAGATGCTAAATTTAAATTGCATCTTAATAAATCGGAAAAAATTGTTAATTTTGTCTGATTTAGATTGTTAAGTAACGAAAACCACTGAATTGTTCCCAACCTATGACAGAAACGCCTTTATTCAAACCAAAAAGCACGTGGATAATCATTTTAGGCGTTGCAGGTATAGCTGCAATCGCAACTTCAACGCTCGTTTTGCCCAGGGTGTATCCTCTTGTGGCTACTAAAACAACTAAAATCAGTTTGCCGACTCGAAGCGATCTGTCCCCTGTCAAGATAGTGCCTAACAATGCCGTAGCTGCCGAAGGACGTTTGGAACCTAAAGGAGAAGTCATCGACCTATCTGCGCCGAACATCGCTGAAAGTACGCTAATTGACAAATTACTGGTAAAATTGGGCGATCGCGTCAAAACCGGACAAGTTATTGCCATTCTCGACAGTCGCGATCGCTTACAAGCAGCACTACAAAAAAGTCAGATGCAAGTCAAAGTCGCCCAAGCGCGTCTAGACCAAATCAAAGCAGGAGCTAAAGAAGGCGCAATTAAAGCACAACGAGCAACAATTCATGGAATCGAAGCCGAATTGCAAGGACAAACCGCTTCTCATACCGCCAATATCGAGCGTATCAAAGCCGAGTTGCGCAATGCAGGAACCGAGTGCTGGCGCTACCAAAAGTTATACCGCGATGGGGCAATTTCGGCTTCCGAGCGCGATAATACTTGTTTAAAGAAAAATACCTTACAAGACCAGCTAGAAGGAGCGCAAGCCACTCGCAACCGAACTCAAAAAACGCTTCTCAAACAACTTTCTGAAGCTAAAGCTACCCTAGAAGAAATAGTAGAAGTGCGCCCAACAGATATAGCAGTAGCACGGGCACAACTCGAAGAAGCTAAAGCAGAGGTACGACAAGCGCAGGCAAATCTAAATTTAGCTTACGTGCGATCGCCCCAAAACGGTCAAATTCTTAAAATTCATACTCAACCGGGAGAAACAATCTCCCAAAAAGGCATCGTCGCCACTGGAAAAACCGACCAAATGTATGCGATCGCAGAAGTATACGAAACCGATATCAGTAAGATCCGCGTCGGTCAAACCGCCAAAATTACTAGTTTTGGATTCTTGGGAGAACTATCGGGCAAAGTCGATGAAGTTGGCTTACAAATTGGCAAACAAGATATCCTCAGTACCGATCCAACTGCCGATGCAGACTCTAGAGTTGTAGAAGTTAAGGTTCGTCTCGATCCCGCTTCTAGCCAAAAAGTAACGGGTTTAACTAATTTACAAGTCAATATCGTTATCCATCTCGACAAATCAAATAGTTCGACTTAACTATTGTATTTTTGCTCCAATTTAGGTGAAAGGCAAGGATAATTGTCACAATTTTGCTTAAACACAGACTTTTATACCAAATCCTGTTACCAAACCCCATGAACCCTCACCCCGCCTTCGGCACCCCTCTCCCAGTGGGAGAGGGGTAGGGGGTGAGGGCAATATAAGGGGGATAATCAGAACCGGATTTGGTATTAGTCCTAAGTTGACGCGCTTCTTAGGAAGATGGGAAAGTAAAAAGAAGGGAGCGCCTAGAAACCAAGTTAGGGATGTAACTAGACAAACTACCTTAAAACTCTAGGTCTAGATTTGGAGAAAGCTAGAAAATCACATAAATATTTTTGATGAAGTCTCAGAGCGCTGTATCTATGTCCAATCCTCTTCTTGAACGAGCGATCGAACAGTCAGATTTAGAGCCAACTTTAATTAAATCCACCCTAACTATCATCGCCTTTGGGACTAGGAACTATTGCTGCTTAATTTTGTCCGAACCATTGTTAATATAATTAGCAATAAAAGTTTTATGTTGTCAGTCAAAGAAGCAGAATCAATTATTCTAGAGTTAGTTAAACCGCTAGATAGCCAACGAGATACTGAATCGGTCAAGCTAGAAGAAGCTACTAGTCGCATTCTCGCACAACCGATCGCTAGTAAATTAAACTTTCCTTACTGGGATAATTCAGCGATGGATGGTTATGCCGTTAAATTTGTTGACGTGCAAGTCTGTAGTGCTACTCATCCCGTCCTTTTAGAAATTATTGAAGAAATTCCCGCCGGAGTTCAACCCAAAAAGGTCATAGAATCAAAACAAGCAGCCCGCATTTTTACAGGGGCAATGATGCCAAATGGGGCAGATACTATCGTTATTCAGGAAAATACTAAACGAGAAGCGATCGCGTTTCCATTTTTTCTCCTCCAAGTACATCAAAAGCATTTGTCCGCCAGCAAGGAGAGTTTTATCAAGCGGGAAATCCTTTACTCGAACCAGGAATTACTATTAATGCCCCAGAAATTGCAGTTTTAGCCACCGCCCAATGTTCTCAGCTAAGCGTCTATCGTCGTCCAAAAGTTGCTATTCTCTCAACGGGAGATGAATTAGTTCCGCCCGATCGCACGCCACAACCAGGACAAATTATAGACTCAAATCAGTATGCTTTGACGGCTTTTGTTGTAAGTCAAGGGGCAATTCCGTTACCTCTAGGCATCGTACCCGATAAACTCGCTCTCCTTAAAGAAAAAATTACTCAAGCCATTGCTAGCGCCGATATAGTCCTTTCTACAGGCGGCGTGTCAGTAGGAGATTATGATTATGTGGATCGCATTCTTGCCGAGTTAGGAGGAGAAATTCATATCCGCAGCATTGCTGTTAAACCAGGCAAACCCTTAACGGTTGCCACTTTTGCCAATGGCTGTATCTATTTTGGCATTCCTGGAAACCCCGTTTCTGCCTTGGTAAGTTGCTGGCGTTTCGTACAACCTGCCCTTAAGAAATTATCGGGTTTATCGGGGAATTGGCTACCAACGTTTGTTAGAGCGCGATCGCGCGATCGGTTAATCTCTGATGGTAAGCGAGAAAGTTATGTTTGGGGACAACTATTATTAGTGAATGGCGTTTATGAATTTCAAGTAGCAGGCGGTTCTCAAAGTTCGGGCAATTTAATTAACCTAGCACAAACCAATGGTTTAGCTGTTTTGCCCGTAGCTCAAACGTCGATTTTGTCGGGTCAAGAGGTTGAAGTTATGCAAGTAGGTAATGCGATCGCGCGTTAGTCGAAAATCGGCGCTGCAATTCAAATCTATTTAGTTAAATAAATGCTTCAATATCTAAGCAAACGTTTACTCTTTTCTATTCCTACACTAATCGCTATTAGCATCGTAATTTTTTCGATCTTAGCCTTAGCGCCAGGCGATCCGATGGGAGAGTTTGCCTCTAATCCTTCGATTACAGAAGAAGTTAGAGAAAATATTCGTAAAAGTTTGGGACTCGACCAACCTATTCATATTCGTTATTTTAAGTGGGCTTGGGCATTTCTTCGAGGCGATATGGGATATTCTTTTACTAGCCGCAGTCCCGTATTCGATCTGATATTACAACGCTTGCCAACAACTTTATGGATTGTTGGTGTAGCTTATTTTATTGGCGTGTTAATAGCAGTTCCGTTAGGTATTATTTCTGCTTTAAAACGCTATTCTTTAGTTGATAAATTGGTAACGACATTTACTTTATTAGGCTTTTCTTTACCTACTTTTTTTACAGGATTGCTGTTTATTATTATCTTTGGCGTTCAGCTTAATTGGCTTCCCTTTATTTACAACAGCACCTTACAAGTTACCGATTGGAATTCATTGGTTTTGCAATTTAAACAATCAATTATGCCTGTGTGCGTTTTGATCTTGTACCAATCAGCCGTCTTGATGCGTTTTGTACGATCTTCAATCTTAGAAGAACTCGTTCAAGAATACGTCCGTACTGCGTATGCAAAAGGATTAAGCGGCTTTGCCGTCCTCAAAAACCATATTTTACGCAATGCCATGATTCCCGTCGTTACTTTGGTAGCGCTGGACGTTCCTGCAATTTTTACTGGCGCTTTAGTCACAGAACAAGTCTTCCGCGTTCCTGGAATTGGAGCATTGCTGGTAGAGTCTATCTATCGCAGCGATACTCCAGTTGTCATGGCGATCGCGTTTATCTATGCCATTTTAATTGTTATTTTTAATTTAATTGCCGATCTAAGCTATGGTTGGCTCGATCCGCGAGTGCGCTATTAATTTCATCCTTATTTAACTTCTACCCTAGCGCCTTCTTGAGCGGAGCCTCCTTCACCAGATTCTCTAGTTTCTGCTGGAACGCTTAAGGTAGGAGTCAATCCCTCAACGGCGTTAATAACAGCCCCCAAGATAGACACTTCTGCTTCTGCGAATTGATCGATCGCTTCGTTTAACAAACTAGAACGGGTCGTTCCGGGTCGCGTGACGAGGATTAAACCATCGGTAAGCGGTTCTAGCAAGAGAGCGTCGTTACAGCGAGATAAAGAAGGCGTATCGACGATAACCATATCAAAACGACCTCTAGCATCTTTAATGAGTAACTGTAGTTCGCTCGATTCGATAATAGCGGCTGCCTGTCTTTGAGGGCCCGGACTCGGTAGAATGTACAAGTTTTCGATCGCGGGAACTAAAGTAATCGCTTCGCTGCGGTTGGCGTAATAGCGCAACGGTTCGATCGTCGAATCTGGATCGACTGAGATGCCTAGTACCTCAGCCTTAGAACGACTTCGTAGATCTCCTTCTACCAAAAGCGTCCGCTTGCCTGCTTGTGCTGATGCGATCGCTAAGTTATAAGCCGTCAGCGTTTTTCCTTCTTCATGAGAAATACTCGTTACTAGAATGACCTTACAAGCTTCCGATGCTAGACGACGAATATTACTTCTGAAGCGCTCGTAATAAGGTAAGTAGGGAGACTCGGCATCGAGTAAGATTGGACGAACCTGTTCGTCTGTCTCCTCGTAGGGAATCAAGGGCAATTGACCGAGTAGAATAACTTCCTTGCTAGTGAGCGTATCGCGCAACTCTTGAGGTGTATGCAGGCGATCGTCTACCATCGCTAGCAAGAAAATAACCCCGGCCCCAACGACGATACCAATCCCCGCACCCGCACCAATAATGAGCAGGCGGTTGATGACTGGCGGTCTGTAGGGAGCCGCTGGAGGAACGATTGGTTCTTGAGAAACCGCTAGGCTACTGCTTGTTTCTGCTTCAGCGGATTGCGCATCGACAAGGGCAGTTAAGATGTTTTGGTAAATAACTCTTTGAAACTCAACGGCTTGTACTAAACGAGCTTGCTGCAATTGCTTGTCGGGAAATTGCTCGTACTGTTGTCGCAATTCTTGCTCCGTCTTCACTATCGAAGTGAATTGCTTGAGCAAGCCTTCGCGTTGAGTTTGCAGGGCGACGAGTTGGTTGGCTAGCTGTTGTCTGGCGGGGTCGAGGTTACTTTCTTGGCGAATTTGGCTCGGTAAAGGAGTCAAAATTCCATCTCGACCGATCAACTCTTTAGCGCGTTGCTGTAAAAGCGTTTCGTTAACTTTTTGATCTTTTTGTAATTTGAGAATTGTTGGGTGTTCCGGTCGTAAATCCTGCCCTAAACGCTCTAACTCAAGCTCGTTTTGCAAAATCCTGGCTCGCATATTGGCCACAATCGGATCGGCACTCAACGCAGCCGATGTATATGCTTGGTCTGGCGTTAATCCTAGCTGCTTGGACAAACTTCCAATTTGACCGTCAATTTCATCTAGAGAGAGTTTAAGATCCCGTTGTCTTTGCTGAGAACTGGTAATGCCGCTAAATAAACTTCCATCTTGAACGGCTAACAAATCCGAACCTTGTTTGCTGATGTAGCGATAAAATCTTTCTTCTGCTTTTGTTAGATCGCCTTGCACTTGAGACAATCGCAGCGAGAGGGCTTGAATTCTTGCCCGCAGTTGAGACGTATTAAGCCATCGGCTATAATCGACCATTTCCTGCATGAAGGATTCGAGGATTAGATTAGCACGAGTCGGCGATTCGGGATCGATGTACTCAAGGGTTATTACTTGACCTTGCGTTTCCTGTGCTTGATTTTCGCCTTCCTTTTGTATCGTTTCGCCAGGAAGCGTTATTTTTAGACGTTTATCGCGAATTTCTAGAATTTGCTCGGCATTTAACCCTAACTTCTCGGCTACTAGCTGAAGCACTCTTGGAGAGAGTAGTGCCTCGCGACTAATCGCTCGACCTTGTTGCTGAAGCTGGTTTCCTGTGCTAGTAAAGGCAGGTGGCGGCGTGCGATAGGCTAATTGCCCTACCGATCTATAGGTGGGGCGAGGTGGCGGGGGCGGAGGTTGAATGGCAACAACGCCCGAAATGCCAACAGCTAAAAGAAAAAGTAAAAATCCCAGCCAATTGTATTGTCTAAATGCGATAAAGTAGCGCTTGACAATAGGTGGAGTAGCAGCCATAGCTAATCAATTAATCTTACGAATGCCTATATTTTAACGGTTGTTTCCAGAAGAAATTGAGACAATTTTTTAAGCAAAATGGTTACGGCGATCGCGAACGTTTGCTCGTTAAGTTAAAACCCAAATCTACCTCTTCCTCCTCCTCCCTCTCCTAATCTTTCGATTTGGTCGGGTACGTTCAAAATAAAATTAGAGAAGCCAAATACGTCTCGAACGGGCTGAGTAATGGTACGGAAGGTCGCTAAAATATCCCCAAGTAAAGTCCGGCTGATGACAATGACATCCTGATCTTGTAGCGGAACATTTTGAGCGAGATCGCCTTGAACGGCTCCGATAGGATTTAGCTCTTGGCTAACTACTCTACCTTTTTCTGGGTCAAAACGCAGCAAAGCAACTTCATCAAAGTTAACTCTGATAGGATCCGTACTGGGAAGACTGGCTACGACATCGAGAAAAGTGCTATTAGTCGGTACGGTGATATTGCGCAGGCTAATGCCTGAAGCAGCAGCATTCGGCGATAGGACGCGAACGGTAATCGTTGGCTGAACTAAGTTAGTGCGAGCGATTAAACCGCGATCGTAACCTTGTTCTTGCCCAAATTCCATTTTTGAGACAATGACTGTATCGCCTCCTTGAAGAAGAACTTCTGGAACTTTTTGTCCTTTGAGCAAGGGAGTATACAAGTCAACTTTTTCTTCTAAAATTGTCCCATCGAGTAAGGGACGGCGAACGATAATCGATCGCAAATCGGCTTTTGGCGTTGCGCCTCCGGCGGAAAGCAAAATCGATACAATCGATGTCCCTGATGGAAGGGTATAAAAACCCGGTCTTCCTATTTCGCCTAACAGAGTAAGCTGAATTGGACGCGGTGTTGATAGAGATGCAATAACTTCAGGTTCTTCTTTTAGAAAAAGACGACCGAGTTCGTAGGCAATTTTAGTTTCTACCTCTTCTATCGTCAGTCCGATAACCGGAACTTTCCCAAGAATCGGTACGAAAATATTACCATCAGAACCGATGACTCCCGCAAAACTGAACTCTGGAAAGTCTTGAACGATAATGCTAATCCCGTCTCCAATATCGAGTTGATAAGTTCTAAAAACTTTGGAATCTCGTTCTTGATAAACAGGAGGATCGTAAGTTCTTGGGGGGAGATCTTCTTGTCTAAAAGTTGGCGACTGAGGGGTTAGCGAGGGAGAAGATAGCTCATCACTAGATGTTGGATTAGGATTTTCCGGCGATTGGGGTTGAGGAAGCGACATTGGATCTCGAAGAGGATCGCTTTGGGCCAAACAAGCGCCGGCAAACCCCAAGGAGTTTACTAGTCCAAATAATATTGCCCCTAAAAAATACGAACTGCGAGAAGCCATATTAAGTGCGATTGCAAGATAACTAATTTTTAACTGATGTCGCCAATCCATAATCAAAGCCATCCTCAAACCAAAAAGCGAGATTATTCGCTATTAAATCAAAAAGTATACGGTAAGAACGGCAAAAAAAAGTTAAAGCTCTTACTCAAGTTTTAACGAAGCTTATTTCTCTACCCTAGTGCTTCGACGCAAAAATCTCTTTTTCTAGGGTCGTTTGAACGGTTTGTGCTAAGGATTTTGCCAATGTTTCTGTCGATTCTACGCTTGCTAGGGGATCGACGGGAATTTTCAGGCTAACGGCAATCCATGAGGCTCGTTGGCGATGGAGTTGCGCCCATTGATCGGCTAAAAACCAAGACAATGGCAAATAATTTCCGCCTCCCGGCCAAGCGTACCACTGTACTATAACAAAAGTATTTTGATTCCAAGCCCTAAAAAATTGAGCGCTGACGGTTTGGTTTTCTCCCTCTGCTAGGCTCAACTGTAAAGTTTTGTGAGAATCGGTCCTCCAACGTTCGATCCCTTTCAGATCCATCCATTCGACTTGGGGATGATTTTTATAATATTTTTGAGGCATGAGCAACAATTCTACGGGGTTCTGTCCTGGTGGCTGCATAATCTGATATGACCATTTGTTTCCCCCGATAAATACTTCTCGCTGTTTGAGAGTAGACCAATTAGGAATGGATAAGCCAGTTGCTCTAATATTTTGAAGCTGCTTGATGTTGGCGACTTTTGGCAAATCGACCCAATTCCATTTACCGCTCAAATAGCCAGGAACCGCACCGAGCGCGATCGCGGTAACTAGCAATAAAATAAGGGCTAGTTGAGCAATAGAAATTTGTTTTTTAACTTTTAATAGGCCCATTGCAGGACTTGAGTTTTTGACACTATTTTTAGAAACCATAAAACATAAATATTAGTCAAGTTGACGAGTTGTTTCTGGCTCTATTTGAGGGTCGTATTTATCCAAGAATTTTAGATAAAATACGATCGCGCCTAACATTAAAGCCGAATATAAATCGCCGCCCCATGAGTCATGCAGCCAAACGAATAGCGAATTGTATCCTTTTCCATGAAAAAAAGTTAATAAGGTATTGCGAACTATGTTAGCTCCAATACTAATAACTACCGATCCACCTAACAATAAAACGATTTTATTTTTGTTATTTAAGTTTTCTGTCCAATGCAATAACATTAGTGCTACATAAAGACTTGTAAACAGCATTTTTAATCCCGCACAATAGGGAGCAACTTCTACCAATTTTCCATCGACGGCTAGATAAATTCCATCAACAGTAACGTTAAACCCTAACTGCATGAGAATAAAACCTGCTGCACCCGCAATAAACTTTTGTAGGGGTAAAGTATAGGGAGTAATTAAGTAAGGAACTGAATTAGGTGTGGCGAGGAGAACTAACAACAGAGCAAAACCTTGCAATTTTAAACCAGGAATTCCTTTGCTCCAAAGACACCATCCCGTTAAAAGAATCGGAAAAGATAAATTAACAAACTCTACAGTACCAGTTAGATAAAATCCAGCCCCTACTAACAATAAAATTGCGCCTAACGGATGGGAATGATTTTCTAGACGCAGCCATTTTTTTTCGCTGCATCCAACAAAGATAAACAGCATAAGGAATACCAATCAGTCCGTGACTAAAGTATTCGTGTTCGATATTAATACTTTTGTTTAACCAACCGTCGTACCAATGAACTAGCAAAGGAGCATAGAGAACGCCTAGTAAAACAATAACGATAAGGTTAAACAGATTTTGTTCGATGAAAATAGGAAGTTTTTGTTTTGCCAGCATTAGTACGTTCCGCTTAGGAAAAAAGTTTGAGAAAAAAACGTTAATTTAAATTGAAAAAATGCCTGCAATTGATAGTAACTGTTCGCAGACAAACTCAATTCGATCCTGACTCAAACCGGGGTACATTGGCAAGGATAAAATGCGATCGCATAACTTTTCAGCATGAGGAAAATCGCCAATTCGATAGCCTAAATGGCCGCAGGCAGGTTGGAGATGGCATGGAAGCGGATAGTGAATGCCCGTCTGAATGCCCCTATCGGCTAGTTTATTTTGAACCTCACTGCGATTAACCGGGAAAAGTTCGCTGACTTCAATAATATAAAGATGATAGACGTGTCCTAAATCGCTTTGATTTTCAATAGGAACGAGTCCTTTAACCTTAAGCGGTTGAAGTAAGCGATCGTAGGTTTGAGCGGCTTGATTGCGCCATTGATTCCATTGGGCAAGATGAGGTAATTTAATGTTGAGGACTGCCGCTTGTAGCGTATCGAGACGGCTATTTTTACCTAATTGAGCATGATAGTATTTGCTCGTCGCTCCGTAATTGCGCAGAGTGCGGACTTTTTGGGCAACATCGCGATCGCGCGTGACTAACATTCCCCCATTTCCCAAAGCTCCCAAATTTTTACTCGGATAAAAGCTAAAAGCGGCTGCAATTCCCACTCCTCCGGCAACATAGCCTTCCCGTCGAGCTAAATGAGCTTGGGCGGCATCTTCAAAAATTAGTAAATTGTAAGTGCTAGCAAAATCGAGTAATTGAGTTGGAGAAACCATTTGTCCGTATAAATGGACGGGAACAATGGCTTTAGTTTGAGGCGTAATTGCTGCTTCTGCCGCCTTGAGATCGATAAGCGCAGTTAGGGGATCGCAATCGACCAAGACAGGCGTTGCTCCCGCTTGGATGACTCCCAAAACCGTCGCAATAAAAGTATTGGCAGGAACGAGGACTTCATCGCCAGCGCCAATCCCACAAGCTTGTAATCCCAGTGCGATCGCGTCCGTCCCCGACGCAACTCCTATCCCATTATCTACCCCACAAGCGCTAGCAAAAGCGGTTTCAAATTCCGAAAGTGCCTGACCTAAAACAAAATCTCCGCGATCGATAACGTTCTGGATTGCTTGTTCTATCTCGGTTTTAAGGGGTGTATGCTGCCAGGAAAGATCGACAAAAGGGACGGTTACTGGAGTAGCACTCATATAAAAGCGAAATTCACATTGGTTATATCTATTACACTCTAAGAATTCCCTAAATTAAGCCTTGATGGAGGGGAAAATTATCAAGATTGTGTAAAGTTCGTCCTTCGTCCTTCGGAGGATAAGTAAGACAAGGGGGACAAGGGAGACAAGGGGGAATATTTATTACTAAACTACTTTCCTTCTAGTTTTCATAATTCATCATTCATCATTCATCATTCATAATTTCTCTTTCATCATTGATAATTGCTTTTTGGATCTAAGGCATCCCGAAGACCATCGCCAATATAATTGATGCTCAGTACGGTCAAGAAGATTGCTAAGCCTGGAAATAATGCCATGTGGGGAGCCGAAGTTATATAGTTTTGGGCATCATATAACATTCTTCCCCAGGTGGGAACGTCAGGGGGAAAGCCCAATCCTAAAAAGCTAAGTGTAGATTCAGTGATAATGGCGTTACCAACAGATAGGGTAGCAGCGATGATAATAACGCCCAGGATATTGGGGAAAATATGAATCCAGATTAAACGACGCGGACTAGCACCGATCGCGGTTGCTGCCATAACAAATTCCATTTCGCGAAATTTAAGGAAATTAGCTCTAACTAATCGCGCTACAGACATCCAATTGAGTCCGCCAATAACGAAAACGACTAAAACAAAAATACCGACTTCTGGCCCGGCGATCGCTCTCATGGAATCTCGAAACAAATACACTATTAACAGCAGCAAAGGTAATTGAGGAAGCGATAAAAATAAATCGGTCAGACGCATTAATATAGCATCGATCGCGCCTCCATAAAACCCAGAAATTGCCCCAATAAACGTTCCTAAAAAAACAGCGACCAACATTGCTGCTAGAGCCACCGTTAAGGAAATACGACCCCCAAACAATACTCGTGACAGAATATCTTGACCGAGATCGTTAGTTCCAAAAGGATGCTCCCAACTCGGCGGCGCAGTCGATTGACCAAAATCGATGCGATCGATAGGGATTTTATAAATCAAAGGCCCGATCGCAACGGCAACGATAATAACAAACAGGATCGCTCCTCCTAAAATCGCCATGCTATCTCGACGAAACCGTTGCCAAGCTTGTTGGTGATTAGTCATAAGTTTATTGAGAACTGAAAAAACCCCCTGGTAATTCTAAAAGAAAAACGAGGGGGAATTTAGTTAATGCTTCTATTTAAATCCAAGATGTTAGAGAACGGTATTTAGAAATAGATCGTTCCGCCCCATCTTTCATCTAGTTTGGGGGCCACCAGCATATAACCCGCAACACTATAAACATCGTCTTCAGTTAGATTTCTCAGTTCGGGGTAGAGATCTGGTCTGCTGATATTAGGATGCTCCTCAGACAGATTGTTTTCTCCATCGTAACTGGTTGGATTTTTGAGATAATCAACTAAAGCGAGGAGATTGTCGCGGGGAGGTTCGGCCCCAGCTAAATCGCTCACGCCCAAACTCACGTTGTTATTGGTTTTGGTTTTGCCTTGAAGGTGGCATTTTGTGCAATTGGAGTTGAACAAACGCTGACCTTCAGTGACTTCTTCGGAACTTAAGGTGACTGTTTCTCCCGCATCATTCAATACAATAGTACGAGTGTTTGCATTAAGTTCTACAGCCGACGCGCTGTTTGTGTGAAATTGAAAAACAAAAAAGATAGTTGCTATGGCAACCCAAATGAATCGCTTCACCATTGTTTTCCTCAATGAATTTAGTTGACTCATCTTCGCTGTTCTAAAGAGCGAGCAAGGTTTCAACCATTCGTACGCGCAGAATCCTAATAACTCGTAAGCATTTATTAAACCGTCAGTTCGAGAGTTTGTATAATCACTCTTTCCCGTCAGTTTTCGGTCGCGATCGCGCAGACAAAGCGTAAGAAATAATTGTCTTAGCATCTTTTATCGCTAAATTAGATGGTCGATTGTTATAGGTAACTCTCAATTTATCGAGCTAGGATTTACTGAGACAAAGTTAATAGTCGATCGACTTGCTCAATCTCGGATTTTGACAGCGAAGATTCTGAATGGCTATCATAATCTATCTTGCCATTCAATCGACACCTTTCCTCAAATTAAGATAATTCAATTGAAAATGAAAAAGGCAAGTCGATTGCGTAGGATATAACTGGATTAACTATTGCCTAGTTTGCTGATGAATTCCGGGGTTTTAGCCAAGAGTTTAGCAAAATCGCTCTATCGTTCTGTTTCTATATGGGGATTGACGACTCTGTTTTTGAGTTGGGCAAATGTTGGTTCGGCTCGTCCAACTTCGCCTTCGTCTTCGGCACTTTCTCCGGGGCCGCAACAGGTAATGGCAGGATGTCAAGCTTCTTCTAAAGCAATTTCAGCCTCTAACTGGCAGATAACGGCTCCTCGCGAGCCTAACTGGACAAAACCGGACGAAATCGTACAAATTGGCTTGCGCAATTCACAAGGAGCCGACGTTAGCAACGATCGCGTAGTCGCAAGAGTCCTTGCCCCCGATGGGAGTTTAGCGGCGGCTTATCCTACTGTAAACCGCGATCGCTATACTTATTTAACTTACCCGCTCGATTTTTCAGGATCGAAACCGACTCAAGCAGGTACTTATACTGTAATTTTGGATGTTAACGGTCGATCGGTACTTTGCGATCGCTTTGTCGTTGCCCAACCCAGTCTAATTGATACGGCTTTCGACGACGACCTAACGGGAAGAAAATTAGAACTCGATTTAGAAACTTTTCTTACCTCTGACCAATCTGCCTCAGAGTCGCTTTTATTGGCGAGTAATGCGAACAATGCTCACAATCGATTATTTGCTCTCTCTTCGCCTTCTAAGCCTTTTACAGGCGGTTTAAACCTGGATACAGAGAATCTTCTCTCCCCAGATCTCAATCCCATTGTTAAAGAAACT
Organism: Candidatus Altimarinota bacterium; assembly: GCA_012031035.1. Classification (GTDB taxonomy): domain Bacteria; phylum Cyanobacteriota; class Cyanobacteriia; order Cyanobacteriales; family Microcystaceae; genus Hydrococcus. The sequence continues at coordinate 10,566 of JAAUUT010000044.1, read as the reverse complement.
GCCTCATCTGAAAATTCCGAGTCGTGTTTCTACGCTCGCGGCAGTCAAGACTTACAAGAATTTCAGGAATTTATGGGTTGTACGTTAAGTTCGTTCCACATTAACAAGCCTGTTGGAACTTGGGATATTGTTGGCAAGAGTAAAAACTCGACTTTCTTGAATCCCAACTTAAATACTGGAAGAGTAAAAACAATTCCCAAAGTGGTCGAACCGAGTTCGGTATTAGCTTTATTATTCTTGACAACTTTAACCTGTATAGAAAGGAGAAAAAAATAGCGTTAATGTCCGAATCTTCGCTTTCTCGTCAGTATTGCGTGGTAGCTCTTCCTGGTGAAGGAATTGGGCCAGAAGTTGTAGAAGCTGCTTTAAAGATTCTCTATTCAGTCGCTCGACTCAATGGGTTTTCTGTCAAAGTCGATTATGGTGCGATCGGAAACCCTGCGTATACCATATTAGGAAGTTTTTGTCCAGAGGCAACCAGACAATTGTGCGAAGGTTCTGATGGCATTATTTTCGGTGCAGTTTCTAAAGGAGGACTGTTGGAGTTGCGAAAACATTTTGATTTCTTTGCTAATCTACGTCCCGTTCGTACTTTTGACAGTTTGCTCCATAAGGCTTCGCTTAAAGCTGAAAAACTTAAAGCAGTTGATATTCTGTTCGTGCGGGAACTGACCAGCGGTATTTATTTTGGTGCTTCGAGACGAGATGAAGATGAGAAAGGTGCTTATGGTTATCATACGATGCAATACTATGACTGGGAGATAAGGCGTATTGCGAAAGTCGCACTCCAGAAGGCTAATAACCGTCGAGGGTTACTAACCGTCGCTCACAAAGAAAATGCGCTTCCTTATTTACCGTGGACTCGTCTGGTAACAGAAGAAGCAAAAGCCTTTCCTGAAGTGGTTATCGAACCGATGTTGGTAGATAATCTGGCGATGCAATTAGTCACCAATCCCCAGCATTTTGATGTGATTCTTGCTAGCAATCTTTTTGGGGATATTCTCAGCGATATTGGGGGAGCAATCGTGGGTTCGATTGGTTTGCTTGGTTCTGCTAGCTTAAATACAAGCGGTTTTGGGATGTATGAAGCCATTCATGGAACAGCACCCGATATTGCAGGAAAAGGCATTGCTAATCCATTAGGAACGCTAGCAGGAGTTATTCTAATGTTGGAGCAATGGGGAGAAAAAGAAGCCGCCAGAAGTTTAATCCAAGCTCAAGAAAAGATTTTGGCTAACGGTTATCGTACCGCCGATCTCGCTCCTCAAGGTGAAGAAATATTAGTGAATACAGCAGAATTAGTCGAGCTTTTTATACAGGAACTCACTTCAAATAAAATTTAGATAATTGAAACAAATTTGTATCTATAGACTGAGGGCGATCGCAGGTATTTAAGATTACAATAATCGCGAAAATAATCAAAATTTTGATGCAATCATTGAAATTATTAGAAACCAACCCTCCAAACAGACTGCATTTATATGGTGGCGGATAGAGCAATGAATATCTTACTTGTGGAGGATGACGAAGTTGATGTGATGAACATCAAACGAGCATTCAAAAAAAATAATATCACTAATCCACTTTATATTGCTTCTAATGGATTAGAAGCGCTCAACATGCTGCAAAATGAAGATGGTAAATCTCCAGTTATCCCGCCTCATCGCCGCTTGATTTTATTAGATCTCAATATGCCCAAAATGGGTGGAATTGAATTTTTAAAAAAGTTGCGAGCCGATCCTAAACTAAAAAGTATACCTGTTGTAGTTTTGACAACTTCTAATCAAGACCAAGATCGCGTAGAAGCCTATCAATTGAATGTGGCAGGTTATTTACTCAAACCGCTAACATTTTCTGGTTTTCTAGAAGCGATGGCAACTTTAAATAAATATTGGACGCTATGCGAAATGCCATAACCAACCTTGTTTGTAAAAAGGTGATATACTCTATAAATTTTCGACTTCTGATAACTGGTCACTGGTCACTGATAAAGGGGGAGGCATTTAACCGATGACAATCGAGTCAGCGATTCCAAGTGTCATAGATACACCTCTAAAAGTCTTGATTGTAGATGATGATGAAGTCGATCGCATGGCAGTGCGTCGCGCTCTCAAAACCGCAGGACTGACACTCGAAATATCCGAAGCTTATGACTGTGCGATGGCGATCGCCAAACTACAAGACAATCATTTTGATTGTGCTTTTATCGATTATCGCTTACCCGATAAAGATGGACTAGCGCTAGTGCAAGAACTGCGCGATAACGGAATAAAAATTCCCTTGATCGTGCTGACCGGACAGGGAGACGAACAAATTGCGGTCGATTTAATGAAAGCTGGAGCATCTGACTATCTCTCCAAAGCTAGGATCTCCCCGCCGCGACTGGTAGGATGCTTGCAAAACGCCATGCGCATTTACCAAGCTCAACTAGAAGCGGCGATCGCCACTCAACAAAAAGAAGAGTTGGCGCGTCAAAAAGAAGATTTCGTTTCGCGCATGACCCACGATCTACGAACGCCGCTTATTGCAGCCAACCGAATGTTAGGGTTATTTCAAGAAGGACTTTATGGCGAGATTCCACAAGATATGAATAAGGCGATCGATGTTATCGTTCGCAACAACCAGAACTTACTGGAGATGGTTAACAATCTGCTAGAAGTTTATACTCACGAAGCTGGAGATAAACGATTAAACCTAACGATTGTCGATGTGCGAGAAATCGTTACAGAAGTTTCTCAAGAACTCGCTCCTTTAGCAGAAGAAAAAAATATTAGATTAACGGTCGATTCTGAGACAGAATCCGATTTAGAAGCTAAAACAAAAGTCAAAGGCGATCGCCTAGAGTTACGACGACTCTTAACCAATTTAATCGGCAATGCTATTAAATTTACTGATGAGGGATATGTCAAAGTTCGTCTCATCGGAGCCGATGCGGTCAATTCGTTTGTTACAATTGCCGTAGAAGATACCGGAGCGGGAATTTCTCCAGAAGATAAAACGATGTTATTCGAGCGTTTTCGACGCGGCAAGCACAGACGCTCGACAAGTGGTTTGGGATTGTATTTATCTCGTCGTATTGTTGAGGCTCACCAAGGAACGATTGAAGTAGAATCCGAGCTAGAGAAAGGGAGTATTTTTTGGGTTCGTCTACCTGCAAAAATTAACTGACAAAATAAAACCCAACAAAGCATATTTAATGTTGGGTTTCGCGATCGCTGTTTTAACGTCCGCCTACGGTTATCGAATCTACTTTGAGATGAGGTTGTCCGACAGTGACATAAATACTACCGCTAACCGAACCGCAGAAACCCGCAGCCAATCCTAAATCTTGGGAACACATAGAGATTTTGTTCATAATGTCTTTTGCTTCGCCAATTAAGGTAGCTCCTTTTAGGGGTTTGGTAATCTTGCCATTTTCGATTAAATATGCTTCAGCTACGGCAAAATTGAACTCTCCAGTTGCACCAACGCTTCCGCCTCCCATTTGCTTGCAATAGATTCCTTTATCGATTGAAGAAAATAGATCGTCGATAGAGTAGTTTCCAGGTGCGATGTAAGTATTGCGCATCCGAGAAGCCGCAGCATACTTATAGTCTTGACGGCGACCGCTACCCGTGCGAGGGTGTCCCGTGTGCATCGAACCCGCGCGATCGGCGATAAAATTCTTGAGAATGCCATTTTCAATCAACAAAGTTCTTTGGGTAGGCATTCCCTCATCATCCATATCGATCGTGCCAAAAGCATTATCAGATCGCCCTTCATCCCAAGCTGTTAAATTTTCATTAGCGATTTTTTCGCCTTTTTTGTCGATGAAAGGTGTCGTTTTGTGTTCGATTTGGGTAGTTTCTAACAAATGTCCGCAAGCTTCGTGGAAAATTACACCACCAAACTCATTGGCCATGACGATAGGATAGGTTCCCGATTCTACATAGTCGGCATAGAGCATTTTTCCAGCCGATTGTGCTACTTCTTCTGCTGTTGTTTCATAATTCCAGGTACGCAGAAAATTCGGATCGCTAGTATTCCCCAATCGCTTGCCTATCGAGGTGCGATGAGCGCCATCCGCACACAGGAGATTATAACCGACCGATTGAGTGAGGCGAATATCTCTGGCGAACGTTCCATCGCTAGCCGCGACTAAAACCTCTTGCCAGTCGCGAAAATAAACGGCTCGCCGAGATTGTAGGTGGGAAGCTTTTTGATTCAATTTTTGATTGGCAGCGAGGAGAACTTCTCCCATTTCTTTCATAGAACTCGCTCGCTCTAGCCATGCTTCTTTTCCTCCAGCGCTGGCATAATCCCGGAACATTTCTAAGTTAATTTCTGGAATGTAAGCATTAGGGGTAGGCAGTTGCAATCCCAAAATCGATAACCCCTTTTCTAGCGCTGCTTTTAGTCCAGTAAAAGAAATATCGTTCGTGCTGACATAACAATCTGCTTTGCCTCGAAAAACTCTCACGCCAGCACCCGTGGTAAGACGAGGCGCAATACTGGTAATGGCATCATCTTCGGCCAAACAACTGATATAATTAATGCGCTCTAGAAAAAATTCGACTAAATCTGCTCCGGCAGCACGTCCCAAACCGAGTAAGGTAGATAGAGGCGCTTGCCAAGTTAAATCAAAGCGATCGCGACTGGAATGATATTGTAATGCGGGGAGTTCTTTAGAAATTAGCAGAGTAGGCGGCATAATAACTTCCTTGTCTATTGACAAAAAACAAAATTAATGATATGTAAACTTGCTTGCGATCGCCTTTTGAGAATTAGATAGCCGTTTGTCGAGTAAGCTTTGGATTTAACACTTCAGCAGACGGACAGATATGAGATAGCTGGCACTCAGCACAATTAGGTTTTCTGGCTTTACAGACTGCTCGACCGTGATAGATTATCCGAATCGAAAAGTTTTCCCAATCGGGTTGAGGTAGAAGCCGCATTAAATCCCGTTCTATTTTAACTGGATTGGTTTCCTCAGTGAGTCCTAGCCGAGCGCTTAAGCGCGTGACATGGGTATCGACGGTTACACCTTGATTAATCCCAAAAGCGTGGGCGAGAACGACATTAGCCGTCTTTCTCGCAACCCCTGGAAGCGTCAGTAACTTTTCCATTTGTTTTGGAACTTCGCCGCCAAACTCGCTGACAATTTTTTGACAAGCGCCTTGGATATTTTTAGCTTTATTGCGATAAAATCCTGTCGAACGAATGATACTTTCTAATTCCTCGCGATCGCAATTTGCTAAAGATATTGCATCGGGGAATCGTGCAAACAAAACTGGCGTAACTAAATTGACTCGTTCGTCGGTACATTGCGCCGAGAGAATCGTAGCAACCAACAGTTGTACGGGAGTTTGATAGGTTAAGCTACAGGTTGCGTCAGGATAGAGGCGTTTGAGAAGAATTAAGATTTCTAACGCTCGTTGTTTTTTTGATGTCCGCTTGCGCGTAATACTCACCGATGCAACCTATTGAAACAATTGTTGAAAGACGGCTAAATTGGCTGTATCTCGAACGATTAAGAAAACTCCTAAACCAAGTAAAAGAACTAATCCCGTCTGCATAATTCCTTCTTGAATGGTTCTAGGCAGTGGTTTGCCGCGCAACCCTTCAACCAACAAAAACGCTAGCTGACCGCCATCCAACGCGGGTAGGGGCAGTATATTAATAATTGCCAAGTTAATGCTGATTAAAGCGGCAAATTGAAAGAGATTTCCAGCATTGCTGCTAGCAATATTGGCTCCATATTCGACAATTTTGACAGGGCCGGCAACTTGTTTGGCATTTTCCTGAAAATTGCTAATTAATTGCCAGAATCCCTGTGCTGTCATCACAGTAATGTTTTGATACGCATCGGCACTCATGGTCAGGACTTCGCCAATTCCATTCGGATGACGAGTACCTACATTGGGAGACAACATCACGCCAATTTTGCCTTTTCCATCGCTACCCAGTTCTGGTGTTATCGTGATAGGGAAGGTTTCTTGTTCTCGCTTAATCGTCAAATCGATGGGTTTATTAGGAGAATTTTGAATGGTTTCTCGCAAAGAAACGATCGCATCTGGCGATTTATCTAGTTCTCGTCCATCTGCTGCGATTACTACATCACCCGATTGAATCCCTGCCTTAGCAGCAACAGATGTCGTTTCTGAGAGAACTTGAGGAATAGCAACGCCTGGTTGTAGGTCTTGAATCCCGACAGTTGCTACCTGTCCGACTAGGAGGAAGTAGGCGAAGATCAAATTAGCGATAACTCCGGCACTAATGACGATCGCGCGATCGAGAACCGGACGATTGCGCATTAAGTTAGGATCGTCTAGAGGAATTTCGCTATCGGGTTCATCATCGGGAAAACCGACATAACCCCCTAAAGGAAACGCGCGGATAGCATATTCGGTTTCGGAACCTTGATATTTGAGGAGAACTGGCCCAAAACCTATGGAGAAGCGATTGACGCGAATTCCTTGCAAGCGCGCTGCCCCAAAGTGACCTAATTCATGAACGACAATTAAAAGTGCCAAAACGGCGATTGCAGCCAAAACTGACATAATCAGAAAAACGAGCGAATGTGTGCTTAAAATTACCAAGTCTTGCTTTATTCTAGAACATTAGCTAAGAGCGATTGGGACTCACATAATTTTAAATTCTTCAAATGCGATCGTAAATTTCTCTTCGAGACAGAGGTGAACTACTCGCTTGCTTGAACGGCTTCGATGAGCGATCGCACCTCAAGCACTCCTTCTGACGGTTCAAAAGTCGCTGGAAACTTTCCTTTCGCTAGCATTCGCAAGCCCAAAGACCCAAGACTCAACAATCCTCGCAAATCGCGAAAATAATTTCCTACTACATATAAACCAAATTTGCGTTCGTCAATCCAACCGCCTTGCTTGACTAGCTCAATTAACACTTTGCGGTGACGGATAGAACGACTTGCTTGAGCATTTTTGCGATCGAGAATTTCTTGTTTGATTTCGCCGATTCTCTCCATTGGGGCAACGTCCATCGGACAGACGGCATTGCACATATAACAGCGCGTACAGCCCCACGTTCCTTGAGTGCCTTGATTGTACTTCTCTAGCCGAGATTCAGTAGTTGCGTCGCGAGAATCGTCTACCATGCGTTGAGCTTTAGCGAGGGCGTGAGGCCCAACAAAACTAGGATCGACGGCGCGAGCGTTACACTCAGAATAACACGCCCCACACAAGATACAATTGCCCGATGCTTCGAGACGCGCTCTTTCTTCAGGAGTTTGTAAAAATTCTCGTTCGGGAATGTTTCTAGCGCTATTACTCACATAAGGATCGACGGCTTCTAGATTATCCCAAAAACTCATCATATCCACGACCAAATCTTTTAAAACTGGCATATTGCCCATCGGCGCTACCAGAATTTCTGGCAATCCATCGCTTGATTGTTGGGAAAAACGTGCTATTTCGCTACCAACATTTTCTTTACAAGCTAAAGCAGATCGACCGTTAATTTTCATCCCACAGCTACCACAAATGGTATTGCGGCAATTTTTGCGAAATGCCAGAGTTCCATCGAGTTCCCACTTAATGCGATTGAGACAGTCTAAGATTGTATTTCCTGGCTCTACATCTAATATATAAGTCTCGAATTTTGGCGAATTATTTTGTTGTTGCCTGAGAATTTTAAAACTGACTTGCATAAGCTATAATCTTCTACTCGCTATTAAAAAATCTTGAAGGCAAAGAAATTCTCTTGCTAGCGCGATCGCTCTGCTTTAAAATTACTGAAACCTTGCACGGCTTAGTAAGAATCGAACGATTATCCAATTGAAGAGTATATTTACTTAAACTCTTCTGTTGTCTCGATCCAAAGCTTACTTCGATCTTACTTTACTCTTTTTGTTTTGTACGTCGAGCGCTTCTTTTTTTAACTATCTTGCGTTTTAAATACCCCGATCGGCTTTTGGGACTATTATCTATCCTAGTAAGAGACTTCGTTCAACCATTTTATTCTTAAATTTATAAGTCTTAAATTTTTTTTTAAAAATTAAGTAGACAACGTTATATTTTTGATAAGATAAATCGTAACAACAAAAACTCAAGTACAATTAGTAGAAAAATAAAGGAACATAAGATTGTTATGAGTGAAAACCCCAATACCCCCTTAACAGGAAAAGCACTACTTCAAAAAGTAAAAGAGCTATCCCATCTGCCCCGTCGAGAAACAGCAAAGCGCTGTGGCTATTTCTCTTCAAAAGACGGACAAGTTCGCGTTAATTTAACAGATTTTTATGATGCAGTTTTAGCAGCAAAAGGAGTTCCTTTAGAGCCAGGAGGCGCTAAAGATGGACGCGGACGGGAACCTACTTATCGCGTAAGCGTTCATAAGAACGGTCAAATTGTTATTGGTTCGACCTACACCGAGCAAATGGGATTAAAACCCGGAGATGAGTTTGTCATCAAGCTCGGATATAAGCATATTCATCTCAAACAAATTGATGAAGATATGGAAGCTGAAGAAGCGCAAGAAGCGTTGAGCGCATAATCAATTGACCGAAAAAGATTAAGCGTCAGTTGTCTCAAAATTACTGAATTCAAAAGGTTTTAGAAAGCAATTTCCTATGCCTGACGGCAGGCTAACGCCAACGGAAGCGCTGCGCGGATCGCGTCTAAAAAAAGCCTGCGAAAACTTCAATAATAGACTTCTTGAACAGTCGAATCGTGCATTTAGACGAAAAGGAAAGAAAAAAGCTTCGAGTATTGATTTGTAGAGAACGAATAGCTTGGGAAATCGGTTTTTCATAAAGTATTGGAAGCAAAAACTCTCGGCAATCTGTTAAAGCCAAGCAGATAAGGAGATAAAATCTTTCTTCCTCTAAATTGCTCCTTTGGCTGGAATTTGTTGACCTATAGTCCCTCTACAAGCTTGGTCGATAGCCAGCTTCGTTAGTAAAATCTAGAGGGACTTTATTTTAGCGATCGCAGACAGATTATTTGGTTGCGATCGCAAAACTTGAGTCATTTTTTATCGCTTAAATAGAAAAATCATTTGAATATTCAATTCAACATAACGAAAGCAAATTCTCCTATTGTAGCGATCGCATTTTTGATAGCGTGGACGATTGCATGGTTGCCAATTGCAATTCCAATTGCTTGGAAATTAAACTGGAATCCAACCAAACCGCTAACGCCAGCCTTAAAACTATCTTTATTAGCTCCGCTATACGCGATCGCACCTTTAATTATTTGGGGTGCAGCTAAAATTGAGGGAGCTTCTTTTTTTGACTATGGATTGACTGGGCAGATGCAATTTATTCTCTCTACCTCAATCGGATTGAGTCTGGGAATAGGAGGATTGCTTTTCGTTTTTGCTATCGAAGGATGGTTGGGTTGGCTGCAATGGCATCGCGAAAATTTGCCAAAGTTGCGATCGCTTATCTTTCCCTTACTCGCCTTGGGATTGTGGATTGGTATTACAGAAGAATTAATTTTTCGCGGCTTTTTGTTTGACGAATTCCGACAAGACTATTCCACCCTCTGCGCAGCTATTATTTCTAGCTTCATCTTTGCACTCCTCCATCTCATTTGGGAGCGCCAACAAACCATTCCTCAACTTCCTGGATTGTGGTTGATGGGGATAGTATTAGTAGGAGCTAGATTAGTCGATGATGGTAGCTTGGGATTAGCCTGCGGACTTCATGCAGGATGGATTTGGGGACTATCCTCTCTCGACTCAGCCAAATTGCTTTCTTATACGGGTAAAGGTGCAGCTTGGATGACGGGAATTGCTGGACAACCCCTAGCAGGAGTTGCTGGCATTTTGTGTTTGTTGGTAACAAGCGCGATCGTATTTGCAGGAGATATGAACTACGCTAATCCGCTACGCTGAGATTAGCGTTTCTAACCTTCAGTTTTAGCAGATTGTTGTTTCTGTCGTCTCAACGCCCCTAGTTGCCGCATACTTCCGCACGAGGTAGAGCTAGGCGACTCCACGACTGTAGAGGACAGTTCCTGCCCCCTTGCCCAAATCAAATTGACCTGGGCGGCATTTACGTCTCGGTTTTCGGTATGACCGCAAGAGGAACAAATATGAACTCTGTCCGCTAATGTCTTCGGCGTTAGCTCCCAACATGAGGCACAACGCTGAGTTGGCTTGAGTTGGCGAGTCGGAGACTCTACATAAAAACCTCCCGCTTCTGCCAACTTATACTCAAGCATTTGTCCAATCATACCGAAGCCAACATCAAGTATGGAGCGGTTAAGTCCAGTCTTTTGAGCTTTACGCTTACTCCCCTGTCTTGAGTGCGTCTTGCATTCCGAGGGAACCTCGGAATTACGCACTCGCTTTTTGGCCATAGCGGTCATGCCTTTAACGTTTAGTTGTTCTCCAGCAACTAGGCTATTACTGCTAACTATGCTGCTGGTTATTTTGTGCAGCCAGTCTTCTCTAGACCGTGCTACTTGGCGCTGCAACTTTGATACGAATTTACGTTGTTTTTTCCATCGGCGCGAAGCCTTGATTTTCTTATTGCGGTTGGGCGAACGTTTACGGCGTAGTTTTTTAGAAGCTATCTTGACCTTTTGCTGACCAGTTTTAACAAAATCT
>JAAUUT010000163.1 GCA_012031035.1 Candidatus Altimarinota bacterium | reverse complement strand
AGATTTTGAAAATCGAAAAGTTTATTTAGATAATCATCCTGCTTATTTATTAGTTTATACCGGATTAGAAGGACAAAATAAATTCAAAAAATGCAAATAGGGAGCGATTAAACAAGACTATTTATATCTTATAATTTATGAGGCAAAAATTGAGCATTATAAAGTGTTTGAACCGACGGTTAAACAAATCATCAATTCTTTTAAACTGCTCTAATCGTTTTAAATATACTAATCTACTTTGAATTACTATTCCCAACATCCCCAAGCTTTCGCGATCGCATACATTAACGATTTGCGAGGAGAAATTCTCGCGTGTCCTTATCTAACAATTAACAACCTCAACCGCGACTTTATTGACACTAAAGGATTTTCTGTCGTCTTTCAACGTTCGGAAATTGCCAAAGTCAAACGACAGTTTCCCTTCTTTAAACCCTATCTAGACCTAGCATTACAACCTACTTGTAACGCTTTCTACCTCAATCCCTTGCTGCTACAGAAAGGTTCTCGCGTCGATCCGCATATCGATCGCTCTCTTAGATCTTATTGTAAAACTGTCGAGCCTCCTATGGTGGTCAGCGTTCTCTACCTACAAGTTCCACCCAATTTACAAGGCGGAGAGTTAGTATTGCGCAACTATAAAAAGCAAATCGGACAGATTAAACCAGAAATTAATACACTCATCTATTTTCAAGGCGATTTAACCCATTCCGTCAAGGCGGTAAAAACCCCTGGAATGCGTCTGAGTTTAGTTTGCGAACAATACAACCTCAGCGAAAACGAACTCGAAGAGATTCCAGAATTCGCGGTGGAATCTAGAACAATTAAAGCAAAAGGTAAGTAAATAGTCCGGTTAAATCTTCAATTATTGTAATTTTTTGTGGGACTAAGCAGGATAATAAATCAGAAAGCGATCGCGCCCTCGTCTTTTTGACTCGTAGAGTGCCTCATCAGCCGCCGCCACTAAACTCTCGACCGACAAATCTTGAGTAGGGATGACACTTGTAACCCCCATACTCAAAGTAACGTATTCGCTGACCTCCGAGCGATCGTGAGGGATTTTTAACTGTTTGACTTCCTCCTGAATCGCCCTTGCCACCGCAACAGCCCCTAATAATTCGGTGTTGGGCAAAATTGCCGCAAACTCTTCCCCGCCATAACGAGCCGCTAAATCGGCCGGACGCTTGAGAGCGCGAGAAAGCGCGCCAGCAATTTGTTTGAGACACTCATCTCCTGCTTGATGTCCGTAGCAATCGTTATAGAACTTAAAGTAGTCGATATCGAACATCACCAAAGAAAGTGGCTGTTTTTCCCGTACTAAGCGCTTCCATTCTTGGTTTAAATACTCATCAAAACGACGACGGTTAGCAACTTGAGTTAAGCCATCTAAATTAGCTAGAAGCTGTAATTGTTGATTGGCTTGCTTTAATTCGGTAGTGCGCTGTGCTACTTCAGTTTCGAGAGCATTGTAGTAGTTCGATAAGATTTTTTGAACATTTTTGCGTTTGGTGATATCGGCAAAAGCCACAATTGCATAGGCAATTTGTTCTTGAGGATCGAAAATTGGCGTAGCGCGTACTTCTAAAGCAACAATCTTACCCTCTCGATGAATTTCTAAATCGTCAAGCGTTACGCTTTCTCCTTGAAGTGCGCGAAAGCAAGGAAGTTTTTTGGTTGGATATAGCCGGTCGGTTCCCGCTACATAGATTTTAGAGGTGAGGGCAAATTGTTCGTTGGGGTTTTCTGGAATAGGTTCGTCGAGCGCGAGCAAGTGTTTTGTTGTTTGATTGTAGTAAGCTAATGTCCCATCGCGATTATAAACGACTATGCCAATGGGTAAGGCTTCTAGAAATTGTGTTAATCGACTTTCGCTATACAATAACTCTTCATTCAAGGTTTGCAGTGCGTCGAATGAGGTTTGCAGTTGCTCTGACATTCGATTGAATGAGTTGGCTAGCTCTCCTATTTCATCAGTGCGATTAACAATTACTGTGCCTGCTAAATCTCCTTTAGCAATCTTTTTTGTCTCAGCGTTTAGTTGTAAAATTGGCTGAGCGATCCATCGAGCGATTAAGATAGCAACAATAATAGAAACAAGCAATGCTATCAGGCAAAGTAGAATCGTGGTGCGATTAGTAGCATCGCTCGATTGAATAAAGTCCGCTTCTGGAACGACAACGACAACTAACCAGTTTAATGCTTGGTTGTTTTTAAGCGGAATTACTCTTACTAATTGTTGTTTTCCTTCTAGGGAAAATTCTAGTTGTTGGGGACGAACGATTTGTTGTAAATCTTGAAAGTGAGATAATAAATGCTTTGATGTTGCTTGAGTTAAAATATTGCTGCTATCGATCGCCGCAATTAATTCTTTTTGGTTATTGTTAATACGATAGGGTTTTTCTGTAGAAGAAGTCGCAATGAGAGTGCCATCGCGATCGATAATAAATACTTGTCCAGATTGTCTTACTTTAAGCTTGCTCAAAAAATCATTCAAGCCATCGAGACGCAGCGTAACTGTTAACGTACCTTTTAGCTGTTTTGTATTTGGCTCGTAGATGGGTTGAACGGTACTGATTGATAGAGACGATTCGAGAAGGGATAAATAAACATCGCTCCACGTTAGTTTCTTTTCAGCAACTGCCTTTTGATACCAAGGACGCTTTCGCGGATCGAAGTTTTTGGTAATACTTTTGAGAGTAGTCCGATTGCCATTGCGATCGCTATGGTAGCTATAAAGATTAAAGTTTGTCGAGCGATCGGATTGATTAATCCCTAAAGAATTATCAGAAAATTTTCTAGCGGCTCGATATTCCTTATTTTCATTGCCTATACCAATAAAACTAAGCTGAGGCGCTAGCTGAACTTGTCGCCAAAGATATTTTTCCCAAGGTTGTAAGTTTTCTAAATTTAAATAGCCTAGTTCGATCGCGTTCAGGGTGCTTTGATTGACTAATTCGGGAATGACAAAGTACTCGTGTAAATTTTGTTCGATGCAATTGCTGACTTTTTCCATCGACTGATAGGCAAGTTCGTTGACAGCTTGTTGTGAGTTACGCCAAGAAAAATAGCCTGTCAACCCCACCGGAATAATAATTTGCACTACCGATGAAATAATGAGGACAGTATGAAGAGAAGCTTTTCTTTTTGGGCGATCGCTTGATAGCGACATTAAAATTAAATACTTAGTTTGGACTTTCCTTATGTTACTCGCTCGCGAGTCATTCGTCCTGAGTCTTGGGAAATATAGAGAATGACGATCGCCAATTATTGGCGATCGCAGTTGCATTTTAGATTTTTTCCGTTAGTTTGGTCAGCACTTGATTAGATCGTTCGAGAAAAGCGGTCATCCCTTCTGCATCAAATCCTTTCTGCGCCATCAGCGCTAGATCGTAGACATGAGTACACAGCATCTTCGCTAATTCGCCCGATGGGGATTCTCCCGCACCCTGTACGATGCTTCCTTGAGCGAGTTGTGCTATCTTTTGGATGAGAGGATGGGAGGTATTAACCAGCAGAACGTGTTCTTCTGGGAAGGCTTGTTCTTGCTGTTGCAGCAAAGCGGTCATATCTCGCAGTCGCCGCATCGCTTCTGGTAAAAGTACCATTGCTGGCGGCGTACTTTGGGGATTATCGGATTTTAGGGATTCGGTACGAATATTGATTTTGGAGTTGTTGAGCGCTTTCTCGAACAATTCTTTAATTTGTTCGCTGCGGGTTTTTTGGGTAGTAGGATCGACAATTTCTTTTTCTTTATCGCGATCGAGTAAAGTATTATCGAGTTCCGCATCGACGCGCGTAAACTTAACGTTAGCGTGCTGTTGCTCTAGGAAAGGAATAAAATAATTGGTATCGATAAACGAGTCCATAAACAAGACTTCTAGACCTTGTTTTTTGTAAAGTTCTACATAAGTCGATTGACTCGCAGAATCGGTACAGTAAAAGACTCGATTTTCGTGACTCGCTTTGTTGCGTTCTAAATAAGCATTCAGGGTCGTATATCCAAACTGTTCATAGGTTGATGGCGACTTATCTGAGGCAACTTCTTGCCATGCGTCCCCTTCTGTTTGTACTTCTACGGTAGGCGTATCAGTTTTTTGTTCGGTTACATCAGCTTTGTAGGTGGTGCGATAGATGAGGATATCTTCAACTTGCTTTTTGAACTTTTCGTCTCGCAGAGAACCGAATTTGATAAACGTACCGACATCCGTCCAGCAACGAATGTATTCTTCTGCATTTTCTGTATAAAGCGATTTTAGGCGATCGGCAATCTTTTTCGCGATAAAATCAGCAATACGACGAACGGTGCGATCGCTCGTTAAGGCACTGCGAGAGACGTTAAGAGGAATATCAGGACTGTCAATCACTCCCCGCAAAGGCATGAGAAATTGAGGAATAATCTCTTCGCAATGTTCGTTAACGAAGACCTGATTGCAGAATAATTTGATATGTCCTTTGGAAACATCGACATCGGGACGAAGTTTTGGGAAATAAAGAATGCCGTTGAGTAGGAAAGGATAATCGGTGTTAAGGTGTACCCAGAGTAGGGGATCTTCTTGAAATGGATAAAGATAGCGATAAAACTCTAAATAATCTTCTTTGGTAAGATTTTGCGGCGATTCTTTCCACAATGCCCGCTGTTTGTTAACCATCTCGCCTTCAAACTTGATGGGAACCGAGATAAAATCGGAATAGCCTTTGATTAACTGTTTGATACGGGCGGGTTGTAGATATTCTTGTTCGTCATCGAGTAGCGTCAGGGTGATAGTAGTTCCGATTTGAGTTCTTGAAGATTCGCTCAGTTCAAATTCAGGAGAACCATCACAAGACCAGTGTACGGCTTGAGAGCCTTCTTGATAAGAAAGAGTATCGATTTCTACTTTTTTAGCCACCATGAAAGCGGAATAGAAACCCAATCCAAAATGACCGATGAGATCGTTGGCAGATTTTTGATACTTTTTAACAAATTCTTCGGCGCTAGAAAAAGCAACCTGATTGATATATTTCTTGATTTCTTCAGCAGTCATGCCGATTCCATTATCGGAAATCGACAAGGTTTATTATCGTTATTAATAGAAATAACGATTTCGGGTTCGCCAATTTCGCCTTTGACTTCTCCTGCAAAAGATGCCATTTTTAGTTTGGAGATGGCATCTACCGAGTTAGAAATCAACTCTCTCAAGAAAATTTCGTGGTCGGTGTAGAGCGATTTCTTGATGATGGGAAAGATATTCTCGGTATGAATCGTAATATTGCCTTTCTCAAGTACAGTCATAGCGCTTTCTTGTAGGGTTTGGATGTATCTTATCTTAATTACCAATATTGCCCGATCGCGACCCAATTCGCACTCTCATAAGCATTCGGATCTCCGTACTTAAATCAGTAATCAGTTAAAAGACATGACTGATTACCGCTCGCCCAACAAAACCCAACCTTGTATATTGAAAGACGTGGTAGATTGTTACATACTGCCAGGAACTTGAGGAGATAAATTGCGCAACAAGTTTGTAAGAACGAGTTCTTTGGATTCAATATTGTTAATGACGTTGAGTAAATATAGGCTAAGATTATGGTCTTTGATGTTGTCCGTACTATCTTGAAGATCTCTTTTAGCGATCGCTTGTAATAGACTAACCCAGAAGCCATAGGTATAATTATCTAAATGTTGGCGATCTTCGAGATTAAGATAGTCTTTTTCGGGATCGAAAGCGATTCTTTCGCCAAAATGATGATAACCTCCTTGCAATCTAGTTAAAAGAGTTCCTGGAGGTAGCAGGGGAATGATATCATCATCATTAATAACTCGAAGCAACGGTAGATTTTTGCACGTTTGAGCGCCTTTTTTATCGGTTACTTTGGGTTGTCCAAAGGTAATACATTTCTCAAGTTGATAGCCGTCTTCTTGCAAGAGCATCATAAGAATAACAGCGATCGCTCCGCCTAAACTATGTCCGGTAAGTCTCGTTTTATAATTTTTCTTGAGATACGGTAAGATAGCTTGATAAACTTCATCGGCAGCTAAATAAAATCCCGTATGTAAGTCAATCGTAATTTTTCGCTCTGAAAAGTTTTTATCAAAAGATCGTTGCAAGTATCGAAAATTAAGCACCCAATTCTTTAAATTACTCGATCCGCGAACAGCAATCCATTGTGTTTTAGTTGCATCATCTAGTTCGACTATGACGTTAATTTCGGAGTTGCGAACTTCTTGGATAAACAGTCGATTGGTATTTGGCGTTCTCAATCTAAGTTGTTCGGTAATGCACCATCCTAACTGATTAATCGTATAAGCTAACTGCGATCGCAAGCCGTATTCAAGAATTTCTTTAAAGTCTATCTGTGACATTTTTCAGTCCCTCTTACTTATCAGTTGTTATTTTTTTAGTAGTTTTGGGACTCTCAAATTATGCATCTATGTAATCGAGCGATCGCAAAGCATACTCAAGAGAATTTCGCTTTCAATGCTCGAAGAAGTAAGATCGCAAAATCGTAACTTAATTGACATTTATCAAGAATAACAATCGCGAGCGTCATCTTTGTAAAACTTTTCTGTTAAAATTGTCATACAAGCTTATGACACTTCAAGGAAACTATGCGAATTAATGCTCGTTTAGATGAAGAACACGCCAACAAGTTAGCCTACATTCAACAGCAGACCAATCGAAGCATAACAGAGACAATCAAAACTGCTATTGACTTGTACTATCAAGAAATTCAAAAAGAACAAAAAAATCCATCTCAGTTAATGATACAAACGGGTTTTATTGGTTGTGGAAATGCAGACTCAAACCTTTCAAAAAGTTATAAATCTTTTTTAGAAGAGGAGTTAAAAACTAAGTATGGTCATTGTTGATACTGGTTTTTGGCTAGCTTTAGCGAATCAAAATGACATATATCATAGTCAAGCAACCACAAAGCTTTCACAGGTTAAAGAACCCCTAATTACAACATGGGCAGTTGTGACAGAAACTTGTTATCTGTTATTAACGAAGATGGGAAACTACGCTCAAATTCGGTTCCTAAATAGTTTATCGTTGGGAGCATTTTTAGTTTTCGATTTGCAACCCAGTCATAGCGGGCATATTTGTCAATTAATGGAAAAATACGCTAATTTACCGATGGATTTTGCAGATGCTTCGCTGGTAATTTTAGCAGAACATTTGGGGCATGGACGTATCTTGTCAGTCGATCGCCGAGACTTCAACACTTATCGTTGGAAGAATAAACATCCTTTTGAAAATTTAATGGATTTGGATAGCTAGCGCGATCGCGCTCATTTGAGATTGACCAATTTATTGTTCCAAAACGCCTAACACTGCTTGCGGCGATAATTTATCCTTAAACCAAATAATACTCGCGGGTAAATCGGTAAATTTAATTCCTGCTTTTTCTAAATTCAACCTCTCAGAAACCGCCAAAATAAGATTATCAGCATCAGCGCGACGCACTTGATAAAATTTCTTTTGCAAGTATTCCGGTCGCCAATATCCAACAATTTCTAATAAAAAATCGCGTCCGTCGGGATGAACCAATCGAAAATCGGGAATCATGACGCTACCTGGAAGGGGAACTAAATCGACTTCTCTTTCTAAACGCCATTCGGTTTTTAACTTCGACCATCCTTTTGCAAAAGAAGCTTCTAACATACTGTCGTAAGTCTTACCTGGCGGATAATGAGATACTAAAGCGCACTTATCATCTAAATCGAAAGATCCCGTCTTGACGTTACCCGTATAGAAATCGCGATTTTGTAATTTTGCCTTCAAACTCCACTTACTGACGTGCAGTAACGCAGGTATCATTTTCGCTAGCGCCAATCCGTAGCGCGTACTAGCTTTAAATAAACTCGTCGGGCCGTCGATAGTAATCGTAAATCCAGTATCGGCATCGCCTTCAATATATGCCATCAACTGAAAAAGTTTTAAGTAGCGAAAGAGTAGTTTATACTCGCCAGGATCGTTGCGATGTGCGTTAATAACGATATGACTGGCCCGATAAAAAATCCCTTGGACTTGCGAGAGATTGTATAGGTGAATTAAAGTTTCTGGGACTGGCGCATCGAATTGGGTAAAAATACGATTTTCTTGTAAATCTGCATACAGTCCTTTTTCTATCTCATGGGGTAGGATTTCTCGATTGAGTTCTTTGCTAAGATGGCTAGTTAGCGTTTCTAAGATGCGATCGCGATTTTCGGGTACGGTAGCAGTCGTCGCCGCATGAGTGAATACTCGTTGTCGCAGTTGTTGAGGTTCGATGGGACTAATAATCTCAAAGGTGGAAAAGTTATTCTTGAGGAGGTGTGCGAGTCCCCGTTTAACGCGATAATCTGGACTGTCGCCTTCTAGTTCTTGAAGTTTGCGATCGAGTTCTCCTTGGGTACTTCCTAACGCATCTTGAAAGCAAGCAATCCAATCTTCAGCAAGATTCAACGAAATGTTATTAAGTGGTAATTTTTTGGGAACGATAGTTTCACCTTTGTATCGATAAATCAGTAACTCAGAAGGAAGCATTAAAAATATTAAGGTTATAGCGCGTACATTATAGTAAAGAAAAATGAGAAAAAACAATCATTTACAGTTTATAGATTCTTAGAAGGTCGTCCAGATAGCTATCAAGCTTGGTATGAGATGGGAGATGGACTTCGTTTACAAAAAAATTATCGAGAAGCATTAATTAGCTATGAAAAAGCGATAGAATATCACCCAAAAGATTACTGGGCTTGGTATAAAAGAGGGATTATTTTAGAAGAATTAGGACGCTACGAAGAAGCAGCAACTAGCTACGAAAATGCCTCAACTATGCAACCTAATAATTATTGGTCTTGGTACGATCGCGGCTGTCTCTGTTTAGAAGAATTAAAAGATTACGAAAACGCCATCTTTTGTCTCGATCGAGCCTTAGATATCTATCCTAACGATTACTGGGCGCAATATCGCAAAGGAGAAGCCTATCGATTTATAGAAGACTATGAAAGCGCGATCGCCTGTTACGATAAAGCCATAGAAAAGCGTCCTCAAGATTATTGGGCTTGGTATCGTCGGGGCGATGCTCTACGCAGTTGGGGTAAGCTAGAAGAGGCATTAACCGACTATCAAAAAGCCCTACAAAGCAAACCTCAAGATTACTGGGCATGGTATCAGCAAGGAGTCATCTTACAACAACTACAGCGCTACCAGGAAGCTATTCAATGCTACCAAAAATCTTTAGAGGTCGAACCAGAAGACGGTTATGCTTGGTACGATCGCGCTTGTTGCGAAGCGATGTTAGGTAATCTAGAAGAAGCCTTCAATAGCCTAGAAAACGCGATCGAGATCGATCCCGAAATCTATCCAGAATTAGCGCAATCTAACCCTGATTTTGATAATTTGCGCTCAAACCCACGCTTTGAAAAGTTATCAGTAACCAGCGACCAGTTTCCTAAACGCTTGTAAAAACGAGATATATCGCATCTTTACTATAACTTGTTGCATAGATGGCGATCGCTAATTGCCATTCTTAATGTAGATGTAGCGATAAACGTTGATGAATTAAGCTTAAATACTTAGAAAAATTTAAGTTGATTTCAATTTTATAATCGTGGCTAAAAAAACTAATAAAAAAAATAAAAAAACTAGTGGTGATGGAACGAGTATTTTGGGTGCTAGCATCAAGAATGCAGGTCTGGCTATTATTAGTACCTTAATCGGAGAAATTGTCGCGATCGCCGTTCAAAAACTACTAGCAAAAAATTCCCAAAGCGATACTGTTGATAATGAAAGCGACCTTGTTAGTGAGGGAAATGACGACCGTCAGAACCCCATTCAAGCTACTACGTCAAAACTGCAAGATACAGTTGCAGCAGTAAAATCGACAACCAGCGAACAGAAACACACCGTAACCGATTTAGTTGACGCACTCAAAGAAGCGACGCAACAAGTGCTACACAATTCGGTGAATGGTATCAAAAATGAATCGCAAATAACGGCTAATACTTTAATAGATACTGCCAAAAATGCGATCGAGGTTATTAATACCAGCGATCGCAATAAATCTAAGAAAAAGGGTAAAAAGAAATCCAAGAAAAGTAAAAATTTGGTTTTGAAATCGTAAATCCTTTAAAAAATAAGGATACTTTTTCAAAAAAGTATCCCCAAAAAATTAGATAGACTTAACTCAATAATTATTCCAATACAACTCCTTCTAACCCAATCGTTTGCAAATCCTGTAGAGTTTTATCTACATTTTCTCTACTACTAAAACGACCAACTTGCCACATGGTTTGTCCTTGATAGAAAGTCCGAAAAGCTTCGGGAAAACGCGATCGCAATTGTTCTTGTTGACTTCCAGATGCTTGCACTAGCACCCGGTAATTGTTGGAAGTAGGAACGCTAGTAGCGGCAACATCAGTATTACTTCCCCCAGATAAGGGACGAGGGGAAACCGCCATAACGTCAGATAGCGAACTATTTGGAAGACCTGTTGGACGCGGGACGACTTGAGAATTACTAGTTTGTGGTGGCGGAGGTAAGGGAGATAGTGTATTGGAATTAGGCGCAGTTGAAGGAGTAGGAGTAGCTGTGGTGTTATTTTGCGTCTGTCCTGAAGCAATAGAAGGAGGAAGGGGAAGAGAATTAGACGAACGGACAGAAGAAGAGGGAGAAGATGGAGAAGACGG
>JAAUUT010000162.1 GCA_012031035.1 Candidatus Altimarinota bacterium | reverse complement strand
GTCGTTTATTGCTGGGATTTCATCAGCTTATTGAGAGCATGAATCAATTTCAACCCTTTTATTCTTCTGGGTAAACTAACTTATTTATTATGAATTGATTTCGGAGAGTGACAAAAGAGGGTTAGAGCAAGAAAACCAGGGGACAATCCTAAAGCACGAAATGGGCCAGCAATTACTTCTCCGTCTGATTTTTCTAAATGGATTTCGCCTTCAGTCGAGCGATCTTGGGGCAATTGAATAATAATTTGATACATTTTATTTTTTGGTTTATTTTAAAGCAATTTGTGCTATTCAATCGTCTTTTAGTTCAATATTTAGCTTGATGACAATCTCTTTTCTTTCCTCATATATTTTATCATTTATCTTAATCAATACCGTTGGGGAAAATTTTAAAATTTTCTAAGTTTAAAAATAATTTTTTTAAACTCTTTTAGTTTAATTAATGATGAGACTTAATAGTCACTTGTTTCTGTTTTTCAATTAGCCATAGCAACGGAGACATTACTAAAGTTCCAAGGAGAAAAGACAAGGGCCAAAGACTAATTCCAATAAAAGTTACTATGAAATAGTAACAAAAACCTTGGCAAAGATAATTTTCACCAATCGTAAAACCCAAAAAGAGAAAAATAATTATGATTAAAATGAGCAAAACAAAATAACATAAATTTTGAAAACAATCTAGATTCTTAAAACCAAACAAATTAACAGAAAAATATTTGGCAAGAAACTGACAATATTTAAAATCAGGAATTGTTATGGTTTCTTTAATAAGGATTCTTTGCTGGCATTGAATAAAATTTAAATTTTTTCTTGCTTCTCTAAAAGATAGCTGCATATTTTCTATCTTGCCCAGAGAGCAAAGCTTAGCTTTACTTTCTAAATTTTTAAAACAAGAATCAAATTCTTGTTCGACTAGTAAAAACTTTTTATTTTCTTTAATCATTTAGATTTGACGGGTTTTGTAACAATTAATTCTACCGAAAGCGCACAAGTATCGAAATCGTAAATTCCTTTCAAAAAAACTTTTATTCCAAAGGGTCGCAAGAATTCTCTTAATTCAGTTAGCATTAATCTTAACTCTGGCATTGAAATACTAATTTTCTTAGGATTATAAATCTTAAATTGTTTAAGTAAACCGTTAAACGCTATTAATAAAGAAATTATAATCATCGAACTAAAATATATTAAACAAATCATGTCTCCAGTAAGATCTCTTCCATATATAAATAAATACAAAAAAACTATTAAACAAAAAATTAAAAAGAAAACACAACTTAAAATTAAGCGTTCTTTAATTTTAATTTTGAATCCAACTCGCCAAATGCTTAGGAAATGCTTAATAGCACAGCGAGTTTGATAATTCCACAAAGAAATTTCGCATCCAGGTGATAACAGCGCTTCAGACGCTACTTGCTCGATTTTTTCTAGTGTTAATGTTATTACCTGTTTTTCGATTGATTCTAAAATTACCTTAGCCTGTGAAAATTGAGATTCAGATTGTTGTTGAATTTTTGTCTCTAGTTTTTTCAACTTCTCTGATTTTTTTAACTTTGCTTGAGTCGCTTCCAAGCTCAAGACAACTTTTGCACAATCAGAAGGTTTCCATCGATTTGACATAATTTTACTTTTAGAATGAATCGGCGATATTTGTTCAAACATCCTCTAAGGTTGCTCGGCTCGATTTTGAATATATTCGTGTAGCGCTTGGTTGAGCAAAGTTTGATAATCGCCACCGCCGGAGGCGCGTACTCGGTTACGAAACCATTCTAAAATGTCATCATCAAGTGCAATAGTAATGCGTGTTTTTCCAGATTGAATTGGCTCGATCGCACCCCGTCTTCCTTGACTAAAATCAGATTCTGGTTTCATACTCTATTCCTCTTAATTGTTTTATTCATCTTCAAGTTTGTTCGCTTTATCAGAAATTTCTAAAGCTGTCGATGAGCTATTTGATTGGCTAAATAGCTTTTACCACACCCCGTTCTTCCACAAATAAAAAGAGGATTTAAGGTAACTAACTTTTCTAAATCCAAAGGATTAATTTGAAGTTGATTCATCGGAAACCTCATCGAACAAAATTCTGATTTGTACTACTAAGAATGGCTCTAAATCATCCCCCAGTATATGCTGATGCTTGCCAACGACTAGGATTGCGATCGCTATTTATTAAACATTTTCGCGGGAGTCCCCAGGCTGCTTCGCGAAGCTAGGGGTTCATAACAGCACATCTAATTTCTCCCCCTGACGCAAAATATTTCCGATTTGGCACGACGAAATTAAAATTCCTGTTATGGAAGCCAGGTGTTGAGCCAATTTGTTGTTTGTCCAACGCGACGATTTATACCCAAAGCTAACGGGCGATTTGGAGGCGGCTTGAAAAAGCAGGCGTTTGTATTCCGGCGTTACTTTACGATAGTTGCCTTGGCTTCTACGATCTAATAGCGTTTCCAGATTGTCGGGATCGCCATGCGCGCACCAATAGGCAACTGTTCGGTACGAACGATCTAGAAACTTAGCAATCTCTTGATAGGTTTTGCCTTCATTTCTGAGCAGTAACATCAAGCAGTGCTGTTGCAATTGTGGGTTGTTACTGGTTTTGAGCGTTTGTTGTAAGATGAATTGCTGTTTGGGGGTCAAAAATTTTTTAGCTTTCATGGGAAGTAGACTTGTTGGTGATGTGTGCAGTAGTAAGCCAGGCAATCGCATCCAGCTAGCTAAACTCCTCCCTTAGACGCTATCGGGGGCAATCGTTGCCAAGCTAGAAAATTTGCCGTCTTGGTTCTTGAGAATTACTGTGGAGACGCTAAATAAACAATTCTCTCGGCTGAGCAAAAATAAGTAATTCCCGAACAAGAATAGCGATTTTCATCGAGTTTGAAACAAATTGGCGTTTTTTGAGATGGTTCTAGATAGAAAAATTTTTTCACCGGAACATCTTTGAACGGGATTTCACTCTCAATCCTCTTTGAATTTATATTTGACATTGCTTTTTTGAGATCGCTTTCTACTTTGCGCCAATTATCTTCTAGAGAAGATAATTTTATCTTTCGTTTAAATTGTTTTGAGGAAGGCGGGAAGAGAACTAATACTTGCGCCATTCCAAAAAGCCAATTGCTTATCCGGTGGGAGCATTTATGGTTGTTGTCGAGTTGTTGAACTTAAAATCTTGAGAATCTCTACTATTTCACCTTGACGGTGGGAGAGTTCGCCTTGTCGCGTGTCTAACTCAGATTGTCTTTGATATATATTTTGTTGAAATTGAGCGTGAGTCTGCGCCATTAGCGCTTGGGCTTGCGCTAAATCAGCCATTGCTTGATACAAACGAGAGCGATCGCGAATCGCTTCTACTTGAAAAGTTCTTAACTCGTCTGACAAAGCTTCGATGGCACGGGCGTTTGAGTCAGTTCTTTGACCGATAGATTTAACTAGCTCTACAGTTTGTTCTAGTATTGCTTCAGTTCTATCTAGACGATTTGAATCGGCGTTGGTCATAATTTTTTCTCCTACTTTAATATAGTGACACAATTAGTCATAATTTAAATATGCAGATCAATTATTTTGACTACTTATGCCCAAAATAGGGAATAGGCAAGAAATTCAAACTGACTCTCGACTTGCGTTGCTTTTAGAGATAGACAAAATGCTTTTTAGCATGGCTTATGTCGAAGGATTCAAACAATTTGGTCAAGGAGCAATTATTAGTAACACAAAAGGAAAGTCTCGTTTCGTTTCCACTACGATTACAGTATTGTCTTAAGAGCGAGCGCAGCATAACTTATAATTAGTTTGACTGGTGAAGACTTTTGAAGATAGAAATAATCGCGATCGTGCGATTTTATTAAGATTAATGCTCCCCGCTTAATGTTTGACGAGCGCACCTACTACAAAATCATGGGAAAAACAATAAGACACAGCCTCGGCTCGATACTCTTGCTTTCCATTGGGTGCAGTCACCAAATTAGCTTTTCCAGTTATTTCAAATTCAAGAAATTTTATTTGTCGTACCGAGACTACGGTAGTTTGCACTTTTACGGTTAAGTCAATCCCTTTTCGTTTTAACGTTTTTTGGAAACAAATAACATCACCGGAACACAATTGCCATACTTTATAGTATTTGAAAGCTACGGTAGATTGTCGTAAATTTTTAATTCGATGTGGGGTTATGTTGTACATAATTAATTTTCTAAATACTGATTGCGATGGCACTCATCTTCAGGATTAGGTCGAAAGCCAAAGCTTTGATATTTGATTGAGTTTTTTGACGAACGATTGTTAAATTGAGATTTTGATGTTTGTGTTGAAGTCACTAGCTCGATAAATTTTTGGCGGCGAGTCAATAATCGTTGTTTTGAACGGCCAAGAATATGAACTCGACAAAACTCTGCCGACTTGAATTTTAAGTAGCCAGAGCGAAATTCATAGAATGCCTTTGCGATCGCGGTCGCAAAAATCTATTTCGATTAGCCGCATTTGTTAACAACAGAATTTTTTTTGATCTAGGAGACGCAGGTTTTGATTAACCCAGCCCATGCGTTATCGTCCTAGTTCCGTTGCTCGGTTATCAAGAGCGCTTAACAGTATAAAGGCGGAGTTTTGGCAGTTCCGCTTTCTGCTATTTCTGTTGGAAAGATTTCTCAAACCCTGGATTTCTGCTAATGAGGCGGGTCGCTTCCTCATGCTTTAATACTACCTAGAACTTCTAGGTTTTGTCAAGAACTATTTGGTAAAAAATTATTTGGTAAAGAAGTTTTAGGTTAAACTAAAAACAAGAGTATATTAATGGCTGTAAAGTTAAGAATTGGAGAACTAAGAACTCAAAGAGGGCTAACTCAAGAACAGTTAGCTCTTCGTCTAGGTATGTCGTTGAAAGGCTATCAGTATTTAGAATATAAAGCTACTTCAATTGGGTTAGACCTTATAGACCAACTTTGTGAAGAATTGACTTGCTCTCCAGGTGATTTATTTGAGCGATCTAAAACGACCAATGATACTGACATTGAGAAGCAAAACCGCTTAAACAGAGAAAAACGGCGACAGCAAAAATCTGAGCGAATGAAGCAATGGTGGAAAGAAAAACGGAAACAGCAATCTAAAAAAGACCAATAAAATGCTGCTCGGAAGTTCCGAAGAGAAGACAAAGATGAGATCGTAGAAATCAACAAAAAATTAATTGATGAATTGTTTAAGTAAATATGATTAAGCAAGGAGCAAGAGCAATGAAAAAAGCTACTCTTTACTTCGACGGCGGAACTTACCCGATGAACCCCGGTCATGGTGGCGCAGGAGCCGTACTTGTTCTAGAAAATGGAGAAAATCTATCTTTTTCTCAATATTTAGGCGAGAAAAAGACTAATAACCAAGCCGAGTATGGTGGATTGCTTCTCGGTTTAAGAAAAGCTTTGGAAATGGACATAACTCATCTTAAAGTCTATGGCGATTCACAGTTAGTTATCTATCAAGTTAATGGAGACTATGCTTGCCACAACGAAGGATTATATCCTCTCTACCAAGAAGCTCGATCGCTCGTTAAACAATTCCAAACTTGTAGCTTAAGCTGGATTCCCAGAGAGCAAAATTCAATGGCTGATACTGCTGCAACTGAAGCAATCCGTTCCCACGTTCCGCAAGCTGTCGTGTCGATGCCTGACAATTTACCCGTCTGCTCTCCGAGGGCAGGACTAGAGTCATCGATCGCTACTCTCAACTCTCAAGGCGAAGGAGCGCGGTTCAAAGCATGGTTGCAGTTAAAATCGGGGAATGACTGCTTCTCAAAACTACGAGGAGAAAAACTTATCGCTCAAGTTCCAGAGAGCGTTAGAGAGGCGATCGAATCCGCTTTAACTGAGAAAGAATTGTCAGAAGGCTTATTGGAGAAGTGTTACAGATGGTATTTAAGGGGCCTAAAAGCGGCTTATGCTGTCAAAAAAATTCGCGTAGATGCTGAAGTCGCCGCTAAATTTGCTCAGAAATAATAGGTGAATTAGGAGATTTTAGATGGGAATTGAATTAGAATTTGTTACTAAGTCACCGAATGAACGACGTGATACTTATCGTTTGACTTTTGAAGGAGAAATTAAACCGAGTTTTAAATGGTTGTTTTTAGAAAATTTGTTTGTGCCAGTTGAAGCAAATATTTTTGAGGCTCCGGTTAGCCGAATCAAATCGAAATTTGGCGACGAATTAAGTTTTATTGACTCATTCGTTTGGTTAGCCAAGAAATTCCAACAGACGGATTATAAGTTAGAACTTGTATCATCTATATCCAAAGCTGATTACGAGCGATTAGCTAATAAATGGTTGCATCATGGAATTTTTGCAGTTACATTACCGAATCAATCGTTTCCTAGCTATCTAGTCCCCTATTTTTCTTTGGAAAATCATTGTTCGTCGCATCAGAGCGAACTAGATAATCAAGCGCGAGTTGAAAGTTATTTAAAAACAATGAACATTTCATCGGCTCGTTGGAATATTTCTTTTCTATTTGTTCCCACTCCTGAAATTCTTCCCCATTTTATTGTTGGAAAAAAAATTTGGCTCGGAGGCGTTGCCAGCTTATCAGTTAGCGGCGATTTGAGGCTTAAACCCACTTTAATAACCGTGTCGGAGCCTGTAATCCCAAATCTTGAGCAAGCTGTCTTTCATCAAAGCTTTAACGAAGCTCAACAAGAGAATCAAACCCCCTGGATTTCACCTGCTTTAATCGAATTAACAAAATTTAAGATTTTAGATGAATTTGGTTAATTACGATGCAAAAAATTAAAGCAATTTCTGATTTTTAAAATTAATTTTAACCCAGAAAACAATTAAAGTTTAGTACAAAAAGAGCGAATAAACATGATAGCAAAAATATTTCGAGGCTTTAAGTTTTTTGATGAAGAAGATTGGTTTATTTGTGTTATTACTT
Source organism: Candidatus Altimarinota bacterium (assembly GCA_012031035.1). Taxonomy (GTDB): domain Bacteria; phylum Cyanobacteriota; class Cyanobacteriia; order Cyanobacteriales; family Microcystaceae; genus Hydrococcus. The sequence continues at coordinate 3,774 of JAAUUT010000162.1, read as the reverse complement.
TAGCAATTATTATAGGGGGCGTATGTTGGGGAATTTGGTTGTGGCAAGACTATCGCTTTAAAAGTATTTTTGTGAAAGAATGTCAAGGAAATTTAGAGCGGCTTCAATATGCAAGCACAATTGAGATAGCGCAAAAATATTTTAATTCTACTCTACCAAAATGTCAAAAGTTTGCCGTTCAAAAACATTGGGATTTTTGGTATGATAATCTACAAGCACAACAAACAGTTTTAAATTCGATAAACTTTAATGCTTCTGTTTTTGAAAAACAGCAAATTTTAGGAAATTTTAAAAACACAATTTCACAAGAAGAAGAATGGCGATCGCCCTAATCCTGTAGAACTTTTTAACTTTTGAGATCGCGACAAGCTTTTAAATTAGAATTGTAAAGAATGTTGCTAGGCTGAGTAAATATGTTTAAAACTTTGTGGGACAACAAAGAAGATGATATTTATACTCAATTACTCAGACAATAACATTATTTTACTAATTTTTAACCGAAAAAGTATCTAAAAGAATGAATAAAATGAACGACTATCGAATTGTCCAGATTAAAGATACAAACATAGTTGGAATTACAGAAATAAAACCGACTTGGTGGAAACGACTTCTTCAGCTAGAAGTTTATGTATTATTTCCTGAAATAAAAGATAATTATTTTTATGTTGATTCTGAATATATTTATTTTTTTTCTTTGACCCAACCTAATTATTCAGAACCAATTGTTCAAAATCTATCAAAGGTTGGAGATTTAATTTTTCAATCTAAAAAGCTTGAAAATACAATTAAATTTAAACAAACAAAAATTTGGGATTTAGAATTTGATTTTTCAGAAGCAATTTCTAATGGCGCAATTTACCATGAATGCGAAAAACATATAGAGCAAATAAAACAAGAACTAATTCAGCTAAAAGCTCTAAAAAATTCTTTAGACAATCTGATTTTTTTAGCTATTGGTGATTCTCTCCGTGCAAGAGCTACAGAAGAATTTAAACAACAAACGGATCGATTAACTCAAAAAGTAAAATACGATCGCCGCCAATATTGGTTATTTCCATCGCTAAGGCTTTTTCCGAGTGCCGCGTGAACTTTTTGTCGTCTGACCTGTGATAGTCCCTTTGGGTAAAACCAATCTGCTATTTGAAGAGTGGTCATCGAGTCGGGATAATGTTCCTCCAAACAAGCCGCTATAGCTTCAGATACGGTTGCATAGCAATCTAATCTTTCGCTCCCGACCAGCGTTATTCGGGGATTTTTAGAAGGCTGTTTGGATGAAGATGAATTTGGTTGCTTAACAAGATCGGGAAACTCGGACAAGTCGATAGTCCAACAATCGGGAGAATCAGGGACAGCAAACCATTTTTGCTCTTGCGTTCCTTTTTCAAGAAGCGATCTTGTTTCTTCCCTTGCCGAGTCGAGTTCAGAATCGTCAAGATCGCCCTTTAGTTTTCTCACCAAATAATCAAGGTGAAGCATTTTACCGCGATTAGATTCTAGTTCGGTCGCCAGCACAAAGAGCAGGTTTTCTTCAGTTACTACCGTTTCGGATTTAGAGGGGATTGGATTGTTTTCTTCTAGGGAGGCACATAGCTGAGTACTACCTGAGTTAGAGGGATAAAAGTTTTTTTGACCGTTCTCATCTGCCGCCATTGCCGATAATTGAGGGGGTTGTTCTCCAATGGCTAATACTTTATTACCGTTGGGGAATGGAGTTTCACGAGAAGATAACCAACTTTCTAACTCAGACGAAAACGTTAACTCAGCATTGGGAGGATGCAACAAAGCTTCGACATGAGTTAATTGTTGTGCTGCGATCTCAGAAGCACGGCGATAGTAATCTACAAGAGAACTATAATACTTGGCTAAGTTCTCTAATTGAGACGCATCAATTGGTGGTGGAGGGGGAGGGGGAAAGTTTAACATCGTCATTTCGCCTTGTTGTCGTGACAACGGTTACATTTACTAGCTATCCCGTTACACTTGTTTCCATAAAGAGGGCAAGCGGTAGCGTAAGTTTCTCTTTCTACAGAGTCGTGACAGTGGAGACAAATGAATTTAAAAACTCTTGTATGAATCGTTCTGGTATACGATCTAACTGTGTACTCATGAACATGGACTAGTTTGCTTGGCATAGAAATGCTATGAGGGTTAGGGTTGATGTCTTAATCCTTTTTTAATCCTAACCCTGACGGTTCAAGTCAAGTGAAAAAGAGCGATCGTTCCCAGCCGACCTCTCAATCTCAATCTTCTAGTAATACCAACCTTCCCGCTTCCGAAGTCTGGAAAATCAAGGAAAGTTCTATTTTAAAATCTGTTTTTTGTTTTTAAATCAAATCTTTAATCATAGATACGGTGTTGGGAAGCTCTTGTTTCTGAAGTTTCATTAAATATTCTTCAAAGGAACAAGGTGGGTTTTTGCGTCTTTGATGGCACTTTTCTACTACCTCAATTACTTGTACGGGATGAAGGTCGATTAAATTTGTGATAAAGGTATCCTGATGTTGTGCTTCGATACCATACTTATTTAGTTCTGATTGGGGAAAATCTTTGAGGTTGGTAGTAACAATTACTTCGGCTTTAGCTTTAATGGCTGCTGCCAGAACATGACGATCGTTGGGATCTGGCAGGTTTAACTTATCTATCAACCACTGATAATCAGTAACCAGACACTCACGAACATTATCATTCATTAAATCCCTAACACGAGCGAGCTTTTCAATAGTCAAGTGTGGTTTATTTTTGAGGAGATTTCTAATCCATTCATCATGAATCTCTTCTGTCCATTTGGCTCGATAGAGATCTCTAACAGCGAGTTCCATTAACAAGTCTCTTAGGGTGTTTGGATAAAGAACACAGGAATCATAAACTACTGTGAAATTGGGAATCATTATTTAATCTAATCATCTTCGTACAGAGCCAATTCCTCACTCAAAGCTGTAAGTTCATCTAAAGACTGACTTCGCTTCGCATCAATTTCAGCTTTGTATTCGTACAAATCTTTAGCTAAGATTTTTCTGTGTTTTCCTATTTACGATAGGGGATTTCCCGATCTTCAAGTAACTTGATTAAATATGGTCTGGAAACATTGAGTAGGTTGGCTGCCTGTTGGGTACTTAATTCAGCTTGTACTGGAACTAAAGTAACTGCATTACCTTGAGAGATTTGTGACAATATATCGATTAAAAGTTTATAGGCGACAGAAGGAATTAAGAGCGATTCTTCTTGTCCGTTTTCTGATTCGACCGTGATTTTTTGAGTGTGATTATGAGAATTGATGAGCGAGGCTAAGACGCGACTACTCCGTGTAGATAATTCTATATCCGCCTCAGTTGGTATCGGAATTTTTCTTTGTCTATCTAATACTGCCATGATAATTGATTAAGTCTAAGTATCTAAATCTTGATTAAATATTCAGTTTTATTCTTTTAGTCTATCAGCTATGTGAAATAAACGCAACGAAATTTGAGAAAGTCTATTGGCGCGTCAACAGCAACTTCGATATCGGTTTTTGTGTCGTTGGCGGTGGTGGCAGGATTATTCAGCCCTCGGCCCTTTAGCCCTCTTTACCCTTTCCATCCATGAGGCAGGTCGAATTCTTTGGAAAAAATATTAAGTTTTTTCCAAATTTAAATCGGCGCAATCAAACCGTCGGGTAAGGTTCGAGCGTCGCCGCTCTCCCCTCCCCTAAGAACGCAGCATGAGAGTTTCCAACTCACTGCGCTCAAGCCTTACTTCAAGCGAGATAACTTGGATACGCGAGTGTTCTTGTTTATG
>JAAUUT010000161.1 GCA_012031035.1 Candidatus Altimarinota bacterium | reverse complement strand
TGCGTATTTGCCAGAGGATTTACGTCAAGCTGTGCTTGGCAAATTAAAGATAAAACGTTAACCAAAACCGAGGTACTTGATTCACTCACGACGATTCGCCGCCAGACGGCAATCGATCCGCAAAATGGGGTTGCTGATGGCGGGAGTTTGCGATCGTATCGCGTCGTTTTACGCGATCTTTGTTTCCAAGCTGACTTAATGTTTGAGAAGCTTCCAGATAATGAAATACTATCTCTTTTAGCAGTAGGTGCATTGGCACTTCGACGCTTAGGCAGCGGAAGAAATCGAGGTCGAGGTCATGTTCGCTGTACGTTACATGATGTCGGTGGCGAGGATATTACTCGTCGATATGCCAATGATTTCGGAATAAAGATTGAGGAGAAAACTGCATGAAAGCGATTATTTTAACATTAGAAACACAACAACCTCTGTTGGCAACTTCATTTCAAGGAGATCCGAACAGTGATGTATCGTATTCTTATATTCCAGGCAGTATGATTCGCGGTGCTGTAATTCGGCGCTATATGCAGCAAAATGAGTTAGCAACTCTGAAATTGACGGATGAAAAAGTGCAGCGATTGTTTTTCGATGCCAACAGTACGCGCTACTTAAATGCTTATTTGTTGAGTCAGGAAAAGAAACGCACTCTTCCTCTACCTCTATCTTGGTTTAAGGATAAGGAAGCAGAACTTAAAGAGAATTCGTCAATCGCTGTGTATGATTTTAGTATCTATCGAAGCGACGAGCCTGAAACTCCTAAGTCTTTAGGTGAATATTTTTGGGTCAAAGAACGAGGTGTTATCAAATTATACAAAGAAAAGCGGCGGATTAATATTCATAACTTTCGCGATCGCCAAAAAGGGCGATCGACCAAAAATCAAGGTGAAATTTTTCGCTACGATGCTATAGATGCCGGACAAACCTTTCAATCTGTTATTCTTTGCCAAGATGAAGAAGTAGAGATACTTCAAAACTTATTAGCTGAATCCAATATCTGTTTGGAGGTTGTCAAAGTGCTGGATACGGACATTGCAAATGATAAGTGAAATAAAAACAGTAGATGATTGGAATGAAATAGATCTTTCAGCAGACGATCGAGAAGATAATAAAATTTCAAGCATTACACTACTTAGCGAGACGTTATTGAGAAATCAGTACGGTCAACCTAGTGCCGATCCCGCTTTAATTAAAGAGGCGATCGAAGATATATTAAAGATTGCATTACCTCAACGTAGCGATATTTTTGCTGGTAGCACTTTAATTGGTGGCTTTAACCTCAAATGGGGATTGCCTTTACCTCAAGTCCCTGCCTTAAAAGCAGGAAGCGTCATAGTTTTTAAAGATGTCGATTTCTCTTCCGAACAAATTCAACAACTTGAAGCTTGTGGTATTGGAGAAAGAAGAGAAGAAGGCTTTGGTCGGATTGCTGTAAATTGCTTGCAGGATGAACATTTTACAGCCAGCTTGCCAAATTCAGCTAGTAACTCTAGTTTACCTCCCTTGAAAGATGATATTTCGCGCAGTTTAGCACAACAAATGGCTGAAAGAATCGTTAGAAATAAATTAGAATCATCACTTCAAAAAAAAATTAGGGTATTTAACCCTACAAGGCGAGATAAGCAACAGTCAACTTTCAAGATTAGAAATTGTTGCCAGACAAGGACTTGCGAGTAACAGTCGTTTACCTGTTTTTAGATTATTGCGCTATTTGCCATCGAATGCCCGCCAGCAATTTCAGCGAGCAAAAGTTTCCGACAAGCCATTCGATCGACAGCTTTACGAATGGTTGAGAAACCCTAAATCTTGGGTGAGTAACCCACAGGATTTAGAAGTCAATGTTGCGGGTGAACTGAAAGATTTGAGTCATCGATTGGCTAGAGAATACACGCTGCGGCTGATTGTGGCAGTAGCGAAGAAGGCAACTAAGGAGAAAAAATCATGAGTCAAGAACGCCTAAATCGCCATCAAAGACCGATCGCGCGACGTATTATTGTACGAGGTTTATTAATACTAGATACGCCGACTTGTTTGGGAAGCGGTGATGCTGAAAGTCCGACAGACTTAGCATTAGTTAGAGATAGTATTAGTAACTGCGCGCTGTTAACTGGTGCATCGATCGCAGGTGCTTTGCGTAACTTTTTACGCGAGTGCGAACACGGATATAATGCCAGCGAACAAAAGAGAGATCGGGCTACAACTTTATTTGGTGGTACTCGTCGCGATCCCGACGGAGAACAAAGTCCGTTAATTATTCATGATGCGATTAGCAGGCAAATTCCTACTGTAGAATTAAGAGATGGAGTAGCAATTGACTCAGAAACTGGTACGGCGAAAGACGGTCAAAAATACGATTTAGAACTGCTAGCAGCAGGAACTGAGTTTCCGCTTTCTTTTGAATTGTTGGTAGAGAAAAAAATATCAAAACCGGAAGCATTAATCGATTGTCTGGCTTCAGCTTTAGAAGGGTTAGAAAAAGGTGAGATCGATCTCGGCATGAAAAAGCGGCGCGGTTTTGGTCGCTGTCACGTCAAAAAGTGGCAAGTATGGAACTTTAATCTGGAAGATGAGGGCGATCGCAGATCCTGGTTAAACTTTGAACATTGGCATACAGAATTGTTGCCAAATCGATCGAGTTATCGATCGATTAAAAAAGCATTTGAGGCAACTGGTGTCAAGCAAGATTTCAACCAAAAGGATAAACGCGATCGATTCACGATCCACGCGACATTTCAATTAGTAGGCTCTCTCCTGATCCGTTCCGGACAAAATTCAACTGGGCGCGCACCTGATGTCGTTCACTTAAAATCTCATCGCAATGGCAAACAGAAATCTGTATTATCCGGTACAAGTTTAGCAGGAGTTTTGCGGCATCGAGCCGAGCGGATTGTTAATACTTTGCATCAAATCGATCGAAACATTACTCAGGAAATAGTCAACGATATATTTGGCTTTGCTAAAGATAATCAAGACTCGAAACGACAGACAGCTAAGGAAGTTACTCAAAAGCCAGATGCTAAATCAAGTCGTTTAGTTGTCCGCGAGAAAGAGATTACAAAAGCTGAAGATTTAGTACAAAATCGGATTGCGATCGACCGTTTTACCGGAGGTGCATATCACGGTGCATTATTTGACGAACAGCCTGTATTTGGTGGTGAGAAAACTCGTGTATGTATCGAGTTAGAATTACGACAGCCAGAAAATCATGAAATTGGATTGCTGTTACTCTTGCTGAAAGATTTGTGGACGAGCGATTTACCTGTCGGAGGTGAAAGTAGTATTGGACGCGGGCGTTTGAAGGGAATTCAAGCAATGTTAATGCGACATCATCCAGACAATCCACAACACTGGAAAATTGGAGAAAAGGATGGAAAAATTCACGTCATCGATCGAATAAACCCCAGTCGAGCGGAACAGTCAGTCCGAGATGAGATGAACGAATTTGTTAAATCTTTGGTACAATATTTAGGAAAGGAAGTAGCAAAATGAGTCATGCGATCGCCGAAGCTTCTGAAGATGAAAATTTTCAAGTCCAGAAGAATTTCATAGTTGGTTAAGAGAACAAGCCGCGTCTTATCAATTAAAGTATCTCCTAGCTCATGCAGACGATGGGGTTATTTGGGGACGATTTGATAATGGCAAATTGACAACAGCAGAACAAGTTTTCTACCCCTGTGACTTCAACGTATATTTTCCCAAGTTGCGGTTACTTACACTTCAACAATGCCGTATCTTCGGCCAAAATGGTGAAGTATTGTTGTGGCGGACGATCGATCGAAAGTTTAAATGGCGTTTCATCGGGAATCCAGAGGAAGATAAAATTTCTGAAAGTCAGATCCTTTGGGGAACTAATGGCATTAAAAAAGATAATTTTACACTGCTGTGGGATGGTTCGCAGGGACTCAAACACGCAGTACCATTACTGAGATCGAGTTGGATGGCGATCGACTCGTACAGCCAGTGCGCTTAGTTGTTCACCACTATATTACCTATGATGGTGAAGGCGTAGCGAGAATTTATCGCAGCCGTCTGGTTGATTTATCGAGCGATCGAAAAACTTAGATTTTAGCTATTTGTCGATCGCATAGAACTCACGTTAAAATAGGAATACATTCGATCGAGGAGTAAATTATGATTCCCAATTGCGAATGCTGAATATGAAGCTGACGAAACGATCGCATTAGAAAGTATTGAATTTGAATGCGCGATCGACCTGCTGTATGAAGGAGTTAGCTTTGAACAAGAGTCAGACGCTCGGTAGAGATTAAGTTAATTCATTGAATTATAAGGAGATTGACAAATGAGTCCCAAGCATATTGATACTGTTCCAGAGTTTATGGAAATCACAAAAAAAGATGGAAAGAAAGAAAAAATTTCGCGTCGCGCTGTCGCACCTTATAACTTTGTCGAACTTCCCGATCGAGTTGTTGAAGCAGAAGATTTACCAAGTGGCGATCGCTATCATTTAAATCGTCATACGGGTCGGATTGAATGCACTTTAACAACTGAATCTCCTCTGTATATTCGCTGTGGACTAACAACGGAAGAATTTCAAGATCCTAAAAAAGAAGCAAAAGACTTGCCTGATTTTTTCTACACCGATCCAAAATCTAAATCTGAAAAACCAGTTATTCCTGGTAGTAGCTTACGTGGAATGCTGCGAACTTTGATTGAAATTGCTAGCTTTGGTAAGATCGATCGAGTATCAGACGAGCATAGACTATTTTTTCGTGCAGTTGCATCCAATCCAGAGAAAGAATCTTGGGGTAAAGAATACAAAACTTATGTTGAACCTAAAAAAGTTAAAGCTGGTTATCTAAAAAAGGATAGTGAAGGATGGTATATTCAACCCGCTAAGACTGAACAAGGTGCAACATTTGCTTGGGTTAGAGAAACGTCTCTTAAATTGCCAGACTTTAAAAAATTCAATGATGATAAATATGAGCTTCGGTATATTTCTGTTAGCTATGGAAGTGTAGCTGTAGATAACACAGATAGAGCAAAACGCTTATTTGCTCATAATGTCGAATTACCAGACACCTACCCCAAAAAAGGTGTAGTTGTTACCAGCGGAAACATGAAGCAAGGAAATGAACCTTCGCCTCGTCGCAATCACTGTGTAGTTTTTGATGAATCAAATTCAACCTCTCCTAAGCAGAGGCTAGATGATAAAGCGATCGAGCATTATCGTAATGCTCTAACTGATTTTCAGAAATCATCTCCCTTTAATAAGGATTGGGGAGTATTAGAAGAAAATCGTCCTGTGTTTTACTGCCCTCCTGAAAAAGGGAAAAATATAGTAGGTTTTTTCGGTCAAAGTCCTAATTTTCGTATTCCCTACTCTCCTGAAGGTAACGGTCATGCAACTACTGTTATAGATTTTATTCCTAAAGATTTGAGACAATTAGATTCGATCGATCTAGCTGATGCAATCTTTGGTTGGGTCAAAAAAGAATCTAAAGACGATAAGTTGCCTCAAGGATTTGATAAACAAAGAGCGGGTAGAGTGTTTGTAACTGATGCTTTATATCACTGCGCTCAAAACCGCATCTGGTATGAAAATTCCCCGCTAACTCCTCAAATTTTATCTGGACCAAAGCCGACTTGCTTTCCACACTATCTAGTTCAGTCTGAAGAAGATAATTCAGATGCTCAGCCGTCAAAATTAAAGCACTATGCGAGTCAACCTGTTGAAGAAACTGTGATTCGCGGACATAAGCTGTATTGGCATAAGGGCAGCAATCCAAATTTTAAACTCAAAAAAGTTATTGGTTCGACCAAACCAGTCTCTGGTACTCAAACAACTTTGATTAACCCCGTTAATAAAGGAGTTACCTTTAAATTTGACATCTATTTTGAAAATCTGAGCAAAGTTGAACTAGGTGCGTTGCTGTGGGTACTCGATATTGCTCGAGATAATCGCTACCGTCTTAAACTAGGCATGGGTAAGCCTTTAGGATTAGGAGCCGTTAAGATTGAATATAAACTTTATGAGAGCGATCTCCAAAAACGCTACACCAAGTTATTTGGTGACAATAGCAACAACTGGGAAACTGGAGAAACTTTAAAAGAAAATCCTGATTACCAGCAATGCTTTGAAAGCTATATTGTGCAGCAATTTAATTATAGTGGAGACTTTAACAACTTATGTAGAATCCAGATGTTGCTTGCTATGTTGAGTTGGCCAGGTCCAGAAAATACTGAAAAAGCTACTCGATATATGGAGATTGAACGAGATATTGCTAAACATCACATTGGTAAGCCTGTTAAACAGAACGATAAGACAATTAATGAATACAAAGATCGTCCTGTTTTACCAAATCCTTTAGACGTGATGGGAATTACGCTAACGTGCGATCGACCATCTCCGTCTTCTCCTTCAAGTTCAATTACTCAAGAAACAAAACTGTTTGTAGAAGGACAAGAGATTGAAGCCAAGGTCGTCGATATTCAAGTACAAGAAGGCAAGAAACTTAAAACAACTATTACCTACGAAATTCAAGGATCGGATTGTTTAGCAAAAGAAGATGTCTACAAGCGTACTATTTACCTAGATATTAACGATATTGTTAAAGTCAGTATTGTTAAAGCTAAAGGAGAAAGTATTAGAACGGTGAAGCTGATTCAATGAAGATTCATAATCAATATCAACGCTAGCAACATGGAGTCGATCGCCCTTCCCACTCTCCCATCTCACCAAGAGCGATCGCCGTCAGGTTAGATGAATCCCATACTGTTCATCATCTACCCTAATCTAGAGCAGAAGAAGGTGGTGCACGAGTTTATTTTTTCCAAATTTCTCAAACAGAATTTGCTCTCTGTCGTGCTGAGTGCAAAACAGAAGATGCGGCTAGTGCTGCATTACTAAATTGGACAGCCGAAGTCATCCAAGCAGCGCGGAATGGACTACAAGTGTTAGTATAATTTAATCGAGGTAAAAAATATGACTAAAATTGATGGCAAAGTCAGCGATTTATTGGCGGCAATCCTAGCCGAACCTGAAGCAATGGTAGATGCTAATACCCCTGATACTCTCAATCCGACTACGGCAGAGGAATTACAACAAAAACTGGAGTATTTTCTCATTTTAGATAGTTTGGGAGAACTCCTTCAGAAAATTCGCAGCGATCGCGGATTGACTGTTAGAGAAATGGCGCGTGAAGTGCAAAAAAGTCCTGGCAGAATATCTCAAATTGAGGGAACGCGCGATCGTATAGAATTGAAAACTCTGGCGCAATACGCAAATGAATTAGGCTATGATGTTCAAATTGCTCTCGTTCCGCGAAACGATCGCGAACCAGCTCTTTTTGCTCCCATTCCACTGTCGTAACCGATCGCACCGATTAACTATTAGTTTTAATTAGAAACGCTCGCCTAAATAAAAAAGCGATCGCACACCTCTCACCCAATTTGTGGCATTCTATATTTGAAAACCTCACCTCTATGATACATCATTCAACGCCTCGCCCGATTACCGATCGAGAACGCGGTATAATTAACATGAAACGATCGATTACAAAAACAGATAGTTTTGTTGCGGAGGTATCTATGCCATTCAGTGCTTATAAAACGATCGGCACCGTTCTCAAAGAATTTCAAATTACTTCTGTTGAAACAAATTTTGTTGTTGAAACGCCCTTTAATATTCCCGATTACTTTCGCGAAGACTTAGCAATTGTCAGGCAAGATAATGCAGTCACCAACTCAGAATACGCTATTTGTGAATTCCTCATCGTGCCGATTTTAAAAGAAATTTGGAAGCAATATCGAACTAATTTTATTTTGTGGAGCCACCAAGCTTTAAACTGCGATGGTAATCTTAACGGATTTCCCGAATATATTTTAGCTCAAAGATCGCCTTTGGGTAAATTTGTTTTCGATCGACCTTATTTTGTAATCATAGAAGCCAAACAAGACAATTTTGAGGCTGGATGGGCACAATGTTTGGCCGAAATGGTTGCAGCTCAAACGCTTGACGAACAACCAAGCCGAGATGTATTTGGCATCGTTTCCAATGGAGGAGTATGGCAATTTGGCAAACTAAAACAAAATATTTTTACTTTAAATAAAACCTCTTTTTTGCTTGACGACTTGGACAAGTTATTTGCGGTGGTTAATTACGTTTTTCAACAGTGCGAGTTACTGTTAAATCCCGAATCATTGTACTCTTAATTGGCTCCAACAAGCAATCGCTTCCTGAAAAAATCTTGACTTCGATCGATAAAAGGCTAAACTAAAACAAGCTTGACCATCATATCCTCTACCCCTTTATGAACATCGCTTATTTAGTCAACCAATATCCCAAAGTCAGTCACAGCTTCGTCCGCAGAGAAATACTCGCAGTAGAAGCTTGCGGCCTCAAAGTCGCCCGCTTTTCCATCCGTTCTTGCGAAGCCGAACTCGTTGACAAAGGCGACAAACAAGAGCAAGAATTGACTCAAGTAATTTTAGGCGTTGGAGTCAAAGGTTTAGCATTAGCTTTATTTCGCGTTGCCCTCACCAAACCAGCCCAATTCATCGAGGCTTTGCGATTAACATTTCAAGTTGGTTGGCATTCGGAACGGGGAATTATATTGCATTTAGCTTACTTAGCAGAAGCTTGCGTCCTTTTAAATTGGTTTGCAGAACAAGAAATAACTCACGTTCACGCTCACTTCGGTACAAATTCCACAACTGTAGCAATGTTGTGTCGCGTACTCGGCGGCCCGACTTACAGTTTCACAGTTCACGGCCCGGAAGAATTTGATAAAGCTACTATTCTAAGTTTAGCAGAAAAAATTCAACGATCGACCTTTGTAGCAGCGGTCAGTTCCTTCGGTAAAAGTCAGCTTTTCCGGTGGTGCGATCGCGCTTTTTGGTCAAAAATTCACGTCATCCACTGCGGCGTCGATGCTGATTTTTTAGTTCATCCCCACGTTCCCATACCCGCAGCACCCCGATTCGTTTGCGTGGGCAGGCTCAGCGAACAAAAAGGTCATTTGTTACTGTTAGAAGCTGCGAGCAAACTAGCAGCTTCAGGCTTAGATTTTAAATTAGTATTTGTTGGAGACGGGCCGCTGCGATCGGAAATCGAACAGCAGATTTCACAGCTCAAATTGCAAAATCATATTGAAATTACTGGCTGGGCTAGCGGTGAGGAAGTTCAGCAACAACTATTAGCTTCGCGGGCGATGGTATTGCCGAGTTTTGCGGAAGGTTTGCCAGTAGTAATTATGGAAGCTCTGGCTCTCAACAGGCCTGTAATTAGCACTTATGTTGCCGGGATTCCAGAGTTAGTAGAACCTGGTGTTTGCGGCTGGTTAGTTCCTCCCGGTTCCGCAGAATTATTAGCTGCTGCAATGCGATCGGCCTTAGAATCACCTCTAGAAAAATTAGAAGAAATGGGAAAAGCCGGAGCCGAAAGAGTCGCTCAACAACATAATGCTGCCTTAGAAGCTAAAAAATTAGTCGCGCTGTTTGAAAGTGCTATCTAGTCGCGATTGAAGAAGTTTCTATTATACCAAATCAGGGTTGGGAACTCCCATTACTTTCTTAGTCCGCGCAGGCGGACTTTGTTCGTATAGTTTGACCTCAAAGTCGAATAACGAGCGTAGCATATTCGACTTTGAGGTCAAATAAAGCGATTTCAATCGCCGAATAATCCATTTTATAGTTGTTTAAGGAATAGCAACTTGTCCCAACAGCTTATCGACAATCGTCTTCGCTTTCCTGCCTCCCGCCGGAATCAAACGGTGAGAAAGTACGTGAGGCGCTAAATATTTCACATCATCGGGAATCGCATAATCCCGCCCCGCAATAAATGCCAAAGCCTGCGACGCCCGGTGCAAAGCTACGGCACCCCGCGGGCTTACTCCTAGAGTAATTTCCTCATCTTCCCGAGTCGATCGCACTAAATTCACAATATACTGTTTTAAAGATTCTTCAACTTTCACGCCCGCGCACAAACGCTGTAATTCCTTCACCTCTGACAAAGAAATACAAGGTTGCAAATCTTCAACTGCAAAACTATCAGAAAGTCTCTCTAACATTTGCAACTCTTCCAACGCATCGGGATAGCCTAAAGTCAAAGATAAAGTAAACCGATCCATCTGCGCTTCCGGTAGCGGAAAAGTACCTTGATATTCGATCGGATTCTGAGTCGCGATCGCAAAAAATGGCGCTGGAACCATCCTAGAAACGCCGTCTACAGTCACTTGTTTTTCCTCCATTACCTCCAGCAAAGCCGACTGAGTTCGCGGCGTCGCTCGATTGATTTCATCGGCTAGCAAAACATTAGCAAACACTGGTCCCGGCAAAAACTCAAACTCTCCGCTGCGGGGATTCCAAATATTAGTTCCGGTGATATCTGTCGGCAACAAATCGGGGGTGCATTGAATGCGCTGAAATTTACCGTCGATCGATCGAGCCAAAGATTTAGCCAGCAGTGTTTTTCCCACACCCGGTACATCTTCTAACAGCGCGTGTCCTCCCGAAAAGATAGCTACCAATACCAAGCGAATTGCTTGTTCTTTGCCAACAATAGTTTTACTTAGATTTTGTTTGAGCCGTTCAATATGTTCTCTCATAGGTCGAAGGAAGAAGGAAGAAGGAAGAAGGAAGAAGGAAGAAGGAAGAAGGAAGAAGGAAGAAGGAAGAGGGAAGAAGGAAGAGGGAAGAAGGAAGAGGGAAGAAGGAAGAGGGAAGAAGGAAGA
>JAAUUT010000043.1 GCA_012031035.1 Candidatus Altimarinota bacterium | reverse complement strand
TTGCGCCTTCTTTGCTTCCAGAAGCTACTACTTGTTCTGATGATTCTGATTTGTTGAAAGCTGCTTAATTTGATTCCTTGATTTTGGGGATTGTTTTTCGTCTTTTTTGCACCCCCTGAACGGTTACCTAGAAACATCGTCTTTTATTTCTGCATAGGTAATGCTGCCATTGTTAAGCCACTTGCCAAATTCCTGAAAGAATACTGCCTCATAGTCTGACGTTTCTTTACTTTCTAAAGTACAAAAGCGCGTGCTTAAAGCTGTAATTTCAGCTTCGCTAGGAAATGCTTGAGCCGAAGTTGGTAGTATACCTAAAAGCATGGGGGCTAATAAAATGGCACGGCGACGCATGAGGATCTCCTTTGGGTTTAAGCTCTTTATAAATTGTGTATATTTAGAAAATAAACCTAAAAATTTCAAATAACCTCAGCAAAAATACTATGATTTAACATCGCGTCTCCCAAAATCTAAGTAAATTTAAGGAGCTAGTTAAAATTTAATTGTGCCCATCGACATTGATGGTTGAAGATGCGATCTCTTAATAGTTATGAAAGAGGTCTATTGTAAATCGAGCCACATTTCATTACTTTCAGTAAAACCGAGACTTGTATAAATAGGTTTTCCAGAAGGGGAAGCATTTAAGATTATTTTCGTGCAATCGTAGGTTTTTAAATGTGCGATCGCGCTTGTTGTTAATTGATTGCCTATGCCTCGTCCTCGATAGGCTTTTTCGACATAAACGCCCCAAATATAACCGTATTTTCGATAGTTCTCGGTTAAAATGTGAGGGTAAAGTCCTTCATAAAGCTGACAGCTAGCAGAACCAATTATTTTTCCTTCTATCTCGGCAAAATAGGCTTTAAAGTGGAGTTTTTGACTGGCATTTTTGATAAATTGAAGCGTAATTTCTTGATAATTAGGTTTAATTGATTCGGGTGGCACTTCATTATCTCGCCACAGTTGATAAAAGTGTTCGGCAATAATAGAAACTTCTTGGAAAGTTGCTTCTCTGATAACACAATTATTTGCTTTCATTGCTTAAACACAATATGAAACAAGGCAATAAATTATACAGTAGAATACTCTTGCCAATTAAGGAGATAACTTAATTGCCAATTCGCAAAGACGATCTGACAGGTAAAAAGATCGCCAATCTTCTCCAGAAACCCTGGTTTATTACCAAGAAGCTTCTAACAATGGGGATAAGTAAGAAATTTGCCGTTTTTCGTCAAGTCACAGTGCTTAAAGTTGGTAAAGGTGGAATACGAGCTAAAATTCCTTTTTGTAAGATTTTAGGACGGTCTTGACGCTTAATTAGTCCATCAGAACTGTCAAAATATTGCTCGGCAAATTGTAACACGGCGGATGCACTATTTAGAGGTAATAAATCTCCAAACATGAGAATTGTTTTTTGGGTGAAGCAAAAGCAACTACACAAGGACGATTACAGGCACTTAAGCATTCTACTTCTTGAAGAAAAAAATCATCTTTTAAATGCCAATTTTGTGCCAAATCTTGAATGCGATCGCACAAATGTTTACCGCCTCTTTGACCTAAATAATCTCGTTGAGCGAAAGAAAAAGCACAAGATTTACAAATAAAAACTGTGTGTTTAGACATCGTAAAATTTTTATTACCTCTGTTGTAATTTCAAGATATCTTCTCGTTCAATTTCGGCAATTGATTTATGGATTTTATACGGTTGCCTAGATTCATCCATAATAACGATAACAGTTTCAAGAGGAGGACAACCAGGTTCAGTACATTGCAGTTGATTCAACGATATAATAATTTGTTCGTCAATCTCAAAAACTTGATAAATCCAGTTTTTTATTTGCTTAATTTTTTCTGGGTTAGCTTTTGATTTTCCTTTTGAAAATAAATCCATGTTTTAAAAAGGTATGTCAGGAAGAACAAATTCTATATTTTGAGAATGGGAAGTTAAGCAATTTGTTAGTTGTTTGTGGATAAACTCAGTATCTAAATTACGACCTATTAAAACAAGCTGATTTTTGGGTTTCGTTTGCCATTCATCTGCTTCAATTTCGTAACGATTTCCACTAAGCTGAAATATATGTCTATGTTCGCGATCGCTAAACCAAAGAATTCCCTTAGCTCGAAAAACATTATGGGGCATTTGTTCGACAATAAAATTCTCTAATTTCTGTAGCTCAAAAGGGCGATCGCTCTCAAAAGATACTGCTACAAATCCATCATTTTCTATATGGTAGCCAGAGGATTTGCGATCGCGCTGAAACTCTCTAATTTGACTGATATAAATATCTTCTTGCGTTAATCCTACTCCTAAGAGTAACGCTAGCGGAACTTGGCCATAATGACTGCGAACAATCCTTACTCCTGCTTTAATTTCTCGAATAAAATTTTCTAGTTCTTTTATTTTTTTTTCATCAACTCTATCGATTTTATTGAGAATAATAATATCGCCATATTTGATTTGACGAAGGGCGATATTGCTGTCAAAATATTTAGGAGTAAAAGTTTCTGAATCGACTACTGTAACAATCGAATCTAACTGAGTTAAAGTTTTTAACTCAGTTCCTAAAAAAGTTAAAATTATAGGAAATGGATCTGCTAGTCCAGTGGTTTCAATAATTAAATAATCGATTCGATCTTCTCTTTCTAGAACTTGGTATACCGTCTCTACTAAACTTTCATTAATAGTGCAGCAAATACAACCATTGCTCAACTCCAACATATTTTCTTTGCTTGATACGAGCAGTTGAGAATCTATATTAATATCACCAAATTCATTGATTAAAATAGCAACTTTCAACCCTTGTTTATTCTCCAGAATATGATTGAGCAAAGTTGTTTTACCACTCCCCAGAAACCCAGTAATAATAGTAACTGGCATTCCCGTTTTTGGAATAGTAGGTAAACAATCAGAAAGGGAGATATTTAAACGAGTCATTTGATTTCAAGAAGTTATTTTCTATCTCTAGAAAAGTAGAGATGAGCAATAACTCATCTCTAGCTTGGCACGCTGTTTATGTTTGGAATTTAATGAAAGTTAGGATTGTGCCGAATTAGACTCATAAATTCTTGACGAGTTTTCGCATCTTCTGCAAAGACTCCTTTCACTGCACTTGTAGAAGTCCAAGAACCTGGTTTTTGAACGCCTCGCATTACCATGCACATATGAGTCGCTTCGATAACAACGGCTACGCCTTTCGGTTTTAATAACCCTTGTATGGCATCGGCAATTTGTGCGGTTAATCTTTCTTGCACTTGTAAGCGTCTGGCATACATTTCACAAATGCGGGCAATTTTTGACAATCCAATGACTTTGCCATTGGGAATATAAGCGACGTGAGCGCGACCTAAAATGGGTAGGATATGATGTTCGCAGGAACTAAAAAGATCGATGTCTCGCACCAGTACCATTTCGTCGGTATCTTCGTGAAAAACTGCTCCATTGAGCAATTCATCGAGAGATTGATGATACCCCGATGTTAGGAATTGTAAGGCTTTAACGACTCGTTTAGGTGTGTCTTTTAACCCTTCGCGATCGGGATCTTCTCCTAATCCTAGCAGTAAAGTTCGTACCGCCTGAATCATCTCCTCTTGTGAAACAGAAGATTTATGTTCGGTAGTCAGATTTGGGAAAGAATTTTTAATCTGTTCGATCTCAGTCAGTTCGGACTTAGATAAGGTCATAGATTAGTTTCTGGTGAGTAAATTAAATGACAAACAACAGATAGAAATAGAAAGAAATAACTGTTAGAAAGTTAGATTTCGATCGCCAGTTTGTACTAACACAATGGATTTAATAGCAATGATAATCATTATCATGATAACACTATCTGTCGCGTTTGACTCTCGATTTTAATGACACGGAGAAAATGAAAGAGGCGAGCGATCGCGTGTAAATATTTCTGCCTTTTCCCTTCTTGCACGAGTGTCCTAACTTTGTCACTCTTAGTCACTACCATTAATCACTTAGTCGTTGTTACAGTGGAAACTTCGGACAATATGACTAATTTAAATCAAACTACCAATTCTCCTGCTTACGCATTCAACGTTCCTGATGGAGCCGATGGCGCACACTACGATATTCGCCCTCTGCTGAGTGTCGGGGACGAAATCCCCTACTTAGAAGGAGACTTTGGCAATTTTACCCCCAGTCAAACGAAGACCTTTGCCCTAGCAGGGGAGACTGATGGACTAGGATATACTCAAATTAATGGTTTAAACTACCTCTGGGCAAACCATGAGATAGCGGACGATATTACCACCGATATTTCCTCTACAGTAGCTGGAAAAATCAACGGCGCGCGAGTATCTCTGTTTGTCTTCGATCGCAACTGGAACCCCATCGGCGGGAAAAATTTACTCGAAAACGTTAAGATTGATGGCGTTGAATATTCGTTAAATACGGGAACAGGTAATTATGAGGACGCAAATGGTAATGTTCTCGATCTAGGCGATCGCAATAATTTTTCTCGTTTCTGTGCTGGCTATCTAGCTGCTTCTGGTTTCGTTGGCGAAGATGGTAAAGAAATTCCTCTCTACTTTGCCCCGGAAGAAGTGGATACAGGACTAGCAGTTCCCGTAACCCCCGATGGGACGGGAACCCCCTTAATAAGTATTGGTGCTTTCGCTAAAGAAAAAGCCCTGCCTGCATCCCAATATCGAGCCACCAACTCTGACTATACAGTCTTGCTGTCTCCAGAAGATGAAAAAGATAATGGTGGGAATGGTGAAGTTTATCTTTACGTAGGACGGCAAACGGCGGAAAATCCCAATGGATTGACTGAAAACCCCGATGACTTCCAACTCTATGTCCTTCAAGTAGTCGATCCTACCACCGGCGAAGTTTTTGGCTATGAAACCATGCCTGAAAATCGTAAACTAATTGCCCAGTGGAATGCCGTCCCTGATGACATTGCCTTAAATCGCGATCCAAGCGTTCTCAGCAATTGGGTGGATGTTGGTACGCCAGGGGTAAGTAAAGGAAACTTTACCTCAACGAACTTTCGTGCTGTTGAAGATCTTGAAGAAGACCCCAATAAACCTGGAACTTTTTATTTTGCTGCAACTGGACGTAACGAAGATTCCTCTATTCCTCCTGGGGAAACTAATTTTGATAACCTTTTAGGAAAGCTTCATCGTGTAACTGTGGCGATCGATCCGAAAACGGGCACTCCTTTAAATGGAAGCTTCGAGACGTTATTAGCAGGAGGTGCTAATAAGGGTGTCAGCTACGACAACATTAGTATCGATCGCAATGGCAACGTTTTAATTCAAGAAGATGAAACCTCCGATGGTGGGGATGTGATGGAGGCAGAGGGACGGAATGCAGGTGTCTGGCGTTACAACATTGCTAAAAATGAAGGAGTTATAGGTAGCGATAGCCTTGACTTTCTCTTTGAACTCGACCAAAAAGCAGCAGGAGCGGAATTTGACACGGAAACTGGCGCTTGGGAAAGTTCTGGACTTATTGAAGCGGGTTCGCAAAATGGGCAAAGCTCTTATTTATTCAACGTCATGGCTTCTACCATCGATCCCAATGACGACGACCTTCCCCCAGAAATCCGACAGAAAGCATTAGAAATTCTCGGCGGTAATTATGCAGCAGGCGGCCAGTTAATCTTAACAATACCCGCACCCGTCATCGACCTAAACAAGATTAATAATGATGATGATGATGACGACGACGATGACGACGAGATTAAAAAATTCTCCGCTAGTAATAAAACTGAGATTATTAAGGGAACTAACAACAAAGACATCATTAATGGTAATGGTGGCGATGACTTAATTGATGGCAAAAATAGCAACGATACACTCTCCGGCGGCGACGGTAAAGATGAAATTTATGGTGGTGCTGGTAGAGACGCAATTTATGGCAATAAAGGTAATGATTTCCTTTTTGGCCAGCAAGATCGAGACAATATTAATGGGGGTGAGGGCGACGATTTAATACAAGGCGGTTTAGGTCAAGATAGTTTGAAGGGCGATCGCGGTAGCGATACCTTTGTGTTAACTGCTGGGGAAGGTACTGACACGATTGTTGACTTCACTGTAAGTGAAGACTTTATAGGTTTAGCAAATGGTCTTACCTTTGAACAGCTTTCTATCGTTGGGGATGGTAACAATACTCGCATTAGTGTTAACAATGAAATTTTGGCTAATTTGAGTAATGTTAATGCAACGACCATAACGGAAAGTTCTTTCGTTACAAGTTAGTTCTAATTAGGCGCGATCGCATTACCTAATTCAGAACGATCGCACCTATCTAAAATTTTTACTCTCATCCATAAATTGGAGGAAACAATTGATGGAACTAATGTCAAAAGTCATGGAGGTTTATGAAAACTACCAACGCCTTAATCGAGAAGAGGCAGTTAAACCATTAGAAAATAAGACGATAATTCGGCGAAAAATAGAAGCTTTTAAGCTTTATCAAGACTATCTTAAAGGAAAAATAAATTTCTAGATTGGGGCTGTAAAAGTGGCATTGTAGGTTACACAATTCGTCATTATTTGGAGGATAATCTTGCTGAAATTCATGGGTGCGATATTCAAATAGGAAAGTATCAAGAATTTATAGAAAGATCCAGTTTAATTTATACTCCTTTAAAGCATCCTTATCAATTGCCCTATGGAGATAATTATTTTGATGTAGTAATCGGCAATGGCGTTTTAGAACACGTAGCAAACGATAGTGAGTCTTTAAAAGAGATCTATCGCATTTTAAAAAATGACGGTTATTTTATCGTTACTTTTTTGCCAAACCATTTATCATATACAGAATTTTTTAATCGAGTTTTGAGAAATGGCGGTCATCGAAGAAGATATTCTCTCAAACAGATCGAGCAAATGCTTTTGCATAGTGGATTTCTCCCAATCGAGTTGGGATATCATCAAGTTTTTCCTTCTTTAGCCTCTTTTTCTGCTCCGATTGGGCTGAAAGAACGGACTCTCTCTTTGATAATAGATCGGATATACGATCTAAATAAATATGTAGAAAAACTGTGGCCTATTTATAAATTTTCTGCTAATATTTTTGCGATCGCACAAAAGAAATCTTCTCTCTAAAATTTTAGGAGTGAATCTATAATCCACGTCCGAAAGATGCAAAACCGATCGGCTCTGTTAGAGTAATCATTTTAAGTTAATTCTGAGAAGAGAAATGTTTGATTGATGCGATCGCTCTTTCTTTGTTCCGTCCGCACCAACGCAGTGTTGGGTTGCTGATGGAACGATACATAACTATTGTCTGCTTGAAAGCTTGAGATGGAGCAATTGGTTAAGAAGCAAAATCAACTAATTCGGCAATGTAACTCTCTAATGAAATTGTTCCTCGCGTAACAACATCACGTGCTGGCAACTCTCCCTCGATGACAAGGCTTGTCATGTTAGAGAAGGATATTGCTGCCTCGTGTGAGAAACCCATATTCTGCATTGTATTTATCCACTGGTCGCGAGGAATTTCTACTGCCTTGACTGGTTTTTGTAAAGTTTTGGCAAATGCTTCTGCGACATTAAGCGAAGAATATCTTTCTGGGGCTTCGATGTTGTATAAACCTGTACTTTCTACTGGCTCTGTCATCAAACGCGCTGCCAATTGACCAATATCGCGCGGGGCTACCATAGGCAATATAAAATCGATTGGAAAGAAGGTATCGATCGCGCCATCTTGTCTAGCTGTTTGTAGAGAAAAGTCCCAATTACTCATATAGTAAGCAGCGCGGATGATACTAAACGGTACGGGCTGAGCAGCCAGTTGCTGCTCCATTTCGTAAAGAACTCCCAAATCGCCAATTCGATGACCTGGTTGCGCTCCATAAGTGGATTGGGCAACTATTTTCTCTAAGTCAGAATTTTTTATGGCTTCCAGTATAGATACTAGGCTTTTTCTTTCTTCAACATCTATATCTGTTGCAAGATTGGCTGGTGGATTGAGCAGGAAAAGACGTTTACCCTTGCAACACGCCGTGTAGCTCTGCGGTGTTATGGATGTCTATAACCTCTACCTGAGCGCCGCGCTTCTGCCATACGGGGATGGACGCAGGACTGCGTGAGATAATAGTCACGGACTCACCTTGCGATAATAGCGTCTGTGCTAAAGCAGAACCAACATGACCATTGCCACCAAGAATAATATGCATGAGAAAAGTCAAGAATAATATTCATGAAAAAAGTATAAGCTGTTCCACATCTAGATTTCCTATTGATGAGTGAAGAAAGACTTCTTAAAACTTTCTCCCAGTCTCTCAGTCTCAGAGTCCAACTTTTATGGCAGCCTAAATGTTGAACAGCTTATAAGGGGTGTAGTGTTGCACACAAACAGCCCAACGACCCCGTTCACCCGCCGGAGACAATCTCTCGAACTTAACCAACCATCTCAATACGGTCGGTGTGCAACGGGATTGTTAGATGCAAAAACCTTTGAGATGAATTAGATCGATTGACTAGCCTGTTATCTTCAGTCGTAGCTGAGTTTCCAAATGAGCCAAATTGATTCCTAAATCTTCCAGCACTCGAATCGCCATGCCTCCTCCTTCTTGCAGAATGCCGAGTAGCAAATGTTCTGTGCCAATATGCTCGTGTCCCATCTGTTGCGCTTGTTCTGCTGCCAACCTCAACGTTCGAGCGGCTCTGGGAGTCCAGGGAATTTCGCCAGGAGTTCCCTTGCCGCGACCGATTCGTTGCTCAACGGAACGCTGTGCTTGTTCCAAATTAGCCTCCATAGAAGTTAACAATTGGGCAGCGATGCCAGTCTCCTTAGCTATCAATCCGATTAACATCTGCTCAGTGCCAATATACTGATGCCCTAATCGGTTCGTCTCCGCTTGTGCTAGAAAAATCACTTCAATCGCTTCCTGAGTATACCGATCGAAGCCCCACGGCAATGCAATCCGATTCAGCAGTCCTTCAAACCAAACTCCAATTGATTGCAAAAATCTTTCCAGCATAAAGTTCTCCTTCTTAAGAATATTTTGAACCAGTTCAATGGACTCATAGCTTTCACTTGAAAACGTTGCACGCTTACCAACAGAACAACCGTTGTAGAGAAACGATAATAAGTCTTCTACTGTGTTTACGTTCGTACAGTAACAGAGGAACTGGCGATCGCGTTTGACATCAACTAGTCCTTCAACTCGCAACTTTTCCAGATGATGTGAGAGAGTCGAATGTGGAATTTTAAGCTGTTCCTGCAAGGCTCCGGCTGTTAGAGCATCGGGATAAGCTGCAAATAGTAGCCTCATAATTTCTAAACGCGATTCCGATCCCAATGCAGCAAAAATATCTGCATATTGGACTGCATTTTTCATGATGATATTTTTGAGCTATTTTATATTTCTAGAATAATAGAAATAAGAGATATGTCAAGTCTGTGGTGAAAGAAATACAATTGTACGCCTACTATAGAGAAGTAGTGCGTCTAACTGTTTAATCTAGAGAATTTTTCTAGATAATAACCCCTCATTGCACAGAAAATCAAAACAGCGATCGCTCACAAATGTCCCAACTTTGTCACTCTTAGTTGCTACTATTAATGATTTAGTTGTTAGTTCGAGTTAGCTGGTTATTAAAAATAAGAATGTTAAATTTGCGCGATCGCACTCTTCAAACCAATCCGCAAACAACACAAGCTTGGTTAGCCATACTAGGATTAGTACTTTTATTGGCACTTGGCTTTCTCGTGGGTGCTGGTCGTTTCCTGATTTTGATATTTCCAAGTGCTTCTTTAGCTATCGGCGTGTTTCTTTATCATCGCTATCCCACTTTCTACATCGGGTTTACTTGGTGGATGTGGTTTGTGGGTTCTTTTGTCCGTCGCTTAATCGACTACCAAAGCGGTTATGTCACTCCCGGCCCTTGGAACCTAACCCCCATGTTAGTGACGGCAATTTCTTGTTTAACTCTGGCGCGATACTTGCCACGATTTTTGAATCAAGCGGGTTTACCATTTTTTCTCTGTTTGGGAAGTGTAATCTATGGTTTTCTGGTGGGAGTCATTCAAAACCCCATCAGCGATGCCATTATCATTCCCTTTTTAGGTTGGTTAACTCCCATCTGTTTTGGGTTTCATCTGTTCGTTCACTGGCGAGATTATCCCGAAAATCGCAAAACCTTCGAGCGTATTTTTGTTTGGGGAGTTTTAGTGATGGGAGTTTATGGCATCTATCAATACTTTGTTGCGCCAGAGTGGGATCGTTTTTGGCTAATCGAGGTCGAAAATCCTACTTATGGTCGTCCCGAACCTTTGCAAATGCGGATTTGGAGTACTGTAGTTATTCCCCAAAAATTTGCTGCTTTGATGATGGCAGGATTGATGCTGTTATTTGTTAATAGCGGGATTTTACGTTTTGTTGCTGCTGGAGTCGGTTATTTAACCTTTCTCTTATCAAGAATCCGCACTGCTTGGCTGAGTTTGCTTTTAGGACTGCTAATTTTAATTCCCTCGCTCAAAACGCGCCTGCAAATGCGTTTTATCGTTAGTGTAATGGTAGCAATGTTGGTTATCTTGCCATTATCTTCTATCGAGCCATTTTCTAGCGTGATTACTTCTCGCCTAGAGTCTTTTAGTAATATCCAAGACGATGAAAGCTATCAAGAAAGATTACAAGGACAAAGAGAACTTCTTGATTCTGCCTTAGCTGAGTTTGTTGGGAGAGGGTTAGGAGCTAAATTAGAAAGCGATACAAGCGATTTGGCAAGCTATGACAATGGAATGTTAGTGTTACTTTTTTCCCTTGGATGGTTTGGTTCGCTTCCTTACTTAGCGGGGGTTATGTTGCTGTTTATAAGCTTGTTTCGGGGTGTTGAAAATCGCTCCGATGCCTTTGCTAGTGCGTCCCGCGCGATCGCGATTAGTACGTTTTTCGGACAAATAGCTTTTAATCCCGTCATGGAAGGAGAATTTGCTATGCCACTATGGGGATTTTTAGGGATGAGTTTGGCAGCACAGCAGTATTACACGAAAGAGTGGGGAAATAGGGAGAGCATTCTTTGAAAGACAAGGAGGACAAGGGTGACAAGGTAGATTCTTTACTCTTGAACTACTGTAAAGACAAGGCGGGCTTTTTGTCGTTGTACGGCAAAAAGGTTTTGCCCGCCGTCGCGATATATCACATCTCTACTACTGAACTCCTGACTTCCGACTTCGATTATGAATCGCTATCTACTTTTGCTGTTAATCTTTTGTACTGCTTTGTTTGCCTGTCGTGCTTCAATAGGGTTATCCGAGCCAACATTGCTAGAGAAAGCTTACAGCACTAATAATTTTATCGATTCGATAGGCGTTGCCGTACATCTTGACTATCAAGATACAGTCTACAGTCGATACGACGACATTATTAAACCTCGACTGCAAGAATTAGGCATTCGTCACATACGCGGGAGTGTTCGGCTAAAAGATCTCGAAACACAACAAAAATTCCTCGATTTGGCAACTATTGGGATTAAATCTACGTTAGTAATGGACCCGCGTAGAGTTTCTAGTCCAGTAAAGGCAGTAAAAATTGCTAAAGCTGTTACAGGTTCGGTCGAGGCGGTAGAAGGTGCAAATGAGTGGGATTTGCATTCAGAGTTGGAATATCAAGGTAAAAATTTTCCTCAAGGAGTACGAAAGTTTCAAGATGAGCTTTATGCTGCGATTAAAAAAGAGCCAGTAACGGCGAATTTAGCGGTTTTGAGTCCTTCTGTGGCAAAAGCCAACAAAGCCTCAGAATTAGGAGAAGTGGCTTGCGATCGCGCTGCCATACACAGCTATCCAGGCGGACATAAAGTACCGAGTAGCGGACTGGAAGATACATGGATTCCAGCAGCGAGGACATTGTGTGAATACAAGCCCATTGTGGCGACAGAAAGCGGCTATCATAACGCTATTAACATCTATGGTATCTCAGAAAAAGCGGCTGCCAAGTATTTACCTCGAATGTTTTTAGAATATTTCAATCGAGGAATCGCTCGCACTTACAGCTATGAATTAATCGATCTTAAACCCAATCCCGCAGCAGATGAACCTGAATTTAACTATGGTTTATTACGCAACGATGGTTCGCCTAAACCTGCTTTTACTGCGATTAAAAATGCGATCGCGCTCCTCAAAGATACTGATGAATCTTTTACCCTACAATTCCTTAACTACGCCCTCAAAGGAAATACAAACAACGTCCATCACACACTATTACAAAAACACAATGGAACTTTTTATCTAATTCTTTGGCAAGAAGTGCTTAGTTATAACGTTAAAAAGAAGACAGATATATTAATTAGCGATCGCCCTTTAACGTTAATTATCAAAACTCCAATTTCGCGTGCTGCTATTTATCAACCTATAAATTCGATGAATGCGATCGCTCAGTATACAAATCCAAAAACATTAGAAATTAATGTTCCAGATTATCCACTGGCGATCGCATTAGTTCCAGCCAAGTAAGATTAGAACAGGAAATCACTCGTATCAACGTTGCCAGCGCTGAAGCTTGCCAGGGTAATTGTATTCCCCGTACCGAAGACTGCACCAGAAACGATGGCGTTTGCCCCACTCTGAGTAACAGTCAAAGCTCCAAAGTTGGTAGCAAATGCTGTCAGGTCGATCTTGTCTGCATTATTGCCGAAACCGTTAATACGATCTGCACCAAAGCCAGATTTGAAGATGAAGGTATCAGTACCAGCACCACCCGTCAAGGTGTCATTCCCTGCACCACCAACGAGGATATCACTACCTCCTTCACCAAATAGTCGATCGTTACCAACACTGCCATCGAGATAATCACCACCTGCACCACCGTTGAGGCTGTCATTGCCTTGATTGCCAAAGAGGTTATCGTTTAAAGCAGCCCCAGTGACAGGATCGAAGGTTCCATTGAGGGTGTCGTTTCCTGAAGTTCCGACAGACAAAGCAACTGCATCTATTGCGGTAGCTCCAGTTAGGTCGGCTCCCCTGAAGTTGGCATTTCTAAAGTTGCCTTTGGTTAAGGTCGCGTTAGTCAGATTGGCATTAGTGAAGTTAGCATTTACTGCTTGTCCATCGACGAAGTTAATACCGCTTAGATTTGCTCCCGTGAGGTTAGCACCTGCTAAGTCAGCTTTTTCTAGAGAAACGTTACTAAGATCTGCATTAACGAGGATTGTACCGATCAAATCTGCTTCATTTAAGTTAGCACTACCTAGCTGGGTAGGACTGAAATCTGCATTAGTTAAGTTAGCCAAAGTTAGATCGGCACCAGTGAGGGTTGCATTAGTTACATCGGCATCGGTGAAGTTTGCCCCTTTTAACTTAGCATCGACTAGATTAGCATCAATCAAAGTAGCTCTGGTAAAGTTAGTAAATTCCAAGAAGGTATTTACTGCACTAATGCCATTAAGGTTAGCATCAGTAAAGTTTGCATTGTTGAAATTTGCTCCATCGAGATCGGTTTGGAAAACCGTACCGTTAGGAGCAATAAAAGCACTCAGGTTTGCATTAGTTAAGTCTAAACCTTGTGCTATGGCATTGCTTAGATTCGCACCGCGAAAATCGGAACCGTTTAAATCTGTGTCAGGCAGTAGTGCGCCACTTAAATTAGTTACCGTAACGACACCATTTGCATCGACATAGGCACTAAAATTAGATCCCGACAGCACTACATCTTCTGCACTAAAGCCACTTAAATTAGCACCGCGAAAACTGAGATTGGCTGGATCTCCAGGGTTTGGGGGGCGAGTATCGGTGAGAGAAACACCACTAAAATCGGCTAGATCGAAGATAGAATCTTGCAGAGTGGCATCGGTAAAGTTAGTTAAGGTAAAGTTAGCACCTGTAGCATTGGTGTTGATGAAAATGACGCTTTCGAGAGTTGCACTTTGAAAATTAACGTTAGTTGCGTTTGCCCCTGTAAAGTTTGCTCCTTTGAGATTTGCACTAATCATTTGTGCGCCAGTGAGATTGGCGTTGCTGAGATTATTAGTGTTACCTGGTTCGCCACTTAGATCTGCTGAATTCAAAATAGCATTGGTTAGGTTTGCGCCACTGAGGTCAACACTATTGAAAACAGCTAGAGAAAGGTCAGCATTGGTGAAGTTAGCGCCAGTAGCAATTACATCGGTTAGAATAGCTTCGCGAAAATTGGTGTTAACTAAGATTGTATTAATGAGTTTTGTTGGGACATCATCTGCTGTTCCTAGCACTCCATCCGGTCCTGGAGCGGATACCAAATTAGATTTGAAAATTAGCATCAGTAAGATCCTGATTGCTGAAATCTTGTCCGACCAGAGTTTGATTGCTGAAATCTGCTGGCATTACTGCTTAACTCCAAAGAAATATATAGTTGTTTGAATGACAGATTAAGTTTGTCAAATTTTGCTTAAGTTTGATTAAACTATTGACAAGCTAGATTTGTCAATTAATTAAAAAAAATTATTCCAAGATTTTTTTCAATGGTAACGATAGTAAAATTTGTTTCTTTGGTTGCTGTAGCGATCGTAAAATATTGTTTATTACCCTACTAATACGTTAATAATTCTTCAATAGCGATCGTAACTTAGTTAAACAAGATTGCTAAAATAGACCTGATACAATACTTTTGTTACAGTTCTCGCTTGTTAGAGGTAACAAGCAACTCAATAATGGCGATTTTTATCATTGCAACAGAAGATACGTTAGTTAAACAACATTTAGCTGAATTATTGAGAGAGTTACGAGGTAGCGAAACTCAGCGTCAATTCGCCAAACGTTTAGGAACGTCGTACACCTCTATTCAAGATTGGGAAAAGCAAATTCGCCTTCCTAGCGAAAAAAACCTCCAACGCATTGCCCAGCTAAAAGATTGGACTTACGAAGAACTGATTCTTTTTCTATTTGGCAATGATGCTCAGTCCGCGATCGCCACAACAGAACCCTTAAAGATAATTATGGCTTGTCTGCCAAAACTTTCCCCAGAACAAAGACAACAATTAAGTGACTATTTCATGTCAAAAATCGATAAGATATCCGAGCTTCAAGACAGAAGAGATTATAATCTTAGCGATCGCCAAAAACACAACTTACACCTGCTACTGAGAGCCTCTCTTAAACAGAAAGATCCCCTTGAAGCAATGGAACAGATGGGGATAGAACCTGAGTTGTTCGCAGAT
Source organism: Candidatus Altimarinota bacterium (assembly GCA_012031035.1). Classification (GTDB taxonomy): domain Bacteria; phylum Cyanobacteriota; class Cyanobacteriia; order Cyanobacteriales; family Microcystaceae; genus Hydrococcus. Next base: position 25,070 of record JAAUUT010000043.1, on the reverse strand, counting down.
ATTTTTTTGAGGGATGATAAAAATCGGAAAGTTGGCGACAAGGAACTAGAACAAATTAGTCATTTGTGTCATTGGGTTATTCAATGGCAAGGGGATCGACTCCCAGAAGTTGACCCCCATCAAACCTATAGCGGAAAGATAGACAAACTCTTTGACGCTCTTTGGGGTGAGACTTCTTCAGTGTTGGCTGAATGTTAATATTTAGTTTTTGAGTTAAGAATTTTTCGGGCAAGGCTCTCTTTCTTATCATTTTTTTGACAACTTGCTTTTACGGTAGAGATAGATTAAGACGGCGATCGCTTGAATTAAAACTTCTCATTTTGCTTTCATCTAACTTAATGCAAAGCTTAAATTTATTTCACATTCATCATTTAAACCTAGAGTTGACACAGCGATTCTTTTCACCTATTTAATTTGCGATCGATGAATTGGAATCGCACTCATTAAGATAAAAAAACAGATGGATGCTACTCTCAACCAATATCAAAAACACAACTTGCATTTGCTACTACGAGCTTCCCTAAAAAAAAGTAATCCTCTTGAAGCAATAGAACGAGTCAACATAGATCCTGCTCTTTTCGCCGATATTTTTTTACGAGCCGAGCAAAATCGGGAGGTTCGCTATGAGGATCTTGAAAGGTTTAGCCATTTGTGTTGTTGGGTTATTCGATGGAGAGCAAGCCAATTACCAGAAGTTGATTATAATCGAACCTATGCAGGACAGACGGATTTGCTATTGAACGACCTCTCGAAAAACGTCGTTAAGAGTTAACCATTATCCGAAATATCGCCCATTTGGGGAACTCTGCAACGATTTGAGCGCTCATTTGAATTTCCATTAATTTTCCATCAGCATCTCTAAGCACCATCGGTTGGCAAGATTCGCCTGTTTGTTGTAATTCCTGATACAGTTGCTCGTGAAGTTGCTCTTGGAAAGTAAATTCGTAGGTTTCAAAGCCAACCGCATCAATTCCCAAAAGGCAGAATGCGGGGAGATTGATCGATAAAATCTTGCGAGTAGACAAATCGACAATTATGGCGGGACATTTTTCCCGATCTAATACAGCGCGGAGACAGACAAAATAGGCATCGAGATAAGCTTCTGCCTCCGTTGCGTAACACTTCTGACTATAGTACTGCTGCTTATTGGTTTCTCGTTCGTGAATAGAAAACTGATAGCAAGTACCTTCTGGTTGGAGAGTTGAAATAAGTTGAATCGTCCAGGTGTGGAAGACGAGCGTTTCTAGAAAGCAAGCAAAAGATTTCATTTTTTATCACTCTAACGCTCATGCTAATAAATTTTGCGGTTGGTTGGGAACATCAGAGCGATCGGGCAATTCAATCGAGGATTGGTAGATGCAGTCAAAAGTAGTGGGGAAGAAGCGATCGCTAAAAAATTAGGAAATCTTTGAGACAAACTTTAAAAAAAGTCGAATCGACAGATTTTATTGGCTAAAATCTAGTGCTACCATAATATTGAAAAACAAATTTTGTATTTAAAAGTGAGATTAAATCCTCACTCTTTTTTTACCATATAAATGCTTAATTAGAATTGCATCAATAAAAGTGCTATTTTAGGCTACGCATCTAGTTTGCATATCCTTTGCCTCAAAAACACTTATTAGTTCTGCTTTTAAGAATTTAAAACTTTTAAAATTAAAATGCTTGTATAACATTTTTTAAATGTTAGAAATACAAAACTTACAGAGGAAAATGTAAGTCAGATAAGCAATTGAATTTGAGTTAAGTTTTGTAACATTATATAAACTATTGTTTGCAAGTATCGTTTTTTTTACTTTAAGTTGCTTGTTAATCTCTGCAAAAATGATGTTGAAAATTGCCATCGATAAGATCGAGAACTGGATATTTGTTACAGGAGTTATTCGCAGTGGTACGACCTTTGTAGGCAAAGTATTGAGTTTACCTCTGTCAGTAGATTATATCCACGAACCTTTTAATCCTCTGTGCGGAATGCCTGGGATCGATCGCTGGTATTGCTATATGCGACCGGGTTTAAATATCGAGGAGATACAGCATTACCATCACCTTACCAAAACTATTTTTAATTACAATCTAACGCTTAGAAGTTGGTATCCCGATAGCGATCCTTGGTCTAGAAAAATTGTTAAAAGTCTTGTCGGAAGTCGAGGGCCTTTTTATTTGCGACTGGCTAAAACTAATCCTTTCCATCAAACAGCAATTATTAAAGATCCGATCGCGAATTTGTTAACCGAATACTTATATATTAACTTTCGAGTAAAACCAGTTATTGTTATCAAACATCCTACCTCTTTAATTGCTAGCCTTAAACGGGTAAATTGGTGGCTAAATCCTTACGATATTAACGGGCGATCGCAATTAATTGAAGATTATTTCTCTGACGAACCAGATTTTTTTGAAAAAGATTGGTCTGACCCAATATTGGGTGCGGCGGCTTATTGGCGCGTCGTACATAAAGTATTGCTTGCACAAAGCAAAAAATACCCCGACTGGCAAATAATAACTCTCGAAGAATTAAGCGAAAATCCCGTCTTATTGTATAAGCGTCTTTACAAGAATTTAGAATTACCTTGGTCGGTATCGGTCGAACAAAAAATTCTCAAACTTACTCAAGGTAATCGTTCTGCTCAAGCTAGAAAAATATCGTTCAAGATTTTAAAAGAAATAGTGCGGATATATTTAAAACACAACGAGACTCGCTTTCAATAGAAGAACGCAAAGCAATTTTTGAAGTGGTTAAAGACGTAGCACTACAAATTTATAGTCAAGAAAGCTTTGCACTCGATTCGTCAACAAAATAATTGCGAGCGCTTTTATTCAATATTGATTGATTCTATGACTAATTCTTGAAACTGTTCTCGAACTTCTGTTAACTCTTCATCCGTACTTGCCGTTTTCAACTTATTTTTTAAAGTCAAGCCTTGTTCCTCCAAAATTTGGTATCCTCCAAGACTTTTTTCTAACATAAATATGTTGATATTAAATTGAATGAGAACTGTGAGAATAGCAAGAATGATAATAATTAACCTTCGGTGAGGAAGTGCAACTAGTCCAGTACCTAACAGGGCAATCAACACTGTCATAATAATTGTCGAGATCGCAGAAAGGTTGTGAGAGATTTCGCTCCCCGTTCTTTGAGACTCCCATTCTTCATATCTTTCATGAATTTCCTCTTCAAGAGATTTCCTCGTCTCTTCTAACGACAATTTCTGTTCGGGTTGTGCTTCTTCTTGAGGAGATTTTTCTGATGGTGTTTCTTCTTGAGAAGATTCTTCTGGTGCTGCTTCTTCTTGAGAAGATTCTTCTGGTGCTGCTTCTTCTTGAGAAGATTTTTCTGGTGCTGTTCTTCTTGAGAAGATTTTTCTGGTGCTGTTTCTTCTTGAGAAGATTCCTGTCGCACTAATATTAATCCCTCTTTTGCTTCTTGTGCCAAGGGATTAGATGCAACCGATTGTTCTACAACTAACCATGCTGAGAGCAACATTGTCAGAAACACGCTTAAGAAAATTGTTATTATCTTAAAATAGGCAAATTTATTCCTATTACGCTCTCTCAACCAGTTTTGTTTTTTATTGTTCTCTTGAATTTTTTCTTTGAGTAAATTCTTGTTTTTAAAAAAAATATCTTGTTGGTTTTGCCGATTCATCACTCACTCTCTTTGCATAAAATTTTCCCATAAAAGACTTTAATAGGAATAGCAACAAAAAAGCGATCGCCGTTCGAGCGAATTGCTCTTAGATTGTGCGATCGCTCCGATTAACTGTGTCATGCAATCAGTATATTCTAGCGATCGAGACAAACTTGGGACAAAATCGCTACAAGTAAAATTTTTAAAAATAAATTTGCTAAAAACTGTTTGAATTATCGCCACAGAACAATGATGAGAGTTAATTTCTGGTAACTAACTCTCTTGAAGAATTAGATAGATAAGAATTCCGTTCGCCCCTATTAAGATTGCAGATAATTTGCTGCCAATCGTTGCGATCGCAACCTTCTGGTTTACTAACACTTAAAGAAACTTGTATTTGGTCAGAACGACTCTCTAAATTAGTAACCACAGCCCTTACCCCTAAATAGCCAAGCCACTGAGCAATTATTTCAATTAAAGTTTTGCGAGTGACTCCAGAGTTAGCCAAAAGGCGAATTTGGGCATGAACTAACGGACGAACAAGTTGCGAAAGCATAGGGCATTAACTCAAAAAATAGAAGATAAATTTAAGATTAATTAAAAAAAGTGACAAATCCAGATCTTTAGCTGTGAAGATCGCTTCTTAGTTTTTGTCATCAAAATTTTGTCCCGATTTTGTCCCAAGATCCGTTTTACTATTTTTGTGTAAGTTATAGCGTTTCTCAAATCAGTAAGGTACATTGAATTACTGAACTCCCGTAAAGACGCGATATATCGCGTCTCTAGCTCTGTACCTCATAAGTATGAGAATTGCTATATAAATTTTGCTCTCATTCACAAAAATGGATAAGTCTACTGAATTCGATAGCAACACTCCTAGCGTTGAAAATAATGTTGAACTATCTAATCTAATCTGCTTAGCTTCCTCCAACAGCAGACGAAACAAACGGCTTAATCGTCGATTGAATCAAGCCTACTGGTTGAGTAGCCAATTTAAGGGACTAGCCGATATTTTTGACAAGAAAGCCGCGTAAAACACTCATTTAGTTGATCTGTATCGTTAAATCCCGCTCCTGGAGCGATCGCCACAAAAAAGGAACGAAATCGCCATTATCAAGTTTTTTATCTTACAAATCTGCTAAAAACTGCTCAAACTCACGCAGCATTAAACTCGATCCTACCTGCCATCCTCGCTCGATGTATTGTGGAATTAGTTTTTTAACATCCGAGTTTGGGAAATGATAACTTGTCTGGCATTCTTGATACTGTTGTCCGTTGAATTGATAAATTAAGAAATTATCTCGACGGTAAATCCAAAGTTCGGGAGTGGCGATCGCTTGATAATCTTCTGCTTTGGTAATTGAAGTCAAATCGACTTCTATGACTAAATCGGGAGGGGGATCGTTGTTGAGATCGAGTCTTTCTTTTCCTAGAATGCGATCGCGATTTTCAATGTAAAAACAATAATCTGGTTCTACTCCCTGTTGATTTGCTCGTTTTAAAGTAATTGGTGTAAATGCCTCCCAGTCTTTTCCTCGCACTCGAAGTAATGCCTTCACCAAATCTGCCAACATATCTGCATTTTTACCATGCTCTGGCAGTGGCGACATAATTCTGATTTCCCCAGTTGTGCCATTATATCGAATCCTTAACCCTGCTTTATCTTGGCGGCGTACCAATAAATTTTCGTAATCTTGCCAAGTTCTAAAGCGCAGAATTAATTCATCCCCAGGAAACAGATCGAGCGTGTCTTGAGTAATGGTAGGTAGCGTCATTAACAATCCAGAGTTAATGCTTTTATTATACGCCTTGCTATCGTGCGGTGGAGTTTTCGTAAATTTGTTTGTCCCATATTTTTGTTGTTAAAAATCTAGATAAAAATCAATATAGCGAATCGTTCGATGCGATCGCTTTCTCATCAAAAACATTTCCTTTGACGAAAAATGCGATCGCACTTTTCGTCTTTTTAACCACCAATAGGAGTCGGAGGATCGACAACATAATTGAAATAACTAGCTGTTAAACTCAAATTACTTGCTCCCTCTAGGACAGCAAGCAACTCATCGGTACGACCAACACCAGCAGCACCATCACTATTGAGGTAAATTCCCGTTCCCGATAGACCAGATATGGGAGAAGAACCCAGAACAAATTGACTTGCCGAGGGAATAGACGAATTTCCTGAAGCGGATAAGGCAATAATGTCTTCAGCCGAGTTAAAATCTTTAACTAAGGCATATTCTCCTAAACCAGAAGTGCTATTGTCGCGATCGTCGTAAAAATGATTCGGACGACCTGCATCTGAATTAAACCCGCCAAGGCGAAAATAATCGCTGCCAGTACCACCTGTAAGAGTATCGATTTCGGGAGCTAATGAGAAAAGATAAACCCTTCCGCCACCGTCGAGGGTATCATTTCCATCCCCGCCGTTAAGGTTGTCATACCCATAACTACCGCCTAAGACATCATTGCCAGCATTACTGGTAAGGATATCGTTACCTCTACTACCGAATAACGTATCGTTGCCATTTACACCCCGCAGGTCGTCATTGCCAGACCCACCAGCGATATTAAAGTTTCCAATGCTGTTGTAAGTAACTGAATTGCCTGCGCCATCGGTAATGGTTCCACTGCTAGCAATAGGGTCAAAGGCACTGTAAGTAATATTGCTCGTCGAACTATTGTAACTAATCCAGAGAGTATCTTTACCTGCGCCCCCATCTGCGATCGCTCTCCCGCCAGTTGTAACGATGCGATCGTCGCCAGCCCCACCAATGAGGGTATCATCACCAACATCGCTGAGGAGATCGTTGCCAGATCCGCCATCTACTAAGTCGTTACCAATGCTACCGTAGACGCGATCGTTGCCAGCATTTCCCGTGACGGTATCGTTGCCTAATTTTCCTTCAATAAAATCATTTAAAATACCACCACGCAAGTCGTCGTTGCCAGATCCGCCTCGTAAATAAAAGCTTTCGACACTACTGTAAGTTAGCGACTGACCCGCTCCATCAGTAATTATGCCACTTCCTGTAGCGGCATCAAAGGCAGTGTAAGTAATGTTTGCACTCGAATTCTCAAACAAAACAGTTACATAATCATTGCCCGCACCGCCATCGATGGTATCGTTGCCAGCATAGGAGGAAAAGCTATCGTCGCCATTACCTCCAGAAAGGGTATCATTGCCAGGAGGATCGAGAACGCTACCATCGCCAGCACTGAGGAAATCATTGCCATCTCCACCAATAACAGTATCGTTGCCTAGTCCTCCATCGAGTTCGTCATCACCTTCCCGACCATCGATAAAGTCATTGCCACCATAAGCGTAAATATCGTCTCCGTTAGAAGTGCCGATTAATTGGTTGGCATTGTTATCGCCAGTTATGTAAGCCATTTTTTGTGTTCCCTTACTGAAAATTACAAAAACTGCGTTGATGCGATCGCGTTGTTATGTCTGTATCCCCATCTAAAAAGCTATTAAGTACATTTAACCCAAACCACCGGGATTAGCCTGAGCGAAGATGAAGGCGTTATTATTACCAATTACATTGACATCTAAAGCAACGGCTATTAAGTCATTCTGACTACTATAGATACTGGTATCCAGCGAACTACTACCACCAAAGTTTTCCAGTTTAAAGTTATAAAAACTTGCAGATCCAGTAAGGATAATCTTATCGCTCTCGGCAAGGGAGAAGTCAGTAATAGTTGCACTGCCCGACCCAGAATAACCTGTGCCGTATTGAGTTCCTATGTAGAAAAAGTCTTTTCCCGTTCCACCCGTTAGAGTATCTAAATCATTGGCTCCGCCGGAAAGAACGCTATAAGCGAAGAATGTATCATTACCAGCACCGCCATCAAGCAGGTCATTATCCCTACCACCGCTGAGATTGTCATTTCCTGCATTGCCTACAAGTCTGTCATTACCATACCAACCATTAAGCTCATCATCGCCAGCACCACCCAGAAGCGTATCGTTTCCACCGCCGCCTGCATCGAGAACAACTTTTCCCACAGTAAAGGCAGAGGCATCGATGAAATTATTGCCATCATCTCTTATGTCTATGAAAACTCGCTCAATGCTATCTAAAGTATCAATGCCTTCTCCAATTCATTGGGTGTTGGTTAGGGTATAATTTCCTGCGGTATCAACATCCAGTAAATCAATACCAGAACCCCCTCTGAGTAGATCGTTACCCGCCCCGCCAGAAAGCGTATCATTGCCTAATCCACCATCAAGCGTATCATTGCCGTTTCCTCCATCGAGCTTGTCATCGCCTTCACTGCCATAAATTAGGTCATTGCCGCCACCACCTCCAACGCTGTCATTACCAGCTAAAGCGTCAATGATATCATTGGCATCATCAGCATAAATGCGATCGTTGCCAGAGGTTGGACTACCAGAAATAATTGCCATAATTATTTTCTCCTAATGTTTAAGACAGAATTTCTTGACAAAATTAGGGATTTAGAAACATCAAAAAAGTCCAAAATGATGAAAATACGTTAATTTTCTCAGAGGGTCGGATTATTGTTTCCAACTTTAGACAAAAAAAGTGACGATTTTGTGACAATTATTTTGGATGTTTTTTGTTCGTTTTCCGTCTTAACTATCAAACTGTATTTTTTTGATAAAAGTTATAACTTTTATCTCTATCCAAGTTTACTAGAAAACAATAAAAGTGACTTTCTTGTCACAATTACTTTTTTATAATTAAACCTTAAATAAAAAACTAAAATATGAAAATATTTGTATCCTTTCCTCTGTTGAAAATTAAGATATGAAAGATTCCAATCTAGCCACTAAGTCCATTCTCTGCCTTGGTAATAGCTGGTTTCCTAATCTACCAGGAGGACTCGATCGCTATGTTTACGAACTGACTCATTATCTGGTAGCAGCAGCGATCGCGTTGAATTGTGTGGAGTTGGTCTACCCCAAACATCATCTAATTATCCTGTACAATTAACTAATTTAGCCGAACCCAATTATCCTCTTTGGCAAAGACTTTTTTTAACTCAAACTAACTTTTAAAAGACAAATATCGAAACCAGATGCAATTAATTTGCATTTTTCTCTTTACAGCTTACCTTTATTACCGAGTTTTCCTGCTGATGTGCCTATTACTTTTACTTTTCATGGGCCTTGGGCAATGGAAAGCGAAGGAACTAATAAACTAAACACATCAATAAAAGATTGGGTAGAAAGAAAAGTTTATCGCCGTTGCGATCGCTTTATAGTTTTAAGCAACGCTTTTGGGACAATTTTACATAAATATTATGAAGTTCCTTGGGACAAAATATATATCGTTCCTGGCGGAGTCGATTGCGATCGCTTTCATCCTAATTTATCTCGTTTTGCTGCTCGCGAACTACTCCAGTGGAAGCAAAATCGCCTCATTTTATTTACCCCTCGCCGCCTTGTTCGTCGCATGGGAATCGATGTTCTGTTGAGTGCTTTAGCTAAAGTAAAATCGAGAATTCCCCGATGTTTTGCTATTAATTGCCGGTAAAGGGACGTTAAAAAAAGAATTAGAACAACAAGCGACAGAATTAGGACTGAATAACCACGTCAAATTTCTCGGTTTTTTACCCGATGAATTGTTACCTATTGCTTATCAAGCTGCCGATTTAACGGTTATTCCCAGTCAATCTCTAGAAGGTTTTGGATTAGTTATTTTAGAATCCTTAGCTTGTGGAACTCCAGCTTTGTGTACGCCAGTGGGAGGAATGCCAGAGATTTTAGGGCAATTTTCTCCCCAACTAATTACTAAGTCGGCGGATGAAGGTGCGATCGCAACTCATTTAGAAGCGGTACTAACGAAAGAAATTTTAATGCCTTCTCGTGCTGATTGTCGAAATTATGTAGCCGCTAACTATAACTGGACGACAATTGTGCAGAAAGTTCGAGAAATATTGTTGAAGTAAAAAAGTTTTTAAATTGTTCCGAGTTTGTCCCATTTAGTTGAGTAATCTTGCAATAGGGAAGCAGACGAGTAAACGCGATCGCGTTTTTTCCTAATTTAAAAGCCGTGTAATTAGACACTATCAATTATTATTTTTAGGAGGTGTTTTTATGCAACCAATGCACAAACAACCCGAATTTGTAGTTTTTTTACAATCGACCCTAGCTTTTTTTGGGTTTTTATTAGTAATTTTTTTAATTGAAGGAAGGATAGAACCAAAAACTGTCTATCATGTCGATCTCAATCGACAGATTCCTATCAGTTTTCTCACGCGATCGCTTAATCAATTAAATTTAAGCTTCAAACAATTTAAATAATTAAAAAAAGTTGTGATGTGCTGCCTAAAAAAGCGATCGCCCAAAAACATTGAGTGAATCTCATGGGGGATCGTTTTTTCTTGCGTAGTTCAATTTTTTTGGCTTTATCTTTTATCAGAAGAATTTTCCATGAAAATCTTATTTTTAGATCAAAGCGGTCAAATTGGTGGTGCTGAACTATGTTTAGTCGATATTGCTAGACCATTTCGAGATAATTGTTTAATTTGTTTATTTGCCGATGGCCCTTTTAGAAAATTATTAGAAGAAAAAAAAATTCCAGTTCGAGTCCTTGCTAATCGGTCGATACGAGTTCGCAAACAAAGTAGCCTCATGCAGGGGATCGGGAGCATTGGTGTTTTCACTCCGATGGTTGCCAAAGTAGCCGAGATTGCTTGGGAATATGACCTAATTTATGCGAATACGCAAAAAGCATTAGTCATTGGCGCGATCGCATCCTTAGTGGCTCGTCGTCCATTAGTTTATCATTTACATGACATTTTATCTGCCGAACACTTTAGCACAGCCAATCGTCGTCTTGCTGTTACTTTAGCGAATCGCTTTGCTTCTTTAGTTATCGCCAATTCTAAAGCTACCCAAACAGCTTTTATCGAAGCAGGAGGACGACCCGAACTTACAGAAGTCGTCCATAACGGCTTTGACCCTGCCATCTACCATATCCAGATACAAAACTCGCCACAAACGAAACAACATCTCGGATTAGAAAGACGGTTTGTCGTCGGTCATTTTAGCCGTTTATCTCCGTGGAAAGGGCAACATATTTTGCTCGAAGCACTAACTCACTGTCCCGATGAAGTAACCGCTATTTTAGTAGGCGATGCACTTTTTGGCGAAAAGCAATACGTCGAACAACTTCATCAAAAAGTAGTGGAATTGGGACTTTCAAAGCGAGTTCAGTTTTTTGGCTTTCGGGGTGAGGTAGCACCATTAATGGCAGTATGCGATCTAATTGTGCATACATCAATTGCTCCCGAACCTTTTGGAAGAGTAATTGTGGAAGCAATGCTATGCGGACGACCTGTAGTTGCAGCCGCAGCAGGAGGCGCGCTTGAATTAATTGAATCAGGAAAAACTGGATGGCTTGTCGAACCTGAAAATATCGAAGAATTAGCCGATGCGATCGCGATTTGCTATCATAATCCGATGTTGGCAAAAAACATTGCTCAACAGGCACAGAAACAAGCTATAGAACGTTTTCACTTAGCTGCGATCGAGCAAAAAATGACTCAGTTACTCCGTCAAGTTATCGATTTTCACTAGAAATTTAATTGTCCCAAGAATGTCACAATAACGTCCCAAGTTTGTTACGCGAGCTTGATTTACTAGTAACAACAAGCAAAAAGCTAACGACTTCAAGCTCATGAACAACATTCATTCTAACGTCCGCGCGACCTTCAACCCACAGGAAACCAGCCCCGACATCCACTGGAGTGCATACATTCATCCCCTGGCTGCGGTAATTGGGAACGTTCATCTTGGCAAAAAAGTCATGGTAGCTCCCGCCGCCTCAGTTCGGGGAGACGAAGGACAGCCAATTTGGGTTGGCGATGAAGTGAACATACAAGATTGCGTGGTTCTCCATGCCCTCGAAACCGAAGTAGAAGGACAACTGGTCAGAGAAGCCGTGGTGGAAGTAGAGGGAGAATATTACGGAGTACACATTGCCAATCGAGTGTCTTTAGCCCATCAATGTCAAGTGCATGGGCCAGCGAGCATCGGAGAAGAAAGCTTCATCGGAATGCAAGCATTAGTCTTTAAAGCTACGGTCGGAAAAAACTGCGTTCTCGAACCCAAAGCGCTAGTGATGGGAGTGTCTGTCAGCGATGGGAGATATGTACCAGCAGGAGCGATAATCACCACGCAAGAACAAGCCGATAACTTACCCTTCATCACGGCGGAATATCCATTGCGTCGTCTGAATTCTGCGGTAGTGCATGTTAATACGCAACTAGCTACGGGTTACGGACAACAGCAGTTTAATCGCGAACGCAAAGCCGCTTAATTCAGTAGTTTAGTAGAGACGCGATCTATCGCGTCTGTACAATATTCTTCCTTGTCCTCCTTGTATCTTCCCCACATCCCACCCCCTACACCCACTAACGGAGATTTATATGGCAACTGTGCAATTAAGAGTAATTGAAAAGCTTCCCAACAAACAAACGAGTTGGTCGATAGGAGCTACAGCAGTACAAATTGGCGATCGCAGATATGTCCCGCCTGGAGCAATAATTACTAACCAAGCAGCAGCTTCTAGCTTGCCCTATAACGGACAGTTTCAACAACACAAACAGCATCAGCCTTCTCTTCGTCAACCTTCTCTTCGACTAGTGGCATAACGCCTCTTAGTAGTAAACGCACATAACAGATTTTAGAGCAGCGCAATGAATACTAGCTTTTTAAAAACTCGGTTAATACATTTATTAACGAGTTTACTGCTTCAGAACAATCTGAATTATTTGAGACTCTTAAGCAGCTTCGATTTAGCGGTCAACTCGTACTGACGGGGCTAAAAGGACAAAAGTGGATTTTTCATCTTTACTTAGGTCATCTCGTCTATGCTACGGGTGGAATTCATCCAGTCAGACGCTGGAATCGAAATCTAACTACTTATTTACCTCAGATGTCTTCTGAAGTTTCAGCCCTACATGATGAAATAGCTGGTATTTCTGCCGAGAATTTTAATATCTGTTGGCAATATCAACTCTTACATTCGTGGGTGACACAGCAAAAGATTACTAGAGAACAAGCCATTAAGATTGTTTGGGTAACTGTTATCGAGATGCTTTTCGATGTGACTCAGGCAATGGGAATTACTTACGAATTAAAGCAAGAACAGTTATTAAATGGCAGTTTAGTATTAGTTGACGCACAACAAGCGATCGCAGAAACTGAACGTCAATGGCTTTCTTGGCATCATGCTAAACTTTCGCGCTATTCTCCTAATAAAGCTCCCGTTATCAAAAATCCCGACCAATTACAACAAAGTATTTCTGCACCTATTTACCAAACGCTTTCACAATTAATAGACGGACAGCAGACTTTGCGCGATTTGGCAATGCAAATGAAGCGGGACGTACTGACGGTAACTCGTTCGTTCTTAGCTTACATTCAATCGGGGTTAGTAGAATTATCTCACGTTCCCGATTTGCCTGCACCAGTATTTCAAGCAACAACAACACCCGCTTTTCATACGCCTTTAATTGCCTGCGTAGATGATAGCCCGACTATCTGTGCAGTGATGAAAGAAATTATAACGGCATCGGGTTATCGATTTGTTGGCTTAAACGACCCACTAAGAGCCGTGGGAATGTTACTGGGACTTAAGCCAGATTTAATCTTTCTCGATCTGATGATGCCTCATACTAACGGCTACGAACTGTGCGAGAAGTTACGCCGACTCGATGCTTTTTGCGGTACCCCAATTGTTATTCTGACAGGGAATGATGGCGTAATCGATCGCGTTCGGGCAAAAATCGTCGGTTCGACAGATTTCTTAAGCAAAGCAAAAGTAGATCCTGAGTTAGTTTTGGGTACAGTTGCCAAACATCTCAAGCACTGCACTTTTACTAAAATGCCGACCCAAAAACTCCTCGCTTCTGGAAACAATAAAGCTGCATAAGAAAGTAGTTTCGTCGGTATATAAATTTATTCCCCATCTCTTCTGCCTTGTGTTCAAACTTTCGACTTCAACTCATGGAGACTTTGATTATGTACGTCTTAACTCACAGCCCCTTACAAACGATACGTCATAAACTCGAATCTATCGAAATTCATAGTTATCGGATGGCTCAATTTTTGTGTAAGTTAATCCCAGCTAGTTGTCCTTTCGAGCGAGAAATCAAACTTGGCGATCGCACTCTCGTTCACATTCCCCCTTTATGTAAGCTCAATCCCCTCTACGATCAATTAGTCGAACTTCGCTTTAAATCTTTAGTGTATTTAGCGGATAAATGCGATTAAAATTTGGCTCTTTGTTATTAACTTTTTACTTATTGAGGTAACTGCTCATGAATACTGCCTTAATTGTTGAAGACTCTTTAACAGAACAACAAATCCTCACCGAATATTTGCAAGATAAGGGCTTTCGAGTTTCAATCGCCAATAGCGCAGAAGATGCGATCGCCAAAATTAACAGCAATCAGCCCGATATTATCATCTTAGATGTTATCTTGCCAGGTCGAAGCGGATTTGAAATGTGTCGCGAAGTTAAATCTAACCCCATTACTCGACAAATTCCTATCGTCCTTTGCTCTACGAAAGGCAGCGATCTCGACAAATTTTGGGGGTTAAAACAGGGAGCCGATGCTTATTTATCTAAGCCTGTTATTGCCGATGAATTCGTCCACACTGTCAGACAACTGATTGGAAAATAAATCTGACCCCCCAGGACGTGCCGCAATGGACACTACTATTGTGATTAATTCAAATCGCTTGACCTCATTAAATGACTTTTCCGCTCCCATTCCAGAAGAACAGTTTTTAAAATTTTATCTCGAACCCGATACCACAGGAATGCTGTCGCTTTCTCAGCTAACTGAAGTGCTAACTATTCCTGTCAATCAAATTCTACCGATTCCCCACATGAACCCCTCGATGATGGGAGTCTATAACTGGCGAGGCGAAATTCTTTGGATGGTAGATTTAGGTCATCTAGTCGGACTGACTTCTTTATCAAAGCCGAATTTTAAAACTTCTAATTATAGAGCGATGGTTTTGCAGCTTGCTTTCGATAATAGCACCCAAGAAATTGGGCTTGTGGTCGATCGCATAGATGATATCGAATGGTGCCATCCCCATTATCTTGAATCACCCTCAAATTCTATCAACCCCAAACTAATCCCGTTTGTACGCGGATGTTGGATAAAATCCGAACCCGAATCCGAATCATTAGTCGCCTTTGATGGTAATGCAATTTTAGCCGCGATCGCAGCTTAATTAAGTAGTTCAGAAGTTCAGTAGGTCAGTAGTTTAAGAGAAAAATAGTAAATATTCCCTCTTGTCTCCTTGTTTTCCTCGTCCCCTTGTCTTCCTTGTCCTCCGAAGGACGTTCCCCATTCCAAGGTTTTATCAATGACTCATACATTTTCTCAATCCAAATCTCCTAAAGATGACAACAAAAAAAGTGTTGTTTCTCAAACCAAGCAAGTCAAAGCGAGAATTGCAGCAATCGATAGCCTTTGTGTTAAACCCGCACCAACCGAACTACAAGTAAGAAAAGATAAGCCGTTTGAGTTGAGAAAACCCCAACCGGAAAATAAATGGTCTGGATTGAGAAAACTATCCCTAGAAAACTGGCAGGAGTTAAAAGCGTTATTACCTGAGATCCTTCAGTATCGGCAGCAGTTAGCAAAACAGTGGAAATCATTGAGTCTGCGGCATAAATCGATGGCATTGGCGATCGCGCTTACTACCGTTCCTATCGTCACAGTCGGCAGTCTGGCTCATCTTGTCATGAGTCGTTCTTTAGAAACGCACATAATTGCTCAGCACGAAAACCGCGCTCTTGGAGTCGAGCGTCGGATTGGAGAGATAGCCGACGGACTCATAGAAGATGTCGAAACTATTGCCAGTTCTCCTATATTAGCCGATCTCGAACTCAGCAGCAAAGCGACGCTCAAGCAGAAAATACAGCTACTCGACGGTTGGATAGATTCTCACAACGAACGGTATGACAGCATCGTCGTTTTCGACGTGCAAGGAAACGTCCTGTATCAATCAAAATCACCCAATCCAGTCAACCCTGACAATAACTATAGCAATCGAGAATATTTTCAGGCGCGATCGCATCGAAAGATCTAGCAGCTAGCGAACCCAAAATTACCCTCTCCTCAAACACGAATAGCTTGGAAGTAGCTGCACCCATCAAAGAGTTTGGCACGGGGAAGGCATTAGGAGTCGTTCGCCTGCGTATGCCATTAACTTATTTAGAGAATAAATTTGCTTATCTCGACCAACAAGGAATAGAGTATCGGCTGATCGGCGCTGATGGGATTGTTTTTGCTGCCGACGAACCGGAATGGGTAGGACAATCGGCTGAGGGCGACTTTTATGGCTTGACGCAACTAGAAGTAAAAGTTAAAGAGCAGTTAGCAACAAGGCAGCCTGGGGATAACCAAACTCCAGTTAAGAGCGAAGCTCTCTGGGATAATAACGATGCAGAAAAGGTTTTGGTCAGCGTTGCGCCAATTGAAGGTCTTAATGGTTTGCGAGATACTGGCTGGAATTTAGCGCTTTCTCGACCGCTTGAAGATGTTTTATCGCCTTTATCCAAAGGACGCTGGATTCTATTCTTGGGAACGGCAACAGCCACTGTGTTAGTGGGTGCGATCGCAGTTATGCTTGCGGATCGATTGACAAAACCAATTTTAGCAGCGGCTAGCGCAGTCTACAAAATGGGTCAGGGAAATTTGAAAACCCGTCTAGAAATAACTGGAGAAGATGAATTTACCGTGCTAGGTTCCAACATTAACCACATGGCACGCAAATTAGACGGTTATCTCGAAAAAACGACAGTCGAAGCTCGACGTTCGCACTTTTTTAAAGAAATTACCGTTAAAATTGCCGGAACGCTCGATCGCAGTGCGATTTTGACTACTGCCGTTACCGAACTTCAGAAGGTTCTCAAGACCGACCGAGTAATTATCTATCGTTTCGATAAATATTGGAAAGGCAGAATTATATCTGAAGCAGTTGCCGATAACTGCCCTCGCATCCTGGGTACGGAACTCGTCGATCCCTGCTTTGCCGAACATACTGTCGAACAATACAAACAAGGTCGCGTTCGAGCAATTAATGATATTTACAAATCGGGTTTGAGCGATTGCCATATTCAGCAAATGGCCGCATTTAATGTCAAGGCAAATTTAGTGGCTCCCCTTAATGTTGGTGGCGAATTGATCGGTTTGTTGATCGCTCACCAGTGTTTAGAACCTCGTAACTGGGATAATGTTGAAATAGACTTTTTCGCTCAAATTGCCATTCAAGTCGGACTTGCTCTCGATCGCGCTAGCCTTCTTGAAGCTCAAAAAGTTGCTAAAGAACAACTGCAAAGACGGGCACTGGGTTTATTAATGGAAGTCGAGCCAATTGGGAAAGGCGATTTAACCATTCGTGCTAAAGTTACCGACGATGAAATAGGAACCCTGGCTGACTCCTATAACTCTACCGTTGAGAATCTGTGTAAAATCGTCAAACAAGTGAAAGTTGCTGCTCAACAAGTCGCTATTACTACCAACCAAAACGAAGCGATCGCACAAGCACTGACCGAAGGAGCCGAACAACAGTCAGAAGAAACCGCCGCCGCCTTAAAACGCATTCAAACAATGACTGATTCGATTTTCGCCGTCGCGAGTAGCATCGAACAAGCCGAAACCGCCGTCCGCCATGCGTCTAAGGCAGTCGAGACGGGCGATAATGCCATGAATCGTACCGTTGATGGGATGATGGCAATCCAACAAACCACTGCACAAACTGCTAAAAAAGTCAAGAAATTAGGCGAATCTTCGCAAGAAATTTCCAAAGTCATTAGTTTGATTAGTAATTTTGCCTCCCAGACTAATTTACTTGCTCTCAATGCTTCTATTGAAGCGGCACGGGCGGGAGAAGAAGGACGAGGTTTTGCGATCGTTGCCGAAGAAGTACGGATACTGGCTCAACAATCGGCAGAAGCGACGGGGGAAATTGAAAAGATCGTTGCCGCCATTCAACGAGAAACCAAAGAAGTTGTAGCAGCGATGGAAGAAGGAACCGAACAAGCGATCGCCGGAAGCGGATTAGTAGACGAAACCCGAACCAGTTTAAATCAGATTAAAGAAGTCAGTAACCAACTCGACGAACTGATTGCTGCGATCGCCAAAGTTACCGTCGCCCAATCTGAAGATTCAAAAATTGTCTCTTATACGATGGAAAAGGTTGCCAGAATGTCTCAAACGACTTCTAACGAAATGAACCAAGTTTCGACCTCTTATAAAGATTTACTCTCCCTTGCTAAAGAATTACAAGAGCAAGTTAGTCAATTTAAGGTTAATTAGGAACATGGGGGAATTATGAATTATGAAAATTAGTAGTTCAGGAGTTCAGTAGTAAATTCTCCTACTCCCCACACTCTTGAATTACGAATTACGAATTAAAATCCACATTCCCAATCAAAAATATCCCAGTCACTAGTCCCCTTTGAGCTTATGAAAAATTTGGCAGTTCGCAATACAGCTTATCAATTTTTTATCGGAGAAGCACCCGAATTACTATTAATTATTGAATCTGGCTTGCTTACTCTCCAACAAGAACGAACTCCGGCAATGATTCATGAAATCATGCGTGCCGCTCATTCTCTCAAAGGAGGAGCCGCTAGCGTTGGGTTAGAAGCCATAGCTACGCTAGCGCATCGCTTAGAAGATATTTTTAAAGCTTTTTATGACGAAACGGTAGAAATTGACTCCGAATTACAAAATTGGCTCTTGCAAGCTTATGACTGCCTTAAAACCCCACTGCTAGAACAGATTGCCAATGGAGATTTTGACGCTGACGCAGCTTTGTCCTCTGCCGATCGCGTTTTAACCCAAATCGAGCAACGGTTAGGAAATGCACTCAAGGAGATGAATAATCATCTTCCCAGTACGTCTGATTTGGGAGTCGATCTAGTTGCTTCCATTTTTGAGATCGATGTGGCACAGGGACTCGCGCGTCTTGCTGACGTACTTTCCAACCCGCAAAATTATGAAGTTGCTGGGGAATTGCGGGCGCAGGCAGAAGTCTTTGCTGGATTTGCTCAGATGCTCGATTTGCCAGGATTTGAAGCGATCGCGCAAACCTCTCTAGCTGCCCTAAACGTCCATCCCGACCGCGCCCTAGCCATTATTCAATTAGCGATAACTGACTTTCAAGCAGGTCGCACGGCAGTTTTAGAAGGCGATCGCGCTCAGGGTGGCAGTCCTTCGGCGGCGTTAGTTGCCCTCGCACAAGCTGCGCCTCAAGAGCAAGCTATCGAAGAAGCGGTTTCCTTAGAAGATCTTTTTAATACGCCTAAAAACACTTCCGAATCCGATACTACGCCACCTATTGAATCTTTTGCGATCGATCCGAACTCATTGCGATCCGATCCTCCTCAACAAAAAATTGCTACCATTGTTCCCTTTCCTTCCCAAAACAAGAAAAATGAAGCCGCGCCTCCTGCAATTTCCATAAAAGTAGATTTAAACCGCTTAGATCGGATGAATAATCTGATAGGAGAACTCGCCATCGATCGCAACGGTTTATGCCTGCAAAACGAACAACTTCAAAAAATCGTGCGCGAATTAAGACAGCGTTTAAGCCGATTTCGCGATGCGACGGGAAAATTGCAGGAATTAGAACAAACATCCCTCGAACTCGATAGCCTCGCACTCTTTCAAAACGTCTTAGAAGAGATGATGCAAGTTGAGGAAGCGGTTGAGGATATTACGTTAGTTGCCCGACAGTCTCATCAAACCCTCAACCAAAACCGCAAAAAAATTACTTCTCTTAACGACGAGATAAGATGGGCGCGAATGTTGCCAATTGGCGATGTTCTCAATCGTTTTCCGCGAACTTTGCACGATCTATCGGTTAAATACCAAAAACCCGTCGATCTCAAAATCAACGGGACGGGGGTTTTAGTTGACAAAGGCATCCTCGAAAAAATCTACGATCCTCTACTTCATCTCCTTCGCAATGCCTTCGATCACGGAATCGAACCGTCAGAAAGTCGCATTCAACAAGGAAAACCAGCAAAAGGACAAATTGAAATTCGCGCTCGTCATCAAGGCAATCAAACCCTGATTGAAATTAAAGATGACGGACGGGGGCTTAATTTAGAAAGTATTCGACAAAAAGCTCTAGAAAAAGGCTTGTTGAGTGCCGCAGCGATCGCGCAGATGTCAGATGAGCAAGTAATCGATCTCATTTTCGAGCCAGGATTTTCTACTGCCCCGCAAGCTAACGAACTTTCAGGACGAGGAGTAGGATTAGATGTCGTTCGCGCTCAAGTGCGATCGCTCAAAGGAACAGTTTCGGTTGCCACTTCCCCAGGAGAAGGAACCACCTTTACACTGCGCTTTCCCCTAACCCTAACCATTGCTAAATTACTGATTTGTTTTGCTCGATCCACTGCCCTAGCCGTTCCTGCCGATAGTATTGAGGAAATCGTCTCTCCCAAAGCTTATCAACTCAAAGAATCAGACGGGGATCGCTATTTAGATTGGCAAGAAAATTTAATTCCGGTATATCAAATTAACGAGCTTTTGGGCTACAATCGCCTTTTACCTGAGAATCCGATCAGTCCATCTCTGTTGGCGGCTTCTGCTCCCGAAAATGGCGCTTCTCCCTTGCTGGTGCTGCGTACAGAGCGCGGATTTGTTGCCCTCGAAATCGAGCGTCTTGGTTCGGAACGAGATTTAGCGATTAAACCTTTTAAAGGTGCGATCGCGCCTCCGAGTTACCTTTATGGGTGTACGATTTGGGGCGATGGTAGCTTGATTCCCGTTATTGATGGGGCTGCTTTGATTGATTATAGTCTCGCTAACGGAATGACAAAAACCGTTTCTCTTACTGCTAATACCGCACCGACGATCTTAGTAGTTGATGACTCCATTACTATCCGAGAAACCTTAACTTTAGTTTTGCAGCAAGCTGGTTATCGCGTCCTCAAAGCACAGGATGGCTGGGAAGCGATCGCGATTTTAAAATCCAATCCTCAAATTAAATTAGTCGTTAGCGATATTGATATGCCACAAATGAATGGCTTTGAATTCCTCAGTCATCGCCGTCACGATGCGAAACTGGCTAAAATTCCCGTCTTCGTTTTTAGTTCTCGCAGTAACGAAAAACACCGCAAAATCGCTTTGCAGATAGGAGCTACTGCCTACTTTATCAAACCTTCTATTGAAGATGAGTTATTGGATGCGATCGTTAAACTTCTCGGTCAACCCAAAACCGAGCGCTCGATTCAAAAACAAGCTGCGTGATCGAGGAAATCAGGAAACGAGAAAGGAAAGTATATTTTATTAATTGTTTTTTCTCTTACTCCTTGCTCAGCGACCAGAAGAACTTTTCTGGTCGCTGTTAAAGGGTGCATAAACTCTGGTCTACAGATTTCCTAAATTCTTTTTTTTAATCATTTTTGGATAGATAAATACTATGTACAATTCTCAAGTTAAATGTTCGTTTTGTAATCGATCGCAAGAACAGGCAAATAAAATTGTTGCTGGGACGGGAGTCTATATCTGTGATGAATGCGTTGAATTGTGTAACGAAATTATCGCTGACACGCCAACTAAAGGGTCGCCACTTTCAGATAAATTGCCCTCTTCTCTACAACAAGCAAATTCTAATTCTTTCTCTTTCAATGATTTGCCGAAACCAAAAGAAATTAAAGCTCGTTTAGATGAATACGTCATCGGTCAAGAAAAAGCGAAAAAAGTCCTCTCAGTCGCCGTCTATAATCACTACAAGCGTCTTGGGATGGGTTTAAGTCAAGATAAAAAGGATGATTCTGTAGAACTTCAAAAATCTAATATTCTCCTCATCGGGCCGACGGGTAGCGGTAAAACTTTACTCGCTCAAACCCTCGCGACGATGTTGGATGTGCCTTTTGCGGTTGCTGATGCCACCAGTCTTACCGAAGCGGGTTATGTCGGCGAAGATGTAGAAAGCATTCTCTTACGCTTGCTGCAAGTGGCTGATATGGATGTAAAAGCAGCGCAAGGTGGCATTATCTACATCGATGAAATTGATAAAATCACCCGTAAAAGCGAAAATACGTCGATTACCCGCGATGTTTCGGGGGAAGGCGTACAGCAAGCACTCCTCAAAATTATTGAAGGTACGATCGCCCATATTCCCCCCCAAGGCGGACGCAAACATCCAGGCGAAGAATTGATTCAGTTTGATACTAGCAATATTTTATTTATTTGCGGTGGTGCGTTTGTTGGGTTGGATAAGATTGTCGCTCAAAGAGTTGGCAAAAAATCGATGGGATTTGTGCGTGCTACAGGAGATGCACCGACAAACAATCGTAATGCAGATATGTTGGAATATTTAGAAACCGACGATCTCGTTAAGTTTGGCATCATTCCAGAATTTTTGGGTCGCCTACCGATAACGGCTGTTTTAGAGCCTTTAGACGAGGCAGCTTTGGTAGATATCTTGACACAACCGCGTAATGCCCTTGTCAAGCAATATCAAAAGTTGTTGAGTATTGATAGCGTGCAGTTGCGTTTTGAATCCGATGCCGTAAAAGCGATCGCGCAAGAAGCTTTTAGACGCAAAACGGGTGCTAGGGCTTTGCGCGGTATTGTGGAAGAGTTAATGTTGGATATGATGTACGAGTTGCCCTCTAATAAAGAAATCCGTCACTGTACGATTACCCGCGACATGGTTGAGAAATATTCAACTACTAAATTACTCGTTCATCCCACTTCTTTCCCCAGGTTAGAATCTGCATAATTAAATCAATCAACATTTTCAATAAAGATCTAGCATAACAAGTGTAAGTTAATCCAAGACTTTTGAAGTCTTGTGCTAAACACTATTGCTAGATTTTTTTTATCGGAGAAATCTTCAAAAAAGCCATGTCGCATAAACAATCTGCTGGTGCCGATTCCACTGAAGATCTTACAGAAGTTACTCTGCGCGCTCCCCTTCTTTCGAGTCATACAGCAGAATGGGATAACATTTTGCTCGAACACCATCGGCAACCTGCTTGGGAAATTCCCGAACATTGTAATCCTCAACATACAGTAATTATCCATCACGCCAAAACCCAGGTTGAGCGGATTTTAAATGGGCATAGGCAAATCGAGCAGATTGTAGAGGGAAATATTGCGATCGTGCCAGCCGAAACTTTACATCAATCGAGATGGAATCAAGAAAGCGAAGTTACTTTACTGATGCTTGAGCCTAGTTATTTCGCTCAGATTGCCTATGAATCGATGGAACGAACTCATGTTGAACTCGTCGGACATTTTGCCAAACCCGATCCGCTAGTTTACCAAATAGTATTGGCACTCAAAACTCAATTAGAAACCAATGCTGTCAACAATCGCTTGTATGTTGAGTCGGCTATAACTTTGCTATCAACTCATCTGTTGCAAAACTACTCAAGTTGCAACGATGAACTACGAAGTTATTCAGAAGGTTTATCCAAACGCAAGTTGCATCAGGCTATAGCTTATATGCACGATCGTCTCAGCGAAAATATATCGTTAGCTAAAATCGCGCAAGAAATCGATATGAGCCAGTATCACTTCTGTCGGTTATTTAAACAATCAACAGGTCTATCACCACATCAATATCTGATTCGACAACGAGTAGAACGGGCAAAAGAACTATTGCATCAAAACAAGCTAAGTATTTCAGAAGTTGCTCTAGCCGTGGGA
This sequence comes from Candidatus Altimarinota bacterium, assembly GCA_012031035.1. Classification (GTDB taxonomy): domain Bacteria; phylum Cyanobacteriota; class Cyanobacteriia; order Cyanobacteriales; family Microcystaceae; genus Hydrococcus. The sequence continues at coordinate 1,753 of JAAUUT010000043.1, read as the reverse complement.
TTTTGCGACCAAAGCCGACTGAATCGTTATCTCAAAAGGCTTACAGGACTCACTCCCAAGCAAATACGAAATCAATAGCAAGAATTACCAAAAAAGCGCAAGAATTGTCTATTGTTTTCGAGCAAAATTTCCTACAGTTAACTCATGTCAAAATTGGCTTTGCCTGACAAGATTCAGCTATGAACAGCACACTATACTCCAGATAAATCACTCTTCGTTCGTGTCGATCGCCGCACTCAAATTAAACTATTGGAGAGGTAAAGATGTCAACTTCAAGCACAATCTTTTCAGATGAAACTGCCGTCCAAGCTATCATGACAAAATTTGTAGACGCTTGGAATGTTCATGATGCAAAATCCTATGCAGCATTGTTTGCGGAAGACGGCGATTTCGTGAACGTAATGGGTCTGTGGATGAAAGGGCGAAGTGCGATCGAAAAAGGACACGCACAAGTTTTTTCCACATTTTTGAGCGATAGTTATCTGAAGATTACCGATACTCAAATCAAGTTTCTCAAACCTGATGTTGCTATCCTCCATTGTACTTGGGAAATCACTGGGCAGAAAAGCCCTGATGGAAACCACATATTACAAAATACAGGAGTTTGGACGGCGATCGCCGCTCGCCAAGAAACCAACTGGCAAATTGTCGCCTTGCAAAACACTGGACTGATTCCAATGTCAGTTAACCCGCTACAAAACACAACCTAAAATTCGATCGCTAAATAATAAGGAAAACACAATGGATTCAGCAAATCAACCTGTAATCGCAGACAAAAAGCCGATCGTGATACAACTCAAACCCGGTACTTATTATTGGTGTAGCTGCGGACGTTCCAGCAATCAGCCTTTCTGTAATGGCGCTCACAAAGACACAAGTTTTGCACCAATGGCGTTTGAGGTAGCTGAAGCCAAAAAAGTTGCTCTGTGTGCCTGCAAACATACAGGAAATGCGCCGTTTTGTGATGGCTCTCATGCAAAACTCTAAGTCATTCGCAGATGTAGACTGCTTGGAGAAATTGAGCCTGTAAATGTAAAACCAAAAATCAGGGAATAATTAGCATGAAAAAGGTTATATTTGCACTGCTGTTAACTATTTTTGCGATCGGTGCTTTATTTACTGTTTCATCAACGAGCGCACCTTGGAGCAATGCTTACGCCGCACCCCCTGAAACAGAGCGCACTATCACTGTCTATCGCGCTGACTCTGAAAAAACCTTTGCTGTTAATAACGACTTATTTACCTTCAAAAATTATACCCACACCAACTCCAAAACCACCGCATCTGATTTCTGTGCGATCGAAATTACTACATCTCAGTTCCTCTAACGGACTTGAAAACTTTGTTGCTGAAATCGGGACTCCTGTTTCAGACCCGACTATCCTTCCAACCGATGCTGTCGTGCAAACTGATATTGACAAGCTTGCTATCGTTGCGCATAAGTATGGCATTGACTTCTTAAACTAAACCTTTTTACAGCGATTAGAAAAAATCTGCGTAGTTGTGTAAGCAAGCAAACATAATTAATTACACGCTGAGTTAACCTGAAGTTTCCGAAAAATCTTGTATAGCCAGGAACCGGATGTGTGAATTATTTTGCGTAGGCACTTATTACGCGGCATAACAATTTTGGTGCATGGGTCGTTCGCTTTTCAGAATGCGACCTGCTTTTTTTTTGGTTTATTTTTAACAATACTTCATTAAGCTTCTGTCAAATCAATAATCATCTTCATCAACAGCTTGGTTTTTGTCC
>JAAUUT010000042.1 GCA_012031035.1 Candidatus Altimarinota bacterium | reverse complement strand
CTCTCATCATTGTGGGAGCGACAGGCACGCTAGGTAAGGCATTCGCGCGGCTGTGTGAGTTGCGAGGGATTACTTATCGCTTATTATCGCGTCAAGAAATGGACATCACTAATCCGGCTTCTGTGGATGTGGTGCTGGCAGAGTTAAAACCGTGGGCGGTTGTGAACGCTGCGGGATACGTTTGGGTGGACGATGCGGAACGCGAACCCGATATTTGTTTGAAGGTAAATGCTGAGGGCGCAGCCAATTTAGCCACTGCTTGCGCACGGCATAAGGTGGCACTGCTAACTTTTTCATCGGATCTAGTATTTGATGGTATAGCGTCCAACCCTTATCTAGAAAATAATACGGTTGCCCCTCTCAATGTGTATGGATTGAGCAAAGCGCTAGCAGAAAAGATGGTATTGAAAGCTTATGAGGCAGCATTGGTCATTCGTACTAGTGCTTTTTTTGGGCCGTGGGACGATTACAATTTCGTTACTATCGCCCTGCGCCAGCTAGCTGCTGGCAAGACTTTTGTTGCCGCAGAGGATGCGATCGTTTCGCCGACTTACGTGCCCGATCTCGTTTGTGCTAGCCTGGATTTGTTAATTGATGGAGAGTCGGGTCTATGGCACTTAGCTAATCAAGGCGCGATCGCTTGGGCTGAGTTGGCACGACTGGCAGCAAAGCAAGCTGGGATTAGTGTCAGCAATTTGATTGCCGTACCGACGCAAGAACTGGCTTTAGTCGCTCCCCGTCCAATTTACAGCGTCCTCGGTAGCAATAGAGGCGAGTTGCTCTGCGATCTTGATAGGGCAATGTCTCGCTATTTCGATGAGTGCAAGCAAATTTAAACTACTTTTTCTAAGATAAAAATTAAAATTTTCCATAAATTAAGAAAACCACACGCTAACTTACGGAGAGCGTGTGGTAGGTTATTGAAGGAAAAACGTTATTGATGAGATAACGCCTAGAGCGTTTTAAGTCGTCATTAGGTCGTTGTAAGTCAGCGTATTAGCGCCTTGTATGACTGCAAACAGACCGCCATCTCCATATCCTGTATCAGAACCATTTTGGTTGTAGTAAATAGCACCCGTGCCCGCACTATAGGTAATCAGCGCGTCGCTGAGGGCAGCTTGAGAATTGTTAGCCACAACAGCAAAGTCGTCGCGGGATAGAGAGGCTAGGTTGAACGCGATTTTATCAATGCCAGAGGTAAAGTTTTGGATGTAATTAACTTCATCTCCAGCCGTTTTGAGGTTGAAATAGAAGGTATCGGGACTATCTCCACCAATTAAAACATCATTTCCCGCACCGCCGACAAGAACATCGCGACCTGCACCGCCGATCAGGGTATCGTTACCACTACCGCCGATCAGGGTATCGTTACCAGCCTCGCCAAGAGCATATAGCGGAGTGTGGGTTTTACTACCGTTTAGATAATCGTTGCCTTCACCGCCAGCGAATTTGACTAATTTGACATCAGTCTTAGACAAATCGTAGACAGTAAATTTGTCGTCGCCACCCAAACCGCTTACATCAAACTTTTCAGCCGTATCGACGGTTAAGGTAAATTTACCAAGATTGACGCGATCGAAGATAGCTAAATTGCCATTTTGCTTGAGGGTAAATTCGTCGCCTTTCGCAACCGAACCATCAACTTCAATCGTATCGTATCCGAGTCCGCCGCTCATGCGATCGCTGCCGTCGCCATCGTCCCAACCTAGGGTATCGTTGCCCCATCCGCCAATCATGATATCATCGCCTTTCTCGCCTTCGATATCGTCATTGCCAGCGTCGCCGTAGAGGGTATCATTAGCGCTACCGCCGATGAGTTCGTCATAGCCATTGCCACCGCGAGCATATAAGCGAGTGCTGGTTTTGCTACCATCGAGGGTATCGTTGCCTTCACCGCCAGAGAATTTGACCAACTTGACATCAGTCTGAGACAAATCGTAGACTGTAAATTGGTCGTTGCCGCCTAAACCGTTAACTACAAAGGCTTCAGAAGTATCGACAGTAAGAGTAAATTTACCGAGATTGACGCGATCGAAGATAGCTAAGTCGCCGTCTTGCTTGAGGGTAAATTCATCGCCTTTAGCGACCGATCCATTTACGCCAATGATATCGTATCCGAGTCCGCCGCTCATGCGATCGCTGCCGTCGCCATCGTTCCAGACGAGAATATCGTGCCCCGACCCGCCAATCATTCTGTCGTTACCTTTTGCACCTATAATTAGGTCGTTACCGCCATTGCCCCATAATGTATCGTCATCAGCACCGCCAATTAGGGTATCGTTGCCATTGTCGCCAATAATTTTGTCGCCTTGTACTCCAGCCATATCACTTAACTCCTGAAAAACTTACAATTGAGTTGAACTGTTCAAAGGGTTTGTTATTAAAGTTGTTTTACCCTTCTGTCTGTTAGTACCGTTGACTTGAATTTTTTATGCAGCGAGTTGACCCTCAAAAGAAAATTTTTTTGGGTTTGATGGTTATGTTGCACATAATAATTTAAACTTCCTATTCTTGCTGACAAAGCAAAAGAGTAAAACGTTGTTATCGATACCCCCTTCTCCCTTTCAGCAAACCCAAGACGACTAAATTAGATTTTCGGATTTTTGCTCATAAATCTATTGAGATATTGCGACAAAGTAAAAGCATCTACTCCTAACTCGGTACGCTCTTTCTCAGCTAAAATTCCGGCTTGGGAGTGCCACCAAGCGGCAGTTGCAACTATTGCCTCCAAGGGCTTTTCTTGGTTAAGTGTTTGCGCCAACAAGCCGCCCATTAAGCCGGTCAAGACATCTCCGCTTCCTCCCCGTGCTAGGGCAGGCGTACTTTCGCCAATGAGCCAAACAGAGCCTTGAGGATTAGCGATCGCGGTTCTTGAACCTTTGAAGAGAACGATCGCCCCGCTTTGTGACGCTGCTATTTGTACTGCTGCAAGGCGATCGCGATCGGGATTTTCAATTTCTGGAAATAAACGTTTAAATTCGCCTAAATGAGGCGTTAAAATAGTTGGGGCATCTCTCTGGGAAAGCGTCGCGATCGTTCCCAATTGGGCAAGAATATTTAATCCATCAGCATCTAATATTAAAGGACACTCTGCTTTTAAAACGGCTTCTATAATAGGTTGTGCCTCTGGCGTTAAACCTGGGCCGCAGGCAATAAGCGCATACTTACTAAAATCTGCGGCAACGGGAGGTAAGCTTGCGATCGCGCCTGTTTTCGTTTCGGGACAATCGATAATCAGCGCGTCGGGTAAATGTCCCGTTAAGATAGGCTTCAGTGATTCTGGTACGGCAATCGATAGCATTCCTACCCCACTCGCACGCGCCCCCAATCCGGTTAAAATTGCTCCTCCTGCGTAGCGACGAGAACCGCAAATTAGAAGCAAATGCCCTTGCTTGTATTTATGAGTGACCGGAGGACGGGGGATCGGCAAGTATTGTTTGGCGACTTCCGAATTCATCTGACGAATTGGGGGACTTTGAGCAACAATTGCGAGTGCGTCTGACTCCTGAATGCCAAAATCGATTCTTTGGGTCTTACCAATATATTCCAACGCCGAATCTTGAAAAAATGCTCGCTTCCACAAACCCAAACATAAAGTATTCGTCGCTCGAACGGCCGTTCCTAAAACCTCTCCCGTGTCGGTATGCAATCCAGAAGGAATATCTATGCTAACAATGGGTTTCGACCATTGATTGAGTCGAGCGATCGCATCGGCAATTTCACCAGACAGCGATCGCTCCAATCCAAACCCAAATAATCCGTCGATAATTAATTCACACGCTTGTAAAGCCTGAATATCTTGATAAGAGGGGATGCCCAAACTCTCTGAATATTGGGCGTGTTGTGCCGTTAAATCCTTAAGTTTAGGAAAAGGACGGTATAGAACGACTCGATATCTTGCCAAGTGTAGTTCGCGAGCTATTACTAAGGCATCTCCTCCATTGTGACCCGGCCCGATTAAAATCCCTACTTTTTGGAATTGAGTAAGCGGGTAGAGTTGTTGAATGCGAGTTGCCGTCAAAAGGGCGGCTTTTTCCATCAAGGCAGCAACGGGCATTCCTGCTGCAAAAATTCGCCCTTCGATTTGGCGCATCTGTTCGGCAGTGACGACAACTTGTTCGAGTTGTTCTCGCGCATTCATTGTGACTCTTCAGTTTCTTCTGAATCTTCGGACTCTTCAGTCTCTTCAGGTTCGTCTTGTGCTTCAGATTCTTCAGATTCCGTTTTTCTAATCGAGGTATTTTCCCAGATGTTAATCGAAGAATCCAATCCTCCGCTTGCCAATAAGCGACCATCGCGACTAAAGGCGAGGGAAGTGACCCAATCCCGATGTGCTTGCAGTTGACCTAGTATCTCTCCAGTTTCTATGTTCCAGATACGAATTCCGTCGTTGCTAGCCGTTGCTAAGGTTCGTCCATCGGGGTTGAGGGCGATCGCGCGGATTTTCCCCGTGTGTCCTTCTAAGGTCTGAATGAGTTCTCCCGTGTCGAGATCCCAGACTTTAGCGGTGCGATCGTTGCTTGCCGTAATTAATAGCTTGCCATCAGAAGTAAACGTCAGTCCGGTAATTGCTTCGTTATGGGGTAAGAATTCTGAAATATACTTACCTTCTCTAACATTCCAAAATTGAACCCTACCGCGATCGTCTCCACTGGCAATGATATAGCCGTTGGGATTGAATGAGACTGAATAAACGGGGTTCCCCAATCCAGCTAATTGATAGACAGGACGGCGAGGCACTAAAGACCAAACTCTAATCCCATCTAAACCACCACTGACCATTGTATTTCCATCGGGACTAATTGCCACCGAAAGAACCTGTCTGCCGTGTTCGATAAAAGATGAGGGATGAGGGCCTTGTTCGAGATCGGGGAAAGCTTCCCCATCGCGTTCGTCTTTAGATCTGAGATCGTAGAGGTTGATAATAGCATCCGTACCGCTACTAATTAGCATTTTGCCATTGGGAGTGACTGCTAGGGTTGATACGTCTGCTTGTTGAGCGCGAACGTCCTCCATTTTCTCTCCCTCGCTAACCGACCACGCTTTGAGCGCCCCATCATTTTCGCTACCGCCACTGAAGAGAATTTCTCCATCGGTACTAAAGACTAGAGCGTCTATTCCCGTCAGGTGAGCTTGGGGAATGGTGAGAATTTTCACCGCTTTTTTCCAAGAACTCCCGCCAATTATGATTTCAGATTCCGAGGCGGGGTTATCGCCATCGGGTGACACTTGAGCTTGTACGGGAATTTGGCTGCCTGTACCTGCAAGCATGGTTGCGAGGATTAGCACCCAGTTAATTAAGTTTTTGCGAGCTTCGCCCCTAAATTTCATAGTTCTAACTGAATATTGGGACAGATTGTTTGGGCGATTTTCTCATGATTTGGGCTATCTTGCCAACCCGATAGTATTCCTTGTAACTCAAATTGCAAAATTTCTAAGGCTTTTATTTGTTCTTGAATGGCTTCTAGTTTGTGGACGAGCAATTCTTTTACTACGCCACAAGGAAGCTTGCCTGCGTCGCGAACCGCTAGGATCTTTTGAATTTCGCTGAGGCTCAGACCTAACGATTGCGATCGCTTGATAAATGCCAGTCGATTAAAAACCGATTCGTCAAAGAGTCGATAACCCGACTCGGTTCGTTGCACTGAGGGTGCGAGTAACCCTAGTTCTTCATAATAGCGAATCGTTTTGACTGGCAGACTGCTTCTGGCTGCTACTTCGCCAATTTTTAGCCGATAGGGTGCGACAGCAGTTAAACTCATCGACGATGTTTTTCGCTTGTTAACATGGGTAACGGGGTTCTAGACGAGCTAGGCGGGAGGTAATATTTGGGCCTTTCTTGGGCGATCGCATCTTGCGCTTTTTGAGTTTGCCACCACCTCACAACGGCTGCTAATAGCACCATCATTACCCCAAATGATAGTAGGCTCCAGCGTTCGCCAAATCCGCCCAGTATCGCGTCTACCGCTCCCACTAACAAGATAAAGCTGGAGATCGGTTCTCTGCGATAAGCAGCTTTTAAAAATCGAGGTAACAAAGCGTTCATTCTGTTGGCTTTATCTTTTGAGTAATCTTGACTTTAACTCCAGCTTATCTTAAGCGCCTCAAAAAAATATGTTGTTTTAGTAGCAAAGTCGATCGCTCGTGGCGATCTACACTATATTACTGCAAACCCAACCAAGATAATAAGCCTTGTCCGGTCAAATATTCAATTAAAAGGGTTAAAACAAAGCCAATCATAGCCGCACGACCGTTTAATCTTTCTGCGTAATCGTTGAAGCCAAACTTGGGATCTTCTACTTTAGGGGTTTGGGTGGGTTGAATTTGTGACATGATTTTTTACTTATTTTGAGATCGATTGTTACATTTCTTTACTTTATATTGTAACGGGTAACTGGTAACTGATAATTGGTCACTGAGAATAGCGGTACTACAATAGTAAAGAGTAAACATTTTTTTACATATAAGGTTTTAGGCGATCGTTGCTAACAGATTGGTCAAAACGAATAGGTCATCAACGAGATTGGGTATGGCGGGGCTGGCAAACGCGCTACAGCTATATGCGCTCGCAACAACACAACTCATCAAAACCGCCTTTAATTCTCATTCATGGCTTTGGGGCTTCGATCGAACATTGGCGCAATAATATTCCCGTACTAAGTCGCGATCGCACCGTTTATGCACTGGATTTGTTGGGTTTTGGCGCTTCTCGAAAAGCCGATACTCCCTACAGCGTCGCGCTTTGGGTGCAGCAAGTTTACGATTTTGGCAAACGTTTATTCGCCAACCCGTTGTTTTAGTCGGGAATTCCATCGGGTCACTGGTTTGTATGACAGCCGCCGCGACTTATCCAGATATGGTCGAAGGAATTGTAATGCTTAGCTTGCCAGATGTATCGATCCGACAAGCAGCACTTCCTAAGTGGCTTTTGCCAATTGTTACGGGACTTGAAAACGCGATCGCGTCTCCACCGTTGCTCAAAACTATTTTTAAAGTCGTGCGCCGCCCTAGTATCGTGCGCCGTTGGGTTGGAGTAGCTTATATCGAGCGATCGGCAGTTACCGATGAGCTAATCGATATTTTATCGGCTCCCGCTCAAGACGACGGTGCGGCACAGACATTTTGTAATTTATTTAAGTCGGTAAGATTGCCCGAATTTTCTCCTTCTGCTACAGCGATATTGCCAAAATTAGAGATCCCAATGCTATTGGTTTGGGGTCGTCAAGATTGCATGGTTCCCTTTGCGATCGCGCCAATATTAGCATCTCTCAATCCCAAAATTAAATTCGTAGAATTGGAGAATGCGGGTCACTGTCCTCACGACGAATACCCCGATAAATTTAATGCGATTTTGTTGGAATGGTTGGATATTCATTTCAAGCGCGCGATCGATGTAGAAAGTCTAAAACTTGAAAGAATTCAAAACATTATTGAAGAAGCTAGTTAGGAGAGGAATCGACGCTCGGTTGGCTACAATTAAGCTAGCCTAATCCTATTTATCCGCGAGATATTTTATGCAAGGTGTTTAGTGACAATTGATGAATTGTCACCGTTGAAAATTTTTTGAAATCCCTGTACGAAACGCTACAGCTTGCTAGTGTAGAAGAATAATAAAGTTCGCTTCTCAACCATATTTGGTAAAAACCATGAGCAGAAATGCGATTACCCGCGAATTAAAAACCCAAGCGACGATTTTAGGCTCGTTTGTCAGTACTTTTTGGGTTGTCGAAATCCTCGATCGCTTTGTTTTCCGAAACCGATTAGATATTTTCGGCATTATTCCTCGCACCTTTATCGGACTGCGAGGGCTTCTATTTGCTCCCTTTCTGCATGGCGGGTTTCCGCATCTGATTGCCAATACCGTTCCTTTTCTGGTTCTCGGTTGGTTGGTCATGTTGCAAGAAACAAGCGACTTTTTCATCGTCACGCTGTTTACAATGGCAGTGGGCGGTTTAGGCGTGTGGCTATTTGCTGTGCCTGGATCGGTTCATATTGGTGCAAGCATTTTGATTTTTGGCTATCTGGGTTTTTTGCTATTTAGAGGATATTTTCAGAGAAATTTGCCTTCGATCGCGCTATCAATTATAGTCGGCGTAATGTACGGCAGTCTTGTTTGGGGGGTTTTACCAACCGATCCACGAATCTCTTGGCAAGGTCATTTGTTTGGCTTTTTAGGTGGCGTTTTAGCCGCTAGCGCGATCGCCAAGGAAAAGCGCGTTTATGGTAAATAAGCGATCGTGACGAATACAAAAAAAATTAAAGATACAAATTTTGGAGATTCGGGAAAAGATCGACTTTTGTTAGAACGTTATCTCCTGTTTCAGGGTGCTTGCAATGACTACCAAAAGAGAGAGGTACGATTGGAGAATTTCCCGTACAGTTATTGGTGAGATTACCCGTTACTCAATAGGAGAGAAATATTGGATATTGAAGAGAGATTGATAAGTCTATAATTTTTGTTGTTTGTCAAACAACCCTAAATTTATCTATGTCACGTAGATTAGTAGCCATTTTTATTTCTTTTGTTTTATGCTGGACAACGGTCGCTTGTAATTCGTCTGAGTCCGTACAAAATCAATCGACTCAAACTAATAATAGCGCCCCTGCCCGCACTCAAATGAGTAGCGGAAAATATCCCGTTCAACAAGCGACATACAACGATGCGGATGGGGAGTATACATTAATGTTACTCAATTCAACTCCGCCAATTTATCGGACAACCGATCTCCAGATGGCTCGTTTAACTGAAGATGAGATTGCCAAAGGAGAAAAAACTTATGTTGAGATTAACGGCACGAGTGCTGTTATGCACCTCAGCGAAGATTTTAACATCGAGTACGTCCATAATGTCGTTGAAACCCAAACTAATCCGCAAACAGGTCAGCAAGAAACTGTTGTAGTACGTCAAGAATCTAATTTCTGGGCACCCTTTGCAGGCGCTTTAGCGGGTCAAGCGTTGGGAAGTTTGTTATTTACGCCGCACTACTACGTACCCCCTGTCTATCAAAGCGGTGGCATTCTGAGAGGTTACGGCGGATATGGCAGAACTTACGATAGAGCGATCGAACAATATCAAACTCGCTATAATCAACCTCCAGTTGCCGTTAGAAATCGTCAAACTTTACGAACGACTGGCAATATCAGGAGATCTCCATCAGGACAGACAACGACTCGCAGACAATCTCCTACTGTCGGCAAGCCAAGTGGTTCTGGTGTCGGTTCGAGTCGATTGCGCTCCTCTGGGCGATCGAATTCAACTAAGCGTCGCAGCAGTTTTGGTAGTAGCTCTGGCAGTCGTAGTAGGAGTTTTGGCAGTTCTAGAAGAAGGCGTTAATCGGGCGTTTTTGGTCTAGATATTTACTCAGGGACGACACTTGTGTTGTCCCTGCCAAAAGCTATTTTCACTCGCTTGACTTTGTAGTATGATACTATATGTCTCTATGCTTCTGTTTTTAACCCTATCAATTTGCGCTTTCTTTTCGTTTGGGTGACTTTACTTCTGGACGTATGGAAAGTTGTATTTAGCAAATTTAGGTCGAGCGAGCAGGTAGGTTCGAGAAAATCGCTTAGTACAGTCTTTTGGATTAGTTATTGTCTTAGAGAAAACTGATAACTACCCCTACTGAGATTGGTTCGGCGATCCGACCCAAGCCCGATCTTTAATAGTAATCGTTTTTTAGAGATTATGGTAGTAGGTCAGTTGAGAGTTATCTATATATTAGTTGTTCTGGCTCAACGAAAGCTTTGACCTGCTAGCAATTGATGTGCTTACTGACCAAAATCCCAAGGATGAACTTTTATAAATTGGTCGCCGTCTAAACAAATGAGCTAAGATTGAAATAACCCGAAGTCATATTGACTTCAGCTTTAAAATTTTCTCTTGGTTCTAACTCGCAAACCGACCGAAATTCTTTAAAAAATCCAGTCAACAAAAGACTTTACTTTACAAGAATTTCAAGGAGTCATAACTGTACAAAATGCCCACTGCTAAAGTTAATTCCACCAAAAAACAACCTACCTTTTCAGCAGATATGGTGCGTACTTATCTGCACGAAATCGGGCGGGTACCTCTGCTAACTCACGAACAAGAAATTGTTTACGGGAAGCAGGTACAGAAGATGATGACCTTGTTGGAGAAGAAAGAACAACTAGCCAACCAACTAGGGCGCGAGCCTAGCGTATTAGAATGGACAAAGCATGTCCAGCTTGGTGAAGAAGAAGTCAACAAAGCTCTGCAACAGGGAAATCGGGCTAAGCGTAAAATGATTGAAGCCAATTTGCGCCTAGTCGTCGCGATCGCAAAAAAATACCAAAAACGAAATATGGAGTTCCTGGATTTGATTCAGGAAGGAAGCTTAGGCTTAGAAAGAGGCGTTGAGAAGTTCGATCCGACCAAAGGCTACAAGTTTTCGACTTATGCTTATTGGTGGATTCGTCAGGCAATTACGCGAGCGATCGCCCAACAAGCACGAACCATTCGACTTCCTATCCATATTACCGAAAAGCTCAACAAAATTAAAAAGACTCAGCGAGAACTGGCACAACAGCTAGGACGTAGCGCTACTCCTGGTGAAATAGCTCAAGCATTAGAACTAGAACCCGCTCAAATTCGAGAATTTTTGAGTATGGCGCGCCAACCCGTCTCGTTAGATGTACGAGTAGGAGACAATCAGGATACCGAACTCTCCGATTTACTTGAAGATGATGGTATTTCTCCCGACCATTACATTACTCAAGAGTTGTTGCGACAAGACCTGCATAACTTGCTCTCTGAGTTGACCCCCCAACAACGAGAAGTCCTCTGTTTGCGATTTGGTTTAGAAGATGGAAAGGAACTATCGCTAGCCAAAATTGGTCAAAGATTGAATATTAGTCGCGAGCGAGTTCGTCAGCTAGAACATCAAGCGCTTGCGCAATTACGCAGGCGACGATCTAATGTACGAGAGTATATTGTAGCTAGTTAATATTGACTGCTCGAATGAGTTTATAAAAAAAAGCGATCGCAAATAATTGCGATCGCTTTTTTCTAATCGACTTTTTTCCGGTTATTAAGAATTTAAGAAAAACTTATCTCAAATTTACAGTTACTTTGCACAATTAAATTGGATGTGAGGTAAAGTTGGCGAAATTTGTCCCTACAATTTGTAGAATTTTGCTTTAACTTTGGCAAATTAAACATAGAAGACAAAAATAACCGAATTAGTAATTGCAATTATCTGGAATCGCTAGCTTTTAGCTTGTAGTTTCTCATAAGAAGTAGTTTAAGCCCAAAAAAAACTGCTTTTTAGCGGCTAGCTTTTGTCAAAAAGATTAATTAACCCTCAAAAAATACTCAATCAAATCATGCCCTTAAGACAAAAACTTATTTTAAAAGTCGCTACAGCAATTGGGATAGGATTAACCGTCACTAATACGCTCCCTACAATGGCTTCTTCTATAGATAGAACGCAACTGGCTCAGGTATCTCAATCGAGAGCGCCGCTAGCGGATGGAATTTATCTCTACGGTCAGTCTACCCAAGCCGAGCAAATTGGTCAAGAATACATTGTTTTCAAGGTACGACAGGGTAAAGTCATCGGCGCGGTTTATATGCCGAGATCTGAATTTAATTGTTTTTCTGGGGCGATCGAGTCGAATCATATAAAACTATCGATTGTCGATCCTTATGACGGAACAGCTTATCCCCATCAAATTGCTTTGGAAACTTTAGCACCAATAGCTTCAACAGGTCAACTCCCTCGCGAGGTAGGATTAGAGGGCTATAACCAGATTTCTCGGCTTAGCGATAACGATCGTCGCATTTTAAATGTTTGTCTCAAGCAATAGTCAAAAGCGAAAGTAAAAATTACAAATGACGATTTTGTTAAGCAATGCGATCGCAAAAAATGAAAACTTTAACAACGAGATAAAAATTTAAAATATAGCAAACAAACTAAAATAACCTAATAGACTGTTAGCTTTGATAAGAGCTTAGATTGGATTAGAAAAAACTACTGAAAGAACAAAACTTTATAAAACAGTCATAAATATAGAGAAAAAACAAAATAATTATTTTTTATAAACGTAAAAATAGTTAATAGATTTTGAACTAAAAAAAACAAAACTTATTACAAAAAAAATCTAATTAATTACAAAAAATATCTAAATATTTTAATTAAGTAGTCATAAAATTATTAAAAAAAAATTAGCGTTTTTTAGAAGCCGCTAATGTTATGGACAATGCAATTTAAATCTTTGAAAATCGAGTGGTGAATTTTGACATACACCCCGATAAGTCTATTGGTAAGTCAGTAAAAAATCAACTAGAAGCAATAACCAAGAAGTTTTGTATATAAAAATAACAGCGATCGCTAACAATACAAAAACAGATTGCGATCGCAGTTTTAGACAATTCAAATTTATCTCAACGAGTTTTTTAAAGATTTGGTGAAGTTGCTTGACAGACCTTGCTTTTTTAAGATATTCCTGATTATTCTAGATACTGTCAGTGTTTTAACGTAGGTAACGCAATCATATACCTCGGAGGATAAATTCTTTTATGGGAGTGAAAACCCTTGCTCTTTTGTCTAGCTTGCCTCTCGTGGCAGCAGGCGCTCTAGCATTTGCTAACCCAGCCCAAGCAGCTACTTTTGATAGCGGACAGCTAGATTTTTCCAACCTTCCTTTTGGAAACGCAATTTACACCAGAAACGCGATTGATTTCACAAGAGCCAATCGCCCCAACGGTACGCCAATTGCTAATCCCGGACAGACTGGTTTTATCAACGTGTCAGGAACTGGCGACCTCAATAGCTTGGCCGGTCAAGCGCAAATCTTCGACTTGTTTTCTCCTGTAGAAATTACAGCAGATACAAAATTTACCTTTGCACCAGGTACCCTCAAGTTTCTTGAGTTTGCAGAGGGAACCGAGTATTTTGTCACGGCGCTGACACGTACTGGCTCCAACACAGGAGTACAAAACTTTGAGTTTGAGGGATATTTCCTAAATGATGGAGACCAAACCTTCAGTACTTTTGCTTTCATCACCGGACAAGCTCCCGTTCCTATTTCTAGCACTACTCTATTGACCAGCCTCGACCAAATTGACGATCCCGGTGTTACCACTGGGTTTACCTCTTACTCCGCAACTATCACAACACCACTAATCCCCGAAGCAGTTCCCGAACCAGCTACCGTTCTCGGTTTGCTGGCATTCGGTTCTTTAGCAGCTTCTGGAGTTGTCAAGCGCAAAAAAGCGTAAACGAAAAATACACGTAGCAACTGAATCTTTTCAATTGAGAAGTGGTTACGTTAGAAAGGATATAGAGATGAAAAAAGCAGATATACATCTGCTTTTTTATTTTTTATACGGGAAACGCCATTGCGTTTATATTTCAATTAAATAGCGATCGCGAATAGCACAATACCAAGAAACATAAAAATCTAATTTTTAGATAGGCGACCTAGCAAAGCTCGCGCTACGCGAACGGAACAGAGATTTTAACTAACTGGATAACCAATTAAATAAGTAAGCTCGATAGGAAGTTTTTCTGCTCGCATTTGTCCAATTTCCCAGATATAGTTTTCGTCGCCGTGCAGGTCTGCAATTAAGCTTTGCAGGTCTTCAGGCGAATAAGTCCTCACATGAGAAACTAAACAGTCCCAGGTAAAAACGAAAGGCGCAACGGGGATGATATACGTCCAGAATAGTCGGCTTAACTTAAAAGGACGAATCAATGGCGTTTGAAACAAGATATTTAAAGGAGCCAAAATAAACATGAGGATGAGAGTTAGCGGTTTTCTCTCAGTATGTTCAAAAATCCCAATCGCGGCTTTTTTAGCAAAAGCATCTTGCAAAATTTTCTTGGCTAGTGCTGGCGGAAAATGGTGAAAAGCCGTAAAAATCGTGCGAAACCCGGTTAAATTTTCTGGAACGTTTGTTGCGTCTACTGGTTCGCTGATATAGTCAATTTGTCCCTTTGAAACTTCGCTAATTCTTTTAAACGCTTCAACATTAGGATATTTATCAGTCAACAAGGCAGATATAGGATAACTTTCTTGCTTTGATAAATTTTCCTGGATTTGCAATAATTCTCCTCCACTCCCAGAACACAGATCCACAATGCGATCGTAACCCGTCTTCTGCATCACTTCCTTAATTTTAGGAACGATCGCAGAATATATATTCCAAATCACCAGTTGATATTGAAGAAAATCGGTAATTATCTGGCGAAATTGCGAAGGAAACCAGTCTAAATCTTCAAATTCAAACAATTGTATCCGTTTCATTAGCTATTTTTGCTCCCTTGCTTGCCAAATAACATTACATAAAAACCGTTCAGGGTAAAGATGATGCCAGCCACTGCTAGGATTAAAGAACCCAACCAAGATCTTTTTCCAGTTTCCACCTTTTGATTGTCGCTCGTTTCAACTGAGGCATATCTCAACACTGATTTCATCTTGGGGGAAAAAGATTGCCACAATTCGTAAGGGATTTTACGGCGGTAATCGCGGTCAGATCCCGACACTTCCTCGACGACTCGACCGAAGAAATTCCCAAAATTGAGCAATTTACGATTGACAACAGCACCCGTATCGCCGCGTCCTTTTTTACGGAACCATAAAGCTAACTTCGCAAGGGGATCGGCAACCTGACGATGAGGAATGGGGATAGTGAGATCTAAAATGCTAAACTTATCGATATTTTTGAACCAAATAGACATACAAGGACGCGGTTGGTCGCCAGTGTTAGCCGTACCTCGGTGGACGAGACGCTGATCTCGAATAGCGATCGCGCCTGCTTTGAGCAATAATCGTTTAGAAGGAACGGTTTCTCGAATCTCCTCCATTTGTTCTTTGGTCAAGTCTACGTCACTGGTACGGAATGGCGGATTTTTATCTTGAGAATTATAAATATGCGTACCCGGCCAAACTTCTAGGGGTGCATTTTCCTCCGTAAAATCAACCAACGGAATATTTACCGTCAAACCAAAACGCGGGAAATCTTGATGGATATTTTGAAATCCCGAACCGGGATAAGGCGTATCCGACGCAATAATAAAAGCAATGGTTTCTTTGCCGACAAAAGGTTCGATGACTTCTAAAACCGCTTCATTAGCGATGGTGTAATCGTTGAGAAAAGTGGGACTTGTCGGCAAGTGCATATTCCAGCGATTGAGATCGTGGTTGCCACCTTCGGGTCTAAAATCAAGTCTGACATTCTTGTTTTCTTTGTCTCTTCCGTCTTTAACTTTGACGGGTTTAAGTTTGAAGCGCTCGATTTTATCGGTCATTGCTTGCATAAATTCACGACGCATCTGCTCGACAATTTCTAGCGGAATGGCATTTTCGATGACGACGTAGCCATCTCGTTTAAATTGTTCGATGCGAGCCAAACGTATATTCTCTGGTTCTTTTGCTTGAAGTTGCATATTTCAGTTTCCTTTTTCTTCAAAAGATTCCATAGCGTCCAGGAGCAAAAATTCCTTCTGGATCGACGGTTTGTTTGATGCTATTTAAAAGATTGATTAAACCGACAGATTCAGTATTCCCACAATTCCAATAAGGAATACCACTTCGGTATAATTGATAGCCTGATTTTTGAGTAACTTCTACTAAATTTTGATAAAGTTCGATCGCCCTATCACTTTCTTGAGTATTTTCGCGGTCAAAAAAGATACCAAAAAGTGCATAAAATGTGCGATCGCCCATTCGCGCAATACAACCCGAAAAATCAAACCCATATTGACGATAAAGGGGTTTAACGACATCTAAAAGTTCTTGCGCGTACTTGCCGCTAGCAGGGAAAGCGGGAGCTAACCACATCACGCCACAGTTATCTCTGGCGGGGTTAACTTCTTTTTCTGGAGCCAATCCTGAAGCTTTGAAGTAAGCTGATTTAATAATGCGCTCGGTTGGGATTCCTTGTAAAATCCCATACATATCGGGCAAAAGCGACATCACTTCGATATGTTTGGGAGAGAGGGCTAATTTGACGAGATTTAATAGTTTAAATTTGAGAGAATTGGGAGCCGTTTTTTTTATAAATCTTGGTAAAGTTTTCAACAACAGAAACTTTTTGGCGATCGAAAAATTCTAATTTTCCTAAATCCGATAAGTGCTTTTTGAGAGACGATTTTTTCAAGTTTAATTGTGCTGACGAGCCATAAATTGCCCCTACCAGCGACCAGGGAGCGATCCCGTATTTATGTCGCAGGGTTTGCATCGATCGCGCAGAAAGATAGGTGTTTCCCTCTAGCAACTCATAAGGGTAGCGACTGACAACCGAGAGCATTTGAAAATCGTTGACCATGTGGAGATGGCTTTTGAAAATTCCTTCTAAGGCTAATTCTCGTAAGCGATCGATCAGTATTGGTAAATTAGCTTCGTCAGTCAGATCGAAAGTGACTACATTAAACAATTCGGGTTTGGGCATCAGCCAAATGCCAGCTTTAACAACGATGCCAAAATTCGATTGACTAAAAAGTCCTTCTACATAAGGGCCATGACCCCATTTATGCGTATTCCAGGTATTAGAATTGGAGAGGATTCCTCCCGTGCGGATAAGTTCGCCATTGGGCAAAACTACTTCCATTCCGCACAAATGAGCGAAATGGTCGCCATAGGGAGTATAACCGTATCCTCGCTCGATCGCGTTGCCCAAGACGCTGCCATAAGGGGTCGAATCGGTGCAATCCGTCCACAGTCGGCTATTATTTTTTTGTAAATACTCGTTGAGTTGTTGTTGGGTTACGCCGGGTTCGACGACAGCATAAGCAAGATCTTCATTGACTTCAAGAATGCGGTTCATCCGCTCTAGAATGAGGATTACCGCGCCCCCTTCAAGGGCGTTTTTCGTTCCATATCCCCAATTGTTGCCGCGACTAAAACACCAGATGTTAAATTTAGAATGGGCAGCTAGTTTAAAAATTGCCTGAATCTCTGCCACCGAGCCAGGATAAACGACAGCCGAACATAAAGTATTTTTGGGAATAGTGACCCTAGAATTTTCTTCTAGGTGTTGGGGAGTCGTCTGAACGTATTGTTCGCCAACAATTTCGACTAAAGCAGAGACAACTTCTGCATCTAGAGAGGTTGCGCGTTCGTGTAACGTGGGCTTTGCCCATTCGCCCTTGGCTTTGTACCCCGCGCAATCGCTACTATCGATCGCTTTATCCACAGAATTTTTTCCTCTGTCTCAAAATACTCTGTAAATTTAACATACATTATTTCTATAATCAGTTTTAGCAAGAACTTGACATCTACAACAGAAAAGATTGCTAAAAAGATTATTAAAAGCGATCGGAGATGGGGGATTGGCGTTGGTGTTGGCGAGGCTTGTCCTTTGAACATAGCTCGTCGAAGACGTAGAGAAAATTTATACCTTTGCTATCTTGATTTCCCAATCTTCTAACATCCCAGTCACCAGTCACCTATCCCCTATCCCCTATCACCAGTTAGCTTATTTTTCAGATTCTAGACGAATCGCGCGTCCTTGCGTATCAGTTCGATAGATCCATGTGCGATCGCCGTTTTCGAGGACAATTTGCCATCCTTCTACAAGTGCTTGGGTACACATTTCATCGCTGCGAGGTAACCCCAAACATCCATCTGACCAAGTTTCTTGGCGGGTTTCGATTAACTTAAAGCGATTTGGTTCGAGATTAGTGCGATTGGATAAATCCTGGCGTACTGCATCAATTACCTTAACAGAGGGACGATCTTTTTGACCTATTGAAGATTCTGCTAAGACAATCTGGCTTGTTTCCAGGTAACAAAAGCTTGCAAGTATTAAAATTAAAATCCAAACGCGCGATTGTATGCAAAAACGCTTGGTGAAATCCTTTGTTTTTTGAGAAAGAGTTTTACTCATATGAGTATTATTGTTGATTGGGATTAACATTGTTTCGCGATTGCCCGACCGGTAGCGGCAAAACCGACCGCACTGCCAAAACAGTTTTTTCTAGGTAAGTTTGCCCTACTTGTAAAAAGTCTCGAAACGTAGACTGATAAATTGTCGTCCAAAAATTCAATGCCAAACAAGTACTTGCCAATCCCAACAGGATGAAGGTGACAGGAGTAATCACGCCGATGATAAACCAAGTTCCTACATGTAAAACTAAAATTGCAGCTAAAGCAGTTGCGATCGCCACCGACCAACGAATTGACGCTTGAGAGCGGTTGCGTGCTACTAGAGATAAGGTTTGTAAAGTCAACAGAAGATTCGCTGGAACCAAAAAAGTACAGATAGCGACGCAGCGATCGCGCGAAAACTCAGCAATAAAAGAAAAATCGATCGTAGTCATTATTTTTTCTCGATCTGGGAATACTAATTCCAGAGTGACATAAAAATTTTAACTTCGAGCGATGGATTCAATTTTAGATTATCTTGCCTCACAATCTGATAAAGTCATCTCGCAGACTCACAAAAATGCGATGGAGTTACTAGTTGCCGAAGAAATCGAAAAGCAACTAAAATCTTTATCTTCTGAAGAGGTCTACTTTATCAATCAAGTTGAGGTAGCAACTTATGCTCTCAATCGATTACCCTCGCTTTATGCCTCTAGTGAAGAAGGGATATCTTGGCAAAAACGAAAAGGTCAACAAGAATACCAAAAACAAATTACTGATACCGTTCGCGAAGCACTAGAAATCATTCAAAAAGAGCCTGCCAGATTTTCTACTCCACTTACGTCGTCCGAACAACTAGAAATTCAAGAAGCTAAAGAAGCTTTACAAGAATTATCAGAATGGTTGTGGATGTATCAGAGTGAAATCTCTCAAAGTAATGTTTCTTGGCACGAATTAATTAATTTTGTCAAGCAAATTGTCTATGATGCCGTTGAAAAGCCAGTTAATCGTTAGGAAGCGGCTTATCCTAAAAGCTAGTATAGTTCAATGAAAAATGGATTACTACAAGCTTGTTCTTCCAGAACATTTGAATCACTACGGGAATTTATTCGGGGGCAGTTTGTTGAAGTGGATTGATGAATTCGCTTATATTGCCGCTAATCTAGAATTCCCTGGCAATCAATTTGTTACGATCGCATTAGGTAATGTGGAATTTCGACACGGCGTTAATAATGGTGAGATTCTCAAGTTTATTATCCTTTGCGATCGGCTTTGCCGGTGCGCGGAGCACAAGCGCGTTGGCAAATCTTCTGTAAAATACAATGTCAATATTGACGATCGCAGAAACAAACAAATAATTAATAGATAAAGTAAGGTTTATTGAACGCACTCTACTATTTACTGGCGATCGCAAAACCCAGCGATCGCCAAAAAGATTTTTATCTAAAAATTCCTAATTTTTTCAATTTCGCTCTGCCTACTTAACTGCTATCAAAGTCATCTCTACATCTTTAATGAGATTATTATAAACTAAACTTTCTTTGAGTAAGAGTTCCATTAAATAATGTTAACATTTTTTAACTTTTGATAAGAAAAAAAGCTTAAAAGTAATTTATCCTAGCGCAGACACAATGTTCTGTTATTTTTTTACAGGTTGCGCAGGAATTGAATTTTTATTTATTAGTTTTTTTCTTTTACTTGGAGTTGATGTTAATTCAGTATTTATGATAGTTTTTTTACTATGGTTGCCATTATTTTTCTCAACTATAAAATTAGCAAGACCATATTTTTTAGCTAAAATCATTGAAAATGAATAAAAAGAACTTAACATAAAGCGATAAAAAGCGTAGGAGATTTTGCCAAATCTGACATTAAATTGTGCAGTGCGATCGCATTCTTGTATGTCTGGTTAAAGCACGAAACCCAACACTAATCTAATTTAAAATCCTAGATCGGCTTTAGCTATTTTAGCCGCCGCCAATACTTCTACATCTGGCATTGCTTCCCAATCGGTATCGCCAATTTCAGCATAGAATTTTTGGTCGTAGGCGCGGGTACGCACGACGACAGGCATAGGTACGGCATGACCTAAAACCAGTGCCTGTTGCTTGGAGTCGAGTTTAGCTAAAACCGATCGCAAACTTTGACCGCCAGACACGCCAGTAAATATTGCATCGATATCTTTTTCGTCGTTCAATAAGCAAGTAATGCGCGTTCCAATTTGAGACATGACCTCATTATCGATCCCCGAAGGACGCTGATCGACTACGAGTAAGGTTACGAAATACTTTCGCATCTCCCTAGCAATAATTCCAAAAATGGTTTGTCCGACAACTTTCGGATCGAGAAAGCGATGCGCTTCTTCAATCGTAATGACGAGTTGGCGGGGTTTATCGAGAGGATTTTTGGACTGTAGAAACTTTTCCGATTTTTTGACGTAGTTACCGTGGATGCGTCGGGCGATCGTATTGGTTGCCAGCATATAAGATAACAAATTTGATTGCGAACCAAACTCGATGACAACGTGTTTTCCTGCATCGAGAGATTGCAGAATTTGGTCGATATAATTGTGCGGACAAACGCTGCGCAGATACTTCAAACTGTCGAGACGCAATAGTTTGCGTTGCAAGGACATAATCGATCCCGCGTGTCCCTGCTTATCCTGACAAAACATTTTGATATCTTCATTCGACATATTCAGCAGTTGAATAATCCAATTTTTGCCGAATTCAGAATAAAGAATATTTGCATTATCGAGACTCGCTTCCGATAGTCCTAATTCTTGTCCGATTAATCTGATATCTTCGATTTCGATCTGATCGTAGCTGAGATAGAGTTCTTGGGCATCTCTTACCCCGCGTCGCTTGGTCGATTCGGGATCGAGAGTATAAATTTCTACTTGTCCTGGAAACAGTTGGCGCAATCCTTTGACGGTGGAGACTTCTTTGCCTTCGCGCATCGCTTCCCAACCATATTCGGAGTGCATATCGAACATTAAGTTAACGGCAGCTTGCTTGCGGATGATACCAGAGATTAACAAGCGCGTCAGGAAGGATTTACCCGTCCCCGATTTGCCAAACACTCCGTTACTGCGTTCGACAAAGCGATCGAGATCGATGCAGACGGGAACATCCATATCCAAAGGTTGTCCGATCGCAAAATTCCGTCGATAGGGATCGTCTTCCCAACCAAAGACAGCGCGAAAATCTGCTTCGCTAGCTTCAAAAACTTGACTGAAATGGGCAGGAATCGTCTTAACGGGCAGCAATTCCATTTCGCTGCTAGTTTGCGCTTCATAGGAAGCGAGAGGGCTTTTGCCGTTGCTAGGAGTCGGCGCGGATTGATGTTTTTCTCCTTCGGTTGGCGTAAACATCAGCATGGGACATAATTCTATCGTTCCATACGTCCCGCTTCCAGCAAGAATATCCCGCAAAAAACCATCGTCGGGAGGATTGGCAAGAATCCTTGGACTTGCAGTTCCCAAGGCAACATCGGTGAGGAGGCAGAAAAAACGCGATCGCGTTCCTCGCACGACCAAAAACTTCCCAACGCGCATATCTTCTACCGACACGTCGGGATGCAAGCGAACTTCTAATCCTTTACTTAGCGAACCTTGAACGATCGAACCCAATGGTTGTTCTTGCATAAAAATCTCGCGGGAAGTTTAACAACTTTCGCCTTAACACCTTACTAAATTGCACTTAATATTAAATGCAATTTAGAACTAGTGCATTTGAATTATCATAATGCTAAAAGAATGAGATTAGCAATTGTCCAAAGAGTTTCACCGCTTTATCAGTTATCAGTGACCAATGACTATTAAAACTTCTTGCTTTTTTTATTTATTAAAAATATAGCAACCAAACTATAAATTAGAACACCAAGTAATTGTATGAGTGCATGGCGTGTGCTTTAAAGTTTTTTAGAAAAAGGGTAAAGAGGAATGAGGAAAACTTTCATCAATCTTTTTCCCATTCCCCTATTTTTTAATTAAATTTTCTGCCAGTTACCCAATATACTTAAGACACTACACTAGCTAACTGTTTGAGTGTAGGATAATCGGTGTAGCCTTTTGCCCCAGGCGCGTAAAAGGTTGTCGGATCTGGTTCGTTAAGCGAGGCATTCTTGGCAAAGCGTTCGGGGAGATCGGGATTGGTAATGAAGGGAACGCCATAAGCAACGAGATCTGCTTCGCCAGACGCGATCGCATTATCGCCCAATTCCCGATCGTAACCGCCATTAATCATAAACGTTCCCCTGAAGGCCTGACGCAGATAAGGAGAAACGCGATCGCCTTCTGCTGCTAGAACGTGTCCTGGCAACGCTTCGAGAATGTGTAGATATGCCAGTCCAAATTGATTCAATGCTTCTGCTGCATAAGTGAAAGTTGCGATCGGATTGCTGTCTCGCATATCGTTGTAAGGATTAGTGGGCGAGAGTCTTACGCCAACGCGATCTGCACTCCAAGCATTAACCACTGCTTCGGTTACTTCCAATAGAAATCTAGCGCGATTTTCAACACTGCCACCATAGGAATCGTTGCGTTGATTAGATCCATCACGCAGGAATTGATCGATTAAATAACCGTTAGCTGCATGAATTTCGACTCCATCAAATCCTGCTTCTTGTGCCCGTCGTGTAGCTTGGGCATAATCTCGCACGATCCCAGGAATTTCGTCCATTTCGAGGGCGCGAGGCGTTACATAAGCTTTTTTACCCATTGGCGTGTGAATTTCGCCTTTCGGTTGAATTGCCGAAGCAGAAACGGGGAGATTGCCATTAGGTTGAAAGTCGGGGTGAGAAGCGCGTCCAGTGTGCCAGAGTTGCAGAAAGATTTTGCCACCTTTGCCACGAACTGCATCGGTTATCGTTCGCCAGTTTTTGACTTGTTCGTCATTATGAATCCCTGGCGTTTCGCCCCAACCCGCACCTTGTTCGGAGATGTTAGTTGCTTCGCTGATAATCAATCCGGCGCTGGCACGTTGGAGGTAATATTCGGTCATTAATGCGTTGGGAATTCTCTCTACCCCTGCACGGGCGCGGGTTAGAGGTGCCATAATTATTCGATTGGAGAGTTCGAGATTGCCGAGTTTGTAGGAGGAAAGTAAGTTAATGTTGGCATTCATAATCTAAAAATTGGTGATTGGTGATTGGGAGACGGGGAGACTTTATCAGTTCTCAGTTTCCGAAATGACTTGTGAACTTTGTTGGCGAACTTGTCCCAAAAACTCAGATCTTGCACTTGTTTGCATTAACCGCCTCTTAGTTAATTCCCCGTCTCATATATTAAGTCCATTAAAATAAACTGAAATACCTAGTTACAGTCGTCTGAAGACGACTTTGAATATGAGGCGGCGATTTAAATCGCTGACGGCTTATTAAGAATGGTGCAAGATATGAGAAAGATGTACTTTAAACTTTGAACTCCTAAATTTACAAGTGCTTATCTATGGCGCGTGCTAATGTAGTTTTGGGTACGGCACCTACAACGGTATCGACTTGCTGACCGTCTTTGAAGAGGATTAGGTTAGGAATGCTGCGCACTTTATATTGAGTGGCAATCTGAGAATTATCATCCACATTAAGCTTGACAACCTTTACTTTATCCTCGTACTGAGTAGCGATTTCATCGACGACTGGCGCTACCATGCGACAAGGCCCGCACCAAGGTGCCCAAAAATCTACTAGGACAGGAATTTTGCTTTCTAAGACTTCTTGCTCGAATGTGGCATCGCTGACATTGCTAACGTTGGATACGGATGACATGGTTATCCTTTCCTGTTTAATTCTTTATTTCGATTTTCTCGAATAAATAAACTATAGCTAATCTCATGTCATAATGCAAGTAGGTCGGTATACTATATAGTCAGAATTTATGAAATTGCTTTATCATCCCGATAGCGCTCAGATCTCATTAGCAGGAGTTCTTTATGC
The DNA here is from genome assembly GCA_012031035.1 of Candidatus Altimarinota bacterium. Taxonomy (GTDB): domain Bacteria; phylum Cyanobacteriota; class Cyanobacteriia; order Cyanobacteriales; family Microcystaceae; genus Hydrococcus. Next base: position 16,588 of record JAAUUT010000042.1, on the reverse strand, counting down.
ACTGGGCGATCCAGTTCGTTTAGAGGTCGTGCGACGACTGGCAGTTGAAGGAGAGTTAACTTGTGCTGCATTAGATTGTGCGATCGCCAAATCAACGATGTCTCATCATTTCAAAATCCTGCGCGAGTCAGGCATCATCTATACAAGAAAAGAAGGAACTCAACACATCAATTCGTTGCGTCGCGAAGATTTAGAGGCACAATTTCCAGGATTGTTGGATATTGTTTTAGAAGCACTCAAAAAAGAGCCTGTTTTTTCGTGTCATCCCGAATAAAAAGCGATCGCACTATATTTTAGAAATGCGATCGGCTTTATCTAACTTAATTACCCCGATTTTAGAACACACCTATTATGATGGTGGCTGTCATCAACGACAAAAGAATAAGAGATAAACTCAACACGACAACCAAACCATTAAGATTTGATTTATGCTCGGAAAGCGCGATCGTTCCTGATTCTTCTTCTAGGTGCATTTGTCGAATGACATCAGAAATTTTTTTAGCATCTCTGACATGATGAAGTGCCTTTGTTTCCCCGTTAGGATAATTGACGATGAAATAAGCGGGAACTTTAATATGGGCACCTGTAATATCGTACTTATCAACAGCTATTTGTTTAGCTTTTTCTTCAATTGTTTGGGGTTCTTTAACAATTCTGTCCCCAAGATTGCTTGTCAGGGGCATCGGCATTGCTGGATTACTAACCATTTGGAACCTCCACTTGTAAAAATTTTTTTATTAGGGAGAAGTTTCTTTATATTAGAAGAAGTTAAAGTGTAATCTGAGAAATCCTTAAAATTTTTAAGAATAATTATTAATCCTTTATTTTTTGCAGCTTTTTTTCATTAATTTTTTTTGAGGAATAAAGCAAACGGGGATTAAGGATTAATGAAAGGGGAAAACTTGTCTATATCTTTTCCTCATTTCCCCAAAAATTCTAATATCCCAGTTTCCCAGTCACCAGTCACCGATGTCCCATTCACCAATTATTTTCGTTTTTTTGAGTGAGAGGGATTCAGCGCGTAACGACCGATGGCGACGCGCTTCCAACAATTAGGCAAACCGCATTTTTTGATGATGACATCCTTAATTGCTTCGCGTGCGCGCTGTTTCTTTTCTGAGGCAATTCCCTCTGGATAAAACCACTCTAACATCTCGCCCACATTCATTGATTTTGGTGCGTTGGCTTCCAAACACCCCCTAATCGCTTCAGTCAGACTGGTAAACTGGTCTAGTCTTTCATTAATGGGCAAACGAGAGATTAATTTTTTCCGAGACTGTCCTTTTGATTGCTCCTTAATCAAGTCAGGAAATTCTGTTAAGTCAAGCGTCCAACATCCAGGCGAGTCAGGAATAGACGACCATTTTCCCTCATGAGTACCTGATTCTAGCAATTGCTCTACCGAACGAGCAATTTCTTGTTGCTCTTCCTCGGACTGCTTGCCACAGAGAATCCTAACAATGTAATCAATGTGTAATATTTTTCCCCGATTGATTGTCAGAAGTTCTTCAAGATCTTCTAAAGTAGGAATAGAAAGATGGCTTTCAAGCGTCTCCTCGGATTGTTGCATACTGGGCAATTCTGGCGGAGCGATCGCATTGCTGTTTGAAATCAGATCTAGTGTCACCGACTGCCGTCCCAAAGAAGCAGAAGCACGACTCATATCGAGCAAGGCTTCTAAATGCGTTAAACTGGCAACGGCTTGAGCCGCAGCACGTTGGTGGTAGTCGAGCAATGTACGGTAATAATCGATCAACTCCTGTAGGAACTGTTCGGTATCTTTGGGGGGTTCTGGTGGCGGCATTTTTAACATAGCAATTAGCAATTCCTTATTACTGTTTAATGCAGCGCAAGCATTTACTTGCTATTCCCTGACATTTGTTGCCATATCTGGGGCAAGCAGTAGCATAGGTTTCTCGTTCAACCTCATCGTGACAGTGGAGACAGATAAATTTATATACTCTGGTGTGAATCGTTCTGGTATGCGCTCTAACTGTATATTCTTTTACATGGACTATCTTACTTGACATCTTTTCGTTTTACTGTCCTTGATGCTTACAACTTCTGACTCGTAAATGAGTATTATTTGATTTTAGCGGTGCGTAGTGAAGTTTGAGTGTCACTAGTGCAGCTTGGCTAAAGTAATCCACCAGTCAGTCACGCTCTTTAAATCCCTCAAACTTCCAAACGAACGGCTTGGCAAAATGTGAATTAAAGTAATCAATAAAATTCAGAATCTTTTGCTCAAGCTCTTCAGTTGAACGGCAACTACTTCTTTTGAGCAAACGCCTGACTAAGATAGAAAACCTCCTCTTTTAACCGCTTCGGCAGCTAATTCCCTTGCAGTCCAATGACTTATTGGTCTTTCCGAGAAAGACAAGAACCCTACCATGACGGGAAGCCTATACTTTAAGCCATAAGATAGGACACATCGCTTTTGTACAAAAGCTAGAATGAAACTGACTTTCATCTTCCATTGTCAGCAAGTCATCATGAGAGTCAAGTTCGCATTTTAGAACTTCACGAAGAAAGCACTATGACTACTACCCTATCCGTTCCTAGCTCGATTGCCTCTTGGCTGGGAAAAGAAGCAGAAAGTTTGTTAACTTATAAAGCTAAGGTTCCTCAATCGCTATTGCACCTTCCTGGACCCGATTTTATAGAGCGAGTTTTTACTAATAGCGATCGCAATCCTCAAGTTCTCCGCAGCCTTCAACAAATCTACTCGACGGGACGGCTTGCCAACACGGGCTATATTTCTATTTTGCCAGTGGATCAAGGAATCGAACATTCTGCGGCGGCTTCCTTCGCCCCTAACCCAATTTACTTCGATCCAGAGAATATTATCAAACTCGCAATTGAAAGCGGTTGTAACGCGGTTGCAACCACTTTGGGAGTGTTGGGCATGATGTCGCGCAAATACGCCCACCGCATCCCTTTTATCGTCAAACTCAATCATAACGAACTGCTCACCTATCCCAACCCTTCGGATCAAATCATGTTTGCTAGCGTCGAACAAGCTTGGAATTTGGGTGCTACAGCAGTTGGGGCAACTATTTATTTTGGCTCTCCCGAATCGAGCCGTCAAATCCAAGAAGTCAGCAAAGCGTTTGCTCGCGCTCACGAATTGGGTATGGTGACAATACTTTGGTGTTATCTGCGCAACGATGTCTTTAAACAAGATAAAGATTATCATGTGGCAGCCGACTTGACTGGGCAAGCAAATCACATTGGAGTCACCATTGAAGCTGATATTATCAAACAAAAACTACCCGAATGCGATCGCGGTTATGAAGCAGTAGCCAAAGCGACGGGTAAGAAATATGGTAGAACTGACGAGCGAGTTTACACCGAACTCAATAGCGACCATCCCATTGACCTAACTCGCTATCAAGTGCTTAACTGCTATGCTGGTCGCAATGGTTTAATTAATTCTGGCGGCGCATCGGGAAAAACTGATTTTGCCGAAGCAGTTCGCACCGCAGTCATCAACAAACGTGCTGGAGGTTGCGGTTTAATATCGGGTCGTAAAACCTTCCAACGTCCTTTTGAGGAAGGCGTTAAGTTATTCCACGCCATTCAAGATGTCTATCTCTCGCCAGAGGTGACAATTGCCTAAATTTTAAGGAATTGAGAAATTAGCTCTCAATCCCTTGTTTTTTTAGGATTCTGCTAGGATTTTCTTTAGATCTTTAAGCAGCAAAAACAAATGTAAATCGTCAGTTGGACTTGGCTCAAAATCAAATTGTTCGTACCAAGTTTTCACCTGTTCGTCTTTGGCGTGGACGAGAAAAGCCCGAATGCCTGCAATATCTGCTGCTTGGGCAGTACGTCGCAAAGCATCCTTGAGTAGCCCTTTCCCGATGCCTTTTCCTTGCCATTGTTTATCTGTAGCAAGGCGCGCCAAAATCATAACGGGAATAGGATGTTTGGGTTGTCCTTTAGTCACTCTTGGCGGTGCTTCTGCATGGGCAACCGAGCCAACCGTTAGACTGTAATAACCAATTATGACTTCTTCATAAATAGCTACATAAGTCTGTGCGCTATTTGCTTGTTGGTTTTGCAAAGCATATTTTTGAAGAAATTGGTTTAATTCTGGTCTACCACAATCAAAGGCAGCTACGTTATGAATGACTGATAGTTTCTCAATAAATGGTTTAGAACTAGGAGAAAATGTCAATCAAAAACTCCTGGTTCGGTAAGGAGTTTTTTAAGCTGTAGTTTTTCTTGTGTTGGTCGGTTGAGGGCTTCTTGAAATTCTTGCCATTTCTTGTCATCTAAGAGGAATAAACGTCTATCTGCTAGTGTTTTTTCTGCTGCTAATAAACCATTTTCTAGTAGAAATTCGCTTACGTTTTTGTGCGAAGCAGCAGCAGCTTGTTGTAGTAAGCGCTTGGCAGCCATTGTCGTGCGAATGTCTATTCGTTCTGATTTTTGCTCTATTTTTCCCATGACTGAGATTTTAAACTTTAATTTTATTATACACACAATGTCATGACACAAGCGGTCTTCAAGATTACGAGGATAGTAGCTAACTTCTTAATTTCTGTATATGTTTAAAACAACTGAAATTGACCAGTTCGCTTATATTCCTGAAACTTTTCTAAAACAAGGCGATCGCATAACATTAATTCTGGCAAGCACGCTAGCTCAAAAAAGTCAAGCGCCAGCGATTCTCCATCTAGACAAGCTAAATTTCCTTCCCATTCGGCTGCACGTAAAATCAAAATATAGTTTTGAACGCGATCGCCGTTGGGATAAGTAACAGTCTCTATGGCAGGATTAGAAGAAAATCCGACCGCCTCAAAACGCTTGACCGTCAAACCAGTTTCTTCATATACTTCTCGTGCCAAACATTGTTCGATAGACTCGCCTTCTTCGGGCCCTCCTCCAGGCAGCCCCCAAACCTTGAAATCGCTTCGCTTTTGCAACAGAATACATCCCCAGTTATCCTCAACAATCGCACGTCCGCCACAAACAAGGAGCAAACGATTTCCAACGACTTGTCGCAACCTGCCGAGATAAGAATCCGACCACTTCACCATAATGTCAATTTACGTCCGCTGGCTAAATTAAGTCCAAGACTCGTCTTTTACAATCGAGGCTTCAACTCCTAAATCAGAACAACGTTTCACAATTGCCCTTTAACAAGAATGCTACATCTTTCATTGGGTGGAATCTAAAAAGAACATCGATCGCGTCTCAGGTAGATTGGCATCAGTTCGTTAATTTAAGTAACAATGTTAAGAGAAGATGACACAGAGAAGATATGAAAACGCTGGAGAGAGAAACTGAAACAATAGAACAACCTGCTGGCGGAAGCGATCGCGATCGATTTGACCCAAAAGAAGCTTGGTATCCCGTCTATTATCTAAACGATCTCGATAAATCTAAACTGACTACCTTCACGTTACTAGAAAAAGACCTGGTTATTTGGTGGGACGATCGCGATCGCACCTGGAGGGCATTTGAAGATAAATGTCCCCATCGTCTCGCGCCTCTATCGCAAGGCAGAATTGCTGAGGATGGATTGTTAGAATGTCCCTATCACGGTTGGGCGTTTTCGGGTTCTGGAGAATGCGATCGCATTCCCCAACAAGTAGCAGGCCAAAAAGCAGAACAATCCCAACGCGCTTGCGTCAGGTCGTTTCCAACCGCCGTTCGCCAAGGACTATTATTTATCTATGCAGGTGAGGCAAACAACGCAGCGATAACAAAGATTCCCATCATCGAACCCTTAGAAGAATCTCCCGACGAGTGGGTCTGTCTCAATATGTTTCGAGACTTGCCCTATGATGCGCTGACGCTTTTAGAAAACGTCCTCGATGCCAGTCACATCCCCTTCACCCATCACAACACCGTAGGCAATCGATCTAATGCTGCTCCTGTAGAATTGGAAGTAGTAGAGTCCTGCAAACACGGATATAAAGGAACTTGGGAAGAAGGCCCCCGACGCGGTACGTTAGGACGGCAAGATACAACCTTCATCGCGCCGAATTTAATGTGGCACGATTTGACATCCAAGCAGTTTGGGAGAACGATTACTGCTGTCTATGCCACGCCGATTCGTAAGGGAGAATGTCGTCTGATTGCGCGTTTTCCGTTTAAATTCTCTTCCAAACTTCCTGGATTGTTTATTAAACTAACGCCGCGTTGGTACTCTCATATCGGACAAAATAGCGTTTTAGAAGACGATCAAATTTTTTTGCATTTCCAAGAACGTTATTTAGAAACGTCGGGAGGCAGCGATAATGTTGCTAAGGCATTTTATTTACCGACTAAAGCCGATCGCTTTGTTTTGGAGTTTCGTCAGTGGGTTAATAAATACGATGCCGATCCCTTTCCAGGACAAACATTTTCACATCCTTTGCCAATAGAAGAACTACTCGATCGCTATCATTCTCACACAGAAAAGTGCGCCAGTTGTCGCACTGCTTTAGCTAGAATTGGGCAAATAAGACAAACTTGTATTATCGTCGCTGCGATCGCGTGGTCGATAACTCCCCTAACTTTCTATTTCGGTCAATCTTCCCTTCTAACCGCCATTATCTTAACTGTGATTCCCCTTATATTTGGGGGAGTGTGGTTAGGATTGGGACAACTAGAGAAGCGTTTCTATAAAGGACAAACCGTACCTCCGCGAAACTTAGCGGGAGGGAAAAAGTTAAACTCTAGGGTTTAACATGAGATCTTGCAGCAGTTACAATAACCGCAGGGGAACGGACGGCTGAAGTATTTGAGGAGGCCTCAAATACCGCGTCCTCATCAATTCCCCGTCTTAAATATAAAGTCCATTAAAATGGACTGAAATACTTATCCAGTCGTATAAAGACGACTTTACATATGAGGCAGCGATTTAAATCGCTGACGGCTTATTGAGAATTGTGCAAGATCTTAGGTTTAACTTTCTCTTTTTTCTTCGTTTTTATGTCATGATGCCTACAGTTCATAATTGAGATCCAAAAGCTCTTTCTGAAGGGTTTCATGGCATAACTCAACTTCTTTAGCACTCATTTCAGTTTTATAATGTAGGTTGAGATTGTATAAAAATTAAGATGAGTCAGTCTTTAAGTTCGACAGATCGAGCGAACGAATTAGAACAAACAGAAATGAAATATGGAGAACGCGCGATCGCAGAAGGCGAGTTAATTACCTTTCCCAATCCTCGCATCGGTCGGCGCTACGATATCAATATTACTTTGCCAGAATTTACCTGCAAGTGTCCTTTTTCTGGCTATCCCGATTTTGCCACGATTTATATTACCTATTCTCCTGATGAGAAGGTTGTAGAGTTAAAAGCGATCAAACTGTATATTAATAGCTATCGCGATCGCTATATCTCTCACGAAGAATCAATCAATCAAATCTTAGATGACTTCGTAGCTGCCTGCGATCCTTTAGAAGTTAAAATCAAAGGCGACTTTACTCCACGGGGAAACGTTCATACTGTTATTGAAGTGCATCACCAGAAACAAAAATAGTTGTCTGTTTTATTTAGCTAAAAACTTTGACCTTTGAGCGTACTTTTTTTATTCGCCTTTTATTTGGGCTGGTTTCAAGTAAAGGAGCTAAGTTCCATGAAGGCTGAAGTCAAATTCGAGTTTACGTGTCAATTTAAGCTGTTCTGGATGCCTATTTCTGTTCAGCTTTCTATCAAGCTTAATCGCTAGTTCATTGTCATAACAATTTACGAGCCGTTAGGTGAATTATCCTAGCGGCTTTGCTGTGTGAATCAAGCTTATGAGCGCTACGCGCTAATGATAAAAATTGGTAACGTTTCCACTCGTTGTTACTTTGATGCAACCAAGGTGGCGAATGCGGCTTCGCGCCGTTTTTAGTGGTGATGAGATTACCAACCATTATTCCTTAGTAATCAAGATTGTCAGATTTTTGATAGATTTTTTGATGAGGATTCCAGCTGAAATAAATTGTCTCGCGATCGCAATTTTCTATCTCATCTTCTTCTGGTAGTTCCTCGAATTGCTCTTCCAACTGTCGCAAATAGCTTTTTAAAACACCACCAATAGCAATCGATCTAGTTTTATGTAACTGTCTGGTCAATTCTATCAACCATTCGCGATCGCTTATTAGGTCTTTTACTTTGGTTTGATACTTAAGAATTTCAGGAATTAGAACAGTAGGATTATCTGCTTTCTTAATAGCTTTGAGATCGACTACTGGAAGATAGTCTATTTTAAGCGATCGCTGCCATAACTGTACCCATTTTGCATGAGATAAATAATATGAACCTGAAAAATAGGAAGCAGGAACCATGAGCAAACAGTGAAAATGAGGATGAGCCAGACCATCATGTCCTAAAGTGACCTCTGTAGACTTAATCCAGCCTCTCGCACGCCATTCTTTGAGCTTGGTAAGGCGTTTAAAAGATAGGTGCATTTCATTCAAAGTTTTGCGCAGACACTTGACTGGGCAATTTTTTACCGTTAGTGTCAGAAATAACCAGCGATCTCTAGGAAAGTCATTTACAACGGTAGGAATTGTTTTATACGCTCTAGCTTTCCATTGCAAAGAGCGTCGCCACTGACAAACAGGACAATAACGGATTCGGCAAAATTTAGCATTTAATAGCTTAATTTCACCACTGACAACTTCAAATTTCAAAAAATTTCCACAATCTATTATTCGCTGACAATAGTCTTCAAACTGACTATTAGCATAGTACTGGGCAATGCGATCGCTATTCGCCTTATGCTTTTCCCAAATCTTATCGCGATCGCAAAACTCACATAAATTCATCGTTTATAATTTCATAGCAAAATGGTGACTCGTAATACTCATGCGCTGCTGAAAATAAAACCTATGCGCATCGAATCGTTGAACGCCTGAATCGAGGTGAAGTTGTTCGCATTGATGGTGTTTTGCGTATTCTATCAGCCATTGGAAGAGATGATGACCCCAGCCGCGCGATCGCGCCACCTCGTCTACAATTAAATCGTCAACATACAAAAACTTCCCCCAAGCTAAACATTCAGATATCCGAAAACCAGCTACAGCAAAAGTCCTGTTGTCAGTTTCTAGAAATGCAAGCTGATATCCCATTTCCATTTGATGGCGGACTCGCGCTACAAAACTGACTCGTTCGAGATGCGGACGCAACTGGGATATTACAGCGAAACAGTTCAGAATTTGCAAATCCGACTCAGCTAACTCAATTAACACGACTATTTTTTTTATTTTGAGCTACCGTAAAGATTCGATATATTGCACCTCTACTAGCAATTTTCAAACAGCTTCTACAACTTTTGTTGATTTTGCGGCTTCTAATTCTTCTAATACATCGATCAATTCTCGCTCGAAAGCGACTTGCGCGCGATTAGTTTTACCACCAATATAGAAGCGATCGCCTTCTTGCAACGCCCAAATCTGAGAATGCGAGACATAACTCATTACCACTCCCGCCATCAACAAAGCAAATCCCGTATATACAATAGGTACGCCTGGATCTGCTTTTATTTGCAAACCCGTACTACCAACGAGTTCGAGAATTTTTAGATTTACTCCATTGATAGGAATTGTCATTCCAGAACGAACGGCACTGACAAGGGTTCCTTTAGCATCATAAACTACCATCGTCCCTTGCAAATCTCGTGCAACTAAGGAAACTCCTGCACTTAAATCGGTTTTAGTCGGAATCCAAGTTCCCCAAAGACGACCTTTTCCATTAGTATCTAATTGTGCCATTGGCAATTGAAAAATGGGACTATTATTTATCTGGACTCTCACAGCAGCAATGCCCCAATCTGTTTGATAGAAAGTTACGCCTTGATAGCGTAAAGGTTCGTTAACATAAATTGTTTTACGATCTAATTCTTCTCCTACTTTGTTGACGACAGAAAGATCGGAATAAAACTGATCGATATCGCCATTAGCCGTGTAATCAATCCAAAACGATTAACTCGAACGCCCCAATCTTTGGGAACTTGCGACGTTGCTAGCGGCCCAGCTTCAAAAATATTTTTAACTTGAAATGTCTCTCCACTAGGAACCATTTCTTGAGCGAGAAACCCGGTAAACGTTCCCCAAATTCCCCCTAGTAAGATAACAATAATTCCAATGTGAACGATAATCGGTCCAATTTTTCCAATAAGTCCTTTGCGAGCATATAAAGTATTATCTTCTTGAAAAACTTTATAACCGCGTTTTTCAAGCGAAGGAAACAGAGAATTTAGAGATCCAGTATTGAGTTCTGCACTCAAAGCTAGTTTTTGAAACTGTCGAGATTGTTGATAGTATTTCCAACGTCGAGCCACTTTTAAAGCCGGAAGTTGACGAGTAAAGGTACAGGCGATTAAACTCGTTCCAAATAAAATTAAGAGCGATAAAAACCACCAAGTGCTATAAACATGATTGAACCCTAAAACTAGAATAAATTTCCAAGTAATAAAGCCAAATAAAGCTGGATTTTCTGGATAATTATCTTGATAAAATTGTAGCGATTGTCCTTGTTCTATTACTGTTCCACTAATGCTAAAAATAGCAATAAGTAATAATAGAACAATAGCTAAGCGCAGATCGGCAACTATTTTAATAAGATAGCGAAAACCTAATTGAGATGAAGGTAATAACTCAGTTTGATTCGATGAATTAGAAACTGCCATTTGATTTTAAAGTTTAAATTTAATAACGAGCGAAAACCTGGTTGACTAATCGTAGGTTGATATTTAGCGGTGGCGAAACCCAATAAATGCAATCTTTTTTGGGTTTTGTTCCTCAACCCAACCTACAAAACCTACGAGAGAGAGAATATTTTTATATACTTATAAAACATCTTCTAAAAACTTCCTCCTGGAAGCCTCGACAGTAAGGAAAATACCCCAAATCCTATTAATAAAACGCCACTGGTAATATTAATCCAACCCGACCAGCGACGCACTTCTAATAACTTTTTTATAGAAGCCGTAAAAGTTCCTGCTATTATCAAAGGGGTTACGTATCCTCCAGTATAGGCAAGTAACAATCCACCTCCTAACACTAAATCTTGAGTTGAGGCGACCCAAGCGAGTAAAGTCGCTAAAACTGGAGTGCTACAAGGAGAAGCTATTAAACCAAAAGTTAACCCTAGCAAATAAGAACGTAATCCAGGCGGAAAGTTATCTGTAATCCAATCAGTAGAACCCAGAGAAGGAAAACGCAACGGTAAAACTTCTAATAAGTTTAGCCCCATGATAATCGCGATCGCGCTGACAAAAATCGGCAATCCAACGCCAAGTTGTCCGTAAATTTTTCCCAAAGAAGCAGCAACAATCCCCAATGCTGCCAGCGTTGTCGCTAACCCCAACGAAAACCAAGAGGATTGAATAGCAGCTTGCCATCTTCCCTTTGTCTCATAACCGCCAATATAGCCGATGGTAATCGGCAGCATCGACAGCATACAAGGAGTCAAACTCGTCAGCAATCCTGCCAAAAAAATAATGATAAGACTAACCGCGCTAAGATGGGTGAGTTGCGAGGAAACTAGGCGATCGGCAAATTGTTCGAGTTGGTAAAGTTGAGTTGATAAAGATTCGAGCATGATTTAGTAAAAAGCTTACCCTGCTTGAATTGTAACTTACTAGAAACCTATAATGCCTGAATCTCTTATCAATTAGGGATATCAGTTAAGCAGAAGTTAAAACTTTTAAAATATGGCTAGTGTCCTTTAGTTGTCATAATAATGAACGCGACTACAAATAGGCTCAATCGATTTGACCGTCAACTATGGGGAAAATTTTGGGCGATAGCCAAACCCTATTGGTTTTCGGAGCAAAAATGGAAAGCGAGAGGATTGCTTGTTTTATTGCTCTTGCTAGCATTAGCCGTCAATGTCATCAACGTCAGCATTAGCTTTATATTTCGAGGAATAGATACATCGCTGGCAAATTTTCCTCAAACTGGAGAGACATCAACCTTTTGGAGATTAATTTTTGTTTATGCTGGCTTGTTAGTCATTGGTACGCCCATTGTTGTCATGTTTGCTTATCTGCGAGACAAGCTGGGATTGTACTGGCGAGAGTGGCTAACCAATCGTTTTCTCGATAACTATTTGCAAAATCGCGCTTATTATCAGATCGAGACTAACGAAAAACTTGATAACCCAGACCAACGAATTTCTGAAGACATCAGAGCATTTACCCAAACCAGTTTGTCTTTTTTACTGTTGCTCCTCACCTCAGTTGTCACGCTAATTTCTTTTACTGGCGTTTTGTTATCAATTTCAGTTTCTTTATCCTTTGCTTTAATCGCCTATGCAATTGTCGGGACGATTATTACTGCTTGGATCGGTCAACGATTAATTAGCATTAACTTCGACCAGTTAAAAAAAGAAGCAGACTTTCGCTACGGTCTGATTCATATTCGAGATAATGCCGAGAGCATCGCTTTTTACCAGGGCGAAGAACAGGAAGCGGCTCAAATCGGACAGCGTTTTCTCGCAGCAATCCGCAACTTCGATCTGTTGATTGACTGGCAGCGAAATCTCGGTTTTTTTACTACGAGCTACAATTACTTTGTTTATGCACTACCCTATCTAGTAGTCGTGCCCATCTACTTTGCAGGCAACACCGAATTTGGAGCGATTACCCAAGCCGCGATCGCGTTTCGGCAAATTTTGGGCATTGTCCGTTATTGTAGACCAGTTTGAAAGATTGACGGCTTTCGCGGCAGGAGTCAACCGTCTCGATAGCCTTGCCGATGTCTTAAAAGCACCCTTACTCAAACCGTCAGGGATGACAACCATTGATGTAACAGAAGACTCTCAGCTAGCTTGGCGAAATGTTACCCTACTGACCCCCAACTATCAACGCACTCTTGTTCGCGATCTCTCAGCGATGGTACAGTCAGGAGAAGGGTTAGTTATCGTAGGACATAGCGGTAGCGGTAAGAGTTCTATTTTACGCGCGATCGCAGGATTATGGAATGCGGGTACGGGTCAGATTATCCGCCCTCATCTCACTCAAATGATGTTTTTGCCCCAACGTCCCTATATGGTTTTGGGTTCTCTGCGCAGTCAGTTGCTCTACCCCAAAATTGACGGCAATATTAGCGAAGAAAGAATGCGTCAGGTACTCGAACAGGTCAATTTAGCAGACTTGCCAGAACGAGTTGAAGGTTTTGATGCAGAACTCGATTGGGCAAACGTACTCTCTTTGGGCGAGCAACAGCGGCTAGCATTTGCTCGACTCCTCTTAACTAAGCCTCCCTATGCTATTTTAGACGAAGCCACTAGCGCCTTGGATCTTGCCAACGAAAAACGCCTCTATCAACTGCTTAAGGCAGGGCAAACAACGTTTGTCAGCGTGGGACACCGTGCTAGCTTGCTTCAATATCACGAATACGTTCTCAAGTTAGATGGAGATGCTAACTGGCAGTGGATGCCCGTCCAGGATTACGTTGCCGAGCTTGACGCATTTGCTTAGTGCAGGTATGTTGTACTTACCCTTAACCGATTCTTTGATAGCGCATTCCTGGCAATTGGGAGATTAGTTCTAACAACTCCAGTTGCAACAGAAAACCCGAAAGTTCTCCCGCCGAGAAACCCGTTGTTTGTACAATGAGATCGAATGGTGTTGGTTGAGATGCGATCGCGTCTAATACTTTGGCTAATTGAGGCGTTAATTCTGGTGTAGGTTTCACTGCTGTTGACTCAAACAGCGATAGTTGCTTTCCCGTATCGAGGTTTGGGATTGCGCCAAGCATTTCTAATAATTCATCTTCTCGGATAATTATCTCAGCGCCATGATGGATTAATCGCAAACATCCCCGCGCTTGTTCGACATCGGGTGAATTGGGGAGAGTATAGACATCGCGACAAAATTCGTTGGCATATCGCGCAGTAATCAAAGCACCGGATTTTTCTGGCGCTTCCATAATCAAAACTGCCCTCGCTAATCCTGCAATAATACGATTGCGCGGGGGAAAATTGTTTTTATTCGGTTGAGTTCCTGCGGGATATTCGCTTAAGATTAATCCTTGCTGTTGTATCTGTTCGTAGAGTTGGCGGTTGCTGGAAGGATAGACGATATCGACTCCCGTTCCTAACACGGCAAGGGTTCGTCCTCCTGCTTCCATACAAGCGCGATGGGCCTCGGTATCGATTCCCGCCGCCATTCCCGAAACGACAACAAAACCGTGTTTGGCAAGGGCCGTACTAATTCTCCGCGTCCAACGGCGACCGTGTTCGGTGGGCGATCGCGTTCCCACAATGCCGATAATTGGTACAATGCCTTGATTCTCTCTAAGATCGATTTGTCCTCGATAGTACAAAAGCGGGGGAGGACTGGGGGTTTCTAGGAGTAGGCGGGGATAATCGGGATCGGCGGGTGTCCAGAAATGGGGATTCTTTTGTAGGTGTTTTTCTAAAAGGTCTTCGGGATCGAGTTGCGATCGCGTCTCAACGATAACGTTAATCGATCGCGTTCCCAATCCTTCGACTTCTGCAAGCGACCTAGAAGAAGCCGTCCACGCCTCTGCTAAGCTTCCGAAATGCTGCTCGATTCGTTTGAGCAATATCGGCCCAATCCCGGAAATTTGCGACCATGCCAGCCAATAAGCGGTTTCTAACAAAGCTCAACTCGATAAGGCGTAACTCGATTTTACTTGAGCGACAAAATTAGAGAGGATTTTCAACCCATTATCCGAAGATTTTTCTGGGTGAAACTGTACGGCGACTAGATTATTATGCGCGATCGCCGCCGTGACGGTTTGAGATCCGTGTTGAACTGTCGCCGCACGTACTTTGGCATCGATAGGATCGACGTAGTAGGAATGGACGAAATAAACGTAAGGATTTGGCGGTAAACCTTGCCAAGCGGGATGTTCGCTTTGGGTAAGTTGCAAACGATTCCAACCCATGTGGGGAATGGTCAAATTGGGTTCGGAACGAAAACGGCGCACAGAACCAGGAACGATTCCCAATCCTGGTTCTGTGCCTTCTTCGGAACCGTCAAAGAGAATTTGTAGACCCAGACAAATGCCTAAAAATGGTTTTCCTCGCGCGATCGCATTTTAATTGGTGCTTCGAGATGGCGCGATCTTATGTGTTGTACGGCGGGATCGAACGATCCAACTCCTGGCAAGACTAAAGCATCCGCGCGATCGATATATGAAGGAGAATCGGTAACTGTGGGGGTTGCGCCTGCTTTTTCTAACCCCTTACAGGCAGAATGCAGGTTTCCCATATCGTAGTCAATTACTGCGATCGATACCATTTTGGGCACGTGTTAATAAATTGGCTATTTATATTGTACGTTCAACTTTTACGCGCTAGCTTTCTTTTTAGCGCAATCCCAAATCCCAAAGCAGTCAACGCACCCATACAAGTTAACGGTTTTGGTACGGAAGCAGAATCGCGAGGAATTGGTTCGCGAGTGTTGAAAATAATTGAACCCGAATAGATAGGATCGTTGTTATTTTTATAAAATTAAGGTAATGGAAGCTTACTCATAAAATTAAAGCTTAGGTACAATAATATAAAAAAGTACAGATTATTTTAAGCTTTTTTGTTGGTTTATTGTAGTGAGCATTTTTAGATCCCCCTTACTGCCTAAAAAAAAGAGGGAATTAAAAATTAAAGAAAAATGCACAAAAAAATACTTTTAGCCTCTTTTCAAACTTGGCTTCCCCATCAAGTCTCTAATTCTTCTGACGATTTGTTAGCTAAAATTCAAGAAAAAGCGTTTTTATCATCATCTTTGACGTTTTTACGGCAATTACCCGTCGATGTTTCGCTAGCAAGCGAAAAGCGATCGCAACGATTCAAGTTTTACGACCTCATGTGGTTGTCTGTTGCGGAATGGCCCAGTCGCGAGAACGATTAAGGATAGAATCTAATGCAATTTGGAATAACGAACAAATTTACACGTCTGTTAAGCTAGAACGATTAATTTCTCAACTTTCTTCTACTCACATCAGTCACGACGCGGGAAAATTCGTTTGTGAAGGATTGTATTATCAAATTCTCAAATATCTCAGACAATTTCATCCTCAAAGTCATTGTCTTTTCGTTCACGTTCCTGTTATTAATGAGGCTAACTTTACTGAAATTTTGGGGGATTTTCGCTTAATTCTCGAACAGATGCAAGCGATCGACAGATTGCCTTGAATGTTTTAGGGATTTCCTACCAATCCGAACAACTTAGCAAAACCGCCGAGTATTGCAACGATAAGACCAACAAGAATTCCACGATTGACAAATTCGGTTGCATCTAATCGCTTGCTTAAGCCATCCACTTTTTCATTAAGAGCTTTGATATCTCCTTTTACTTCAGTCAATTCAATTCTAAGATCGGTAACACCCTTTTGAAGATTGTCCAGCTTTTGATTTATCTGCCCCAATACTTCTTTTAGATCGGATTCTATCGGTATAGACATTTATTCTATCTTTATCTTTTCCTTTTTTATCCGTATGGGATAAATTGCAAATTGATTTAAGATTGTTGATAGTTTTAGCAAACAACGATCGCTCTAACCCTCTTTTGTCACTCTCCGAGAATTAAAATGAAGAAACCAAGACAATAAATCTCTACAAGACGGAGAGCATAATGGATGTAGAATTACAGATCCTCAAACATTTGGCAAGAGAAGCACAACC
>JAAUUT010000006.1 GCA_012031035.1 Candidatus Altimarinota bacterium | reverse complement strand
TGTTAGTTAGAGCGATCGCTCAACAGTGTAGTCCGTTACCTCAACGAGCGTAACTTGCCCAAAAGAGTCGAACAGCTAGAAAATTTTACGCTCAACTCGAACGAGAAATTAGTTATCTTGCTCAAGCATCGAGCGAAACGCCAGAAATTAACCTTCCTCAAACCGAATTACCGACTTCATCACCAGAGTCTCTTCTCAACGTTCCAGATATCGTCCCTAATCCATCGGTTTCTCGCTGGAGTTGCCTTTATACTATAAACGCTCACACAGATGCGGTAGCATCGCTTGCCATCAGTGCTGACAATCGTTTTCTGGCTAGCGCTAGTTGGGATCGCAACCTCAAACTATGGGAAATGACGACGGGCAATCTTATCGATTCAGAAGTGGGTCATTCTCAAGGAATACTTGCCGTTATTTTTCTCGATACTCAAGACTCGGAAAAGTCCTATGAGTTAGCGACAGGCGGTTTCGATCGCGCCATTAAACTCTGGTCGTTTGCACCGGATCGAGAAGGAAACTTTAATCTTCGCTTACAAAAAACTTTAACCACCCATAATGGCTCGATTCACGCCCTCGCCTTTTCTAAGCAGCGTCAAACGGTTATTAGTGGTAGTTACGACCAAAAGATCGAAGAATGCGATCGCAAAACTGGAGCAAATCTTAATAATTTTTCTGATAATTCTGGTGCGATTTATGCTGTTGCCATTTGCGAGTTGGAGCGAGTAGTAGCTAGTGCGGGTAGCGATGGTCGAATAACGTTGTGGCAACTAGAAACTAAAGAAAAACTGGGCACTTTATTGGGGAATATTTCTACAGTAGAAACCTTAGCTATTAGTCCAGATGGACGAACCTTAGCTGCGGGGTGTATCGATGGAACGATTAAATTATGGGAATTAGAACCGAGTAAAGTCGCTTCTCAAAAACCGATTCGGATTCTCAATGCTCATGTCGGACAAGTGAAATCCCTAGTTTTCAGTCCCGACGAACAAACATTAATTAGTGGCGGTGCAGATGGCGCGATCGCAATTTGGCATCCGAATAGTGTTGAATCTATAGAATGGCTTTCTCTTAGCGATGAAGGGGATTCTCGCGTTAGTGCGGTTTGTTCGGTGGCGATCGCGTCTAACGGTCAGTTCTTAGCAGTAGGGAGCGCAGACGGTAAAATTAGACTTTGGCAGCGAAATTAACCCTCTTCTAATTTTCAAGTCCAACTAAATTAAAAAATATTCATTTTTCTTGTCAAAACGAATTTAAGTCAAAAGCATAAGATAACCCTTACGATGGATATTAGACCCCACTATTGACCTCAAATAAAGTTAAATCGTCGCTAAACTAAAATTCTTTAAAACGATACTCATACGACTAAAAAGAGTGATTTCGATCGCCTTGTTGTTGAGTGCTGACTCGAAAATAAGCGATCGCATCGTTAATATTTTCCATTTTTAAACAACGGAAGTAGAAATAAACTTAAATCCTATGTCTAGAGAAGCTAAAACTCAAGAAATCGCCAAACAGCTATTAGAATTAACGCGAGAAAAACGCTCTCTTTGGGCGCAGATGCGCGACCAGTTACGTTGGGATGATAAAATTCTGGACTGGGCTATGAGCAATCCTGGTTTGCGAGTTCAGTTGTTTCGTTTTATCGACTGTTTGCCTGCTTTGCATAGTAAGCCCGAAATTGCTCGTCACTTGCAACAATATTTAGCCGATGAATCGGTAGAACTTCCTTCGGCACTCAAAGGCATCCTCAATTTTACCGATCCCAACTCTACCCCCGCACAAATTGCCGCTGCAACGATTAGCAAAGCCGTAGAGACGTTAGCCTTTAAATATATTGCCGGAGAAACCGTTGGACAAGTCATTAAGACCATCGAACGCCTGCGCAGGGAAAAAATGGGGTTCACCATCGATCTCCTCGGAGAAGCTGTTATTACTGAAGCAGAAGCAAAATCCTATTTGCAAGGCTATCTTGACTTGATGGAACAGTTGGCACAAGAAGCCCAGAGATGGGGCAAAGTTCCAGAAATTGACGAAGCCGATGGAGAACCACTACCAAAAGTGCAAGTTTCGGTGAAATTGACGGCGTTTTATTCCCAATTCGATCCGATCGATCCTGAAGGAAGTAAAGAAAAAGTATGCGATCGCATTCGCATCCTTCTACGTCGCGCCCATGAATTAGGCGTTGCGATTCACTTCGACATGGAACAATACGAATACAAAGATTTAACCCTCACCATCCTCAAGGAATTGTTGATGGAAGAAGAATTTCGCAGTCGTACCGATCTTGGAGTCACGATACAAGGTTATTTACGCGATTCGGAACGAGATTTAAAAGATTTAATCGAATGGGCGAAGAAACGGGGAAATCCAGTAACGGTTCGCTTGGTTAAAGGGGCATATTGGGATCGAGAAACGATTAAATCGATACAACATCATTGGGAACAGCCCGTTTACAACGAAAAATCAGCTACCGATGCTAACTTCGAGCGATTGACGCAATTATTGCTGGAAAATCACGAATATTTGTATGCAGCCATTGGAAGTCATAACGTGCGATCGCAAGCTTTAGCCTGCGCTATTGCCGAAACCCTCAAGATTCCTCGCCGTCGCTTCGAGATGCAAGTCCTTTATGGAATGGGCGATCGCATCGCACAAGCGCTAGTCAAACGCGGTCATCGAGTACGAGTTTATGCGCCTTATGGAAAACTCCTTCCTGGAATGGCATATCTCATTCGTCGCCTGCTAGAAAATACCGCCAACAGTTCTTTCCTCAGACAAAGTATGGAAGAACGTTCCGTCGAGGAATTGATTGCACCGCCCGTCGTCAGAGAAGGAGAGACGGGGAGACGGGGAGACGGGGAAATTTTTCCTGGTGCGCCCGATACCGATTATGCAAATGCCGAATTGCGAGAAAAAGCCAAGCAAGCTTTAGTGAAAGTTCGCGATTCCTTGGGTAAAACTTATTTACCTTTGATTAATGGGGAATACGTTCAAACCGAGACGGTAATCGATTCGGTAAATCCCTCTAACCCTAGCGAAATCGTTGGCAAAATTGGCTTAATTTCCGTCGAACAAGCCGAACAAGCCTTACAAGCAGCTAAAGCCGCCTTTCCCGCCTGGAAAAAGACACCCGTCAGAGTTAGGGCGGGAATCCTGCGTAAAGCCGCCGAAATAATGGAACAGCGCCGCCACGAACTATCCGCTTGGGTATGTCTAGAAGTCGGGAAAGTCTTACAACAAGCCGATGCAGAAGTTTCAGAAGCGATCGATTTCTGTCGTTACTATGCCGATGAAATGGAACGGTTAGACCAGGGACATAATTACGATATTGCTGGCGAAACCAACCGCTACATCTATCAACCAAGGGGGATTGCGGTCGTCATTTCGCCTTGGAACTTCCCCATCGCGATCGCGACGGGAATGACAGTAGCCGCGTTAGTAGCCGGAAATTGTACCCTTCTCAAACCTGCGGAAACTTCTTGCGTCATTGCAGCAAAAATCGCCGAAATTTTGGTAGAAGCAGGCATTCCCAAAGGAGTCTTCCAATACGTGCCAGGAAAAGGATCGCAAGTTGGGTCGTATATGGTCAAGCATCCTGACGTTCATCTAATCGCCTTTACGGGATCGCGGGAAGTCGGATGTCGCATTTACACCGACGCATCCATCGTGCAAAGCGGACAAAAACACCTCAAACGAGTCATTGCCGAAATGGGCGGGAAAAATGCCATTGTTGTCGATGAGAGTGCCGATCTCGACCAAGCCGTCGCCGGAGTAGTACAATCGGCCTTTGGCTATACGGGGCAAAAATGTTCTGCTTGTTCGCGTGTTATCGTCTTAGAACCCGTCCACGATGCGTTTGTCGAACGATTTGTCGAAGCCACGCGATCGCTCAATCTTGGGGCGGCAGATCTCTCTAGTACGCAAGTCGGGCCAGTTATCGATGCTACAGCACGCGATCGCATTCGAGACTATATTTCAAAAGAAAAACAAGAATCTCAAATCGTCCTAGAAATGGACGCACCCGACAACGGCTATTTTGTCGGCCCGACTATCTTCTCTAATGTTTCTCCCACTGCAATAATTGCCCAGGAAGAAATCTTTGGGCCTGTCGTTGCAGTTATACGGGTGAAAGATTTCGATGAAGCATTGCAGGTTGCCAATGGAACCGATTATGCCCTTACAGGAGGCTTATATTCTCGCACTCCCGACCACATTCAACGGGCAAACGAAGAATTTGAAGTCGGTAACTTGTATATCAATCGAACCATTACAGGTGCGATCGTTGCCCGACAGCCATTCGGCGGATTTAAACTCTCTGGAGTTGGTTCTAAAGCAGGCGGCCCCGATTACCTGTTGCAATTCCTCGAACCCCGTCATATCACCGAAAATATCCAACGACAAGGATTTGCACCGATTGAAGGCGCAGAGTAAGCTTTAGGTTGGGTTTTGGTGAAAAAGGGAGATAGCAGATGGCAGAAGAGTTGAAAAAATTTATAGAAATTAATCATCTGCTTTCTGCTAATCGCTATTCAAGAAAACAAATTTATTCGTACTTCTGTCTTTTGATTACAAGCTTTTCCCTTTACCCATTTAACAGAATCTCTGTTGCAATTAGAGAAAATTAGTCTTACATTGATGGCATCTTGGCGAACTTAGGTAGATCTGGATTCATGTAATCCCATGGCTGGGCACTAGCAGTATAAATGTCCATCGTAGGTTTAAACCAGCTTGGGTCATCGAGGCTTCCTACCAAGATGCTAATGAGGTCGGGTATCGGTGGCTTGCCAAATAAGCGAGAACCACAGATCGGGCAGAAGCCACGGCTGACAATACCTCCGCTATCTCCTTGAATGTCATAGTATTTTACATCACCAGTAATAGTAATCGCGTTGCGCGGTATAAGGATTGCTGGAGCAAATGCACTTCCCGTTGCTCTCTGACAGTCGCGACAGTGACAATTTCCCATAACAATTGGTTCGGTCGAACATTCGTAACGTATCGCTCCGCACATACAACCGCCAGTAAAACGTGTTGCCATAAAAATATTTCACCTCTTAGGGCTTTCTTTATCTACCTTAAAACTTGCGATCGCGCTATTTCTCACCCCGAAAATTGAATTGCGATCGCAATTCGCTTTCAAAGAACAACTAAAGCGTTCGACCGATCGGAATTAATAATCGATCGCTTAAAGAAACCTTAAAAATAGCGCTTTTGAATCGAGTTAACGATTAGGCTGCATAGTAAGACTCCTCAAGAATGCAACTATGCTTAAGCCTATCAAATCAACTACAGATCCAGCTTACGATCTTCTGCGTTCCGAACGTCAACCCCTAAGCGCATTTTTCGCCCCTCAGACAGTTGCACTCGTTGGTGCAACAGAGAAAGAAGGAAGTGTAGGACGAACGCTGATGTGGAATTTGATTAGCAGTCCCTTTGGCGGAACGGTTTATCCAGTCAATCCGAAGCGAAATAACGTCTTAGGGATTCAAGCATATCCTAATATCAAATCGATTCCCGCACCCGTCGAACTTGCCATCATTGCTACGCCAGCACCGACTATTCCCGCGATCGCAGCAGAATGCGTCGAAGCAGGAGTCAAAAGCGCTATTATTATCTCGGCTGGTTTTAAAGAAAGCGGTCGAGCAGGATTGGAATTAGAGCAACAAATTCAGCAAACGGCACGAGGAAAGATGCGCATTATCGGACCGAATTGTCTGGGTTTGATGAATCCACACACGGGATTAAATGCGACTTTTGCAAGTACGATAGCGCGTCCTGGCAATCTCGGCTTTATCAGTCAAAGCGGTGCGTTGTGTACGGCAGTTTTGGACTGGAGTTTATCAGAAAATGTGGGTTTTAGTGCCTTTGTTTCTATTGGTTCGATGCTCGATGTTGATTGGGGGGATTTAATTTACTATCTCGGCGACGATCCCAATACTAAAAGTATTGTTATCTACATGGAATCGATTGGCAATGCGCGATCGTTCCTCTCGGCTGCCAGAGAAGTTGCCCTTACTAAGCCAATCGTCGTCATCAAAGCGGGTCAAACAGAAGCTGCTGCTAAAGCATCTGCATCTCATACAGGGCAATGGCAGGCAGCCAGCAGGTTTTAGATGCGGCTTTTCGTCGTTGTGGGGTACTAAAATTTAATCGGATTTCTGAATTATTTAACATGGCAGAAGTCCTCTCCAAACAGCCTCGCCTCCCTAAAGGCCCTCGTCTAACTATTATTACCAATGCAGGAGGACCAGGCGTACTGGCAACAGATGCCTTAATCGATACTGGTGGAGAACTAGCAGAATTTTCAATAGATACGATCGCGGAACTCAATCAAGTTTTACCACCTCATTGGAGTCACGGCAATCCTATCGATATTCTTGGCGATGCCGACCCCCAACGCTATACTCAAGCATTAGATATTGCCATCAAAGACCCCAATAGCGATGGACTGTTAGTTATCCTTACGCCGCAAGGTATGACCGCTCCCACGCAAACCGCCCAAAACCTACAACAATACGCAAAAACGGCCGATAAACCCGTCTTAGCAAGCTGGATGGGAGGCGTAGAGATTGCCGACGGAGAAACCATTCTCAACAGCAATAACATTCCCACCTATCGCTATCCCGATTCTGCTGCCCGAACGTTTAATTTTATGTGGCAGTATAATTATAATCTGCGCGGTATCTATGAAACGCCTACGTTACCTACCGATGATGAAGCAGGAATTAATCGCACCCAAGCTAAGCAAATTATCCAATCGGTACTCCAAAGCGAACGCACTATCCTTACCGAGTCAGAATCGAAAAACGTTCTAGCCGCTTATGGCATTCCAGTTGCTCAAACAGGCGTTGCCAACACAGAAGAGGAAGCCGTTAAGTTAGCTGAATCAATCGGCTATCCAGTCGTTCTTAAACTCCTCTCAAACACCATCACTCATAAAACCGAGGTAGGAGGAATACAGTTAAATCTTACCGATGTCGAAGACGTGCGCTGGGCCTATCGAGACATCCAAACGTCTGTCACCGAAAAAGCGGGTGCAGGACATTTCCAAGGGGTTACAGTTCAGCCGATGATGAATCTCGATGGCGGCTATGAGTTAATTATCGGAAGTAGTATCGATCCTCAATTTGGCCCGGTATTGTTATTTGGTAGTGGGGGGCAATTAGTAGAAATTTATCGCGATCGCGCGATCGCCCTACCGCCTCTCAATACTACCCTGGCACGTCGAATGATGGAGCAAACCAAAATCTATCAAGCGCTCAAAGGCGTTCGCGGACGGCGACCCGTTAATCTATCTTCCCTAGAACAATTAATGGTAAGATTCAGCCAGATTGTCGTCGAACAGCCGTGGATTCAAGAAATTGATATCAATCCCTTGCTTGCTTCTGCCGAACGCTTAATTGCTCTCGATGCTCGTATTATCCTTCATTCCAAAGATACGCCAGAAGATAAGCTTCCCAAACTCGCTATTCGACCGTATCCAAGACAATATGTAGCGCCTTGGACGATGGCAGATGGAACGAATATTACCATTCGTCCTATCCGTCCCGAAGACGAACCCCTGATGGCAGAGTTTCACAAAACGCTCTCAGAACAAAGCATCTATTTTCGCTACTTTCATTTAGTTACTCTCAATCGGCGTATTGCTCACGAACGACTGACCCGTATTTGTTTTATCGACTACGATCGCGAAATGGCCTTAGTGGCAGAGTATCAACATCCAGATACGGGAAAATGCGAAATTATTGGCGCTGTTCGCTTAAGTAAATTGCACGGAACCCAGGAAGCTGAATTTTCTATGCTGGTAAGCGATTCCGTTCAGCGTCGCGGATTGGGAACCGAGTTGCTGCGGCGATTGTTACAAGTTGGAAAAGAAGAGAAACTAGAGCGAATCAAAGCTGATATCTTACCAGAAAATCGAGCCATGCAAAGAGTTTGCCAGAAAATTGGCTTTCACCTGGATCGATCGCCCGATTTAGTTGAAGCAACAATAGAGTTGTAGACTTCTTGCTCTTATTCAATAAATTGGTCCGACTACTGAGTTTACTGTAATGCCCTAGCGATTTGATTAATAATCCTGAAACGAGCGAGACTAAGAAATTCTATCTCTTCTGCGGCAAGCTTTTCCAATTCAGAAGCAATCGCACTTAATGTAAATATAGTTAGTCTGCTAGTAAGTTACAATTCCGTCCTCTAGAAACCTTATCTAAATAAGGTTTCTAGCATCAGTTTTGTAAATTAGTGAAAGATTAACTATAGTCGAGCTTAGAAAAAGTTACTAAGCAGAAAAAACTATAAAGATAGAGTAAAGTAATTAAAAATTGCTGCGAACTGGCTATGCAAACCAAACTGCAACAACCAAAATTTCAAGTTTTTTGGCTTTATTTAATACTAGGCGCGATCGCGATCGTTATGCTTTTTCCGCTTCTGTGGCTATTTGGTACGTCCCTAAAATCTCCTACAGAAGACATATTTAGTTTTCCACCCCAAATCTTTCCCAGACAGCCAACCCTAGAAAACTTCTTCAAGGTTTGGCAAAACTACCCATTCGGTCAGTATCTACTCAACAGTACCCTCGTTGCTGCCCTCACCGTTAGCATCAATCTCCTTTTTTGCTCCCTAGCAGCTTATCCCCTAGCACGGCTCGATTTTCGCGGAAGAGATGCCATTCTTGCCGTAGTCATCTCGACCATCATGATTCCCTTCCAAATTGTCATGATTCCTCTGTATATTCTCACCGTACAACTTGGTTTGAGAAATACTTATGTAGGGGTCATTCTTCCCACCCTGGCATCGGCATTTGGAATTTTTTTATTGCGACAAGCTTTTCAAAGCGTACCCAAAGAACTGGAAGAAGCATCGCGTATCGATGGCTGTTCGGAATTAGGTATCTGGTGGCACGTTATGATCCCTGCCGTTCGTCCTGCCTTAGTTACTTTAGCAATTTTTGTATTTATCGGTTCTTGGAGTGACTTTCTGTGGCCGTTAATCGTTTTAGATCGCCCAGAATACTTTACCCTGCCGCTAGGGGTTGCTAGGTTAGCAAGTGCTTTAGATTTCGACTGGCGTTTGATTGCAGCAGGTTCGATAATTTCCATCGCACCTGTCTTGATACTATTTCTTTTTTTGCAGAGATATATTATTCCCACAGATACGGGAAGTGGAGTCAAAGGCTAAATGGCTAGCTACTTGGTACACTGGACATAGACTAGATAAATTAGCGCAAATTTTAAGTACCGACTTCCATGCAAAAACGACATTCGTTTGATTCATCCCAGATCATGTATCGCGCTGAGGAATTATTGAGCGCAGCTTCTAATCGCTATAAAATTACCGTACAAGTTGCCAATCGAGCCAAGCGCCGTCGGTATGAAGAGTTTGATAATATTGACGATCCAATGATGAAGCCCGCCATTCGAGCCATCATAGAAATGTCTGACGAACTAACTCAGCCTGAAATTATTGGCGATTAAAAATAACGAGTATGCTTGTAGAAAACCCTCAGAAGCTCAAATCTAAAAAATTCTTCCAGTCAATACAGCGACAATTGTTGGCGGCTGTTTTTGGGCTTTTGTTGGTTTTGGGTGGGGAATACCTTAAAGACGGTCTGGAGATGCAGCCTGTTATAGCTCAATCTATACGACCCGAATCAGTTGCTGTCCTAGTTTATCAGCGTATTCCCGACATTCCCCAAGAAAATCAATATATTCGCCAAGAAACGGGCAAAGTAGACCCAGATAATACATTAATTAGCCGCTTCGTGCGCTATCACCAAGACGTAAAAAAACGAGCAACTCGCTTTAGACTAGATTGGAAACTGACTTTAGCCGATTATTTAGGGGTAAACGAACCAATTAAACCCGAGCGCTATCCAGGCAGAAGTTCTTTACAAACTAATCCCCTAGAAGGCGACCTAAAAGCCATACAAAGCCTTAATCGTCGTCAGAGAGAAGCATTAGTTGATTTGTTGGCAAATACTTATAAACCGCAACAAACGGACGCGCAACCCGTCAAACCCAATCTAAATCCTTCGTCCACTAACCCCTCTTCTCAACCAGCTAAACCTCCCACTCCCTCTAATCCTTCTTTATCTAAACCTGGAGACGCACAATTGTTGATGCCATGAGCGATCGCACCCTCAAAAAGGGAAATGGCTGGCGTATCGGCTGGAATCCCACCACAGAAGTTTACAAAGGATTAGTCGGGGGAGATAATTGGGCGATCGAGCTAACTGAAGCCGAATTTAACGATTTCTGTCGTTTGCTCGAACAATTGACACAAACGATCAATGGCATAGCTGGCGAGTTGATGGATGAGGAAAGAATTGCTTGCGAAGCAGAGAGCAAACTACTTTGGCTAGAAGTAGAAGGTTATTCTCATGACTATTCTTTGCGGCTTATTCTCAATCAAGGGCGTTGTTGCGAAGGAAATTGGTCGCAGGAAGCTGTAGTTGAATTAGTACAAGCCGCTCAAACCTTAAAAGTCTTTTAAAAAAAATTATTGCATATCTTCTATAAAAGAGTGTATTATAAAAAATCGTTGTGGATATCGGGGCGTAGCGCAGCTTGGTAGCGCACTACTTTGGGGTAGTAGGGGTCGTGGGTTCAAATCCCGCCGCTCCGACTGAAGTCTAGACTTTGACGAGTCACCGACTGCTTAACTTTCTACCTAACTAGCACCTAAACTCATCTTACCCTAATCTTTAGGTGCTGGTAACAGGTACATTTGAACCACTTATATGCTACTGACTTATTACAGGCAAAATACAGAGCAGTCAAAATAAAATCCCTCGCAGGATGACCTGTAAGGGGTTTGTTTTTATTTAGGCTTGTGCCAGTCCCTTAAATTCGTTCTAGCTCATTCTGCGTTGAGTCTTCAAAAAGTTTGTTTAGCTCACGCTTCCAACCCTCTGACCGTTCCCAGTAACCTAAACACCAAAGCTCATATTCAGTAAATTCAAATTCTGGATATTCAGAGGATGCGACTAGTCTACCAGTTTCTAAGTTCTCTTTTCTACTGTAGCCTACACCAGCGGCATACTTTCTGTTAAGACCTTGCTGTAGCTTATGAGCAACTAATAACTCGCACTGATGTCCTCTAAGCTTACGCCGTGCAAACGTAGAGCTAGATATTTTGTGATAATCCTTAAGTCTGTCCCGCTGATCTCTAGTCAAGCTAAAAGGTTCGCGCTTGAGTTGGTTAACAGCGTGTTTTGGGTCAAGTGCGTAATCAGAAGAGAACGCTTCCAACGGGTTCACTTTTGGGCAAGCGTCATAAAAATCATTTAGGTCAAGGGGTGATTCGGTCATTTTAAACCTTATAAAATTACCTCATTAGTATCCTTCGTTGTTTTACAACCTCATGTGACCTACGTCATTACTTGCTACCTCTCTTCTGTCACTCTAGGCAGAATAGCGATAAAAGTAGTCCCAATAATCGACTAAAGAACGTAGGCAATCAAACTCATTAATTTTGGCAATAAGCCTCGGAAAACCCTTCATATAGTTGAGAAATGGGAAAAACTTTTAACCATCTTAAAATGAGACTAAAGCAGATAAAAGGTTGTAGAATTAGTTGAAGATTATTCAAGGCATTTTTCCAGCCCTTTCCTGAATCCCACAGCGAATGTTGTTGACAAGGTTTTGGGACAGGAGACACAGCAGGATTAAAGGGTTCATTATGAAGACAAACCATTAAGTAAGCACACATGACTAACTCCCACCATTTTTCTATCTCGCCATAGTTGGTTAGTCGAAAATCTGCCCATCCTAACTCATTCTTGCTGTTTCTAAATCCCTGTTCTTCTGTTTCATCTATAATCACTAGAATTTCTCTTCCCTCTAAGATAGATAAGATGATTTCTAATCTTCTTTTCTCTAATAAGTTTCTGTATAATTCACAGCTTTGTATCTACGAATTGAACCGTGAAGCGGGCGGGACGAGGCTTAACCATACTCTCTGTCTAGCTTTCAAGCTTTTTCTCTCATTTTATCTCCCCTAGAGTGACAGAAGAGAGTTAAGATTCATCCTCGTTGGGAGCATACAACTCATCATATACAATTGGGGCAGATAAAGTATTATCCCGCGATTCTACACTGAGGCTTTTTTATGGTAAGTGTGACAGTTGACGAAATTCAACGTGATCCTTCAAAGTATCTCCGTCAAGTGGAGGCAGGCGAAACAGTGATCATTGTTCAGGCAGACAAGGCGATCGCGGAACTAAGACCAATCTCGTCAAGCGGTAAGCAACTAAGACCCTTTGGCTTATGTGCAGGTGAGTTTACCGTTCCAGACGATTTCGATGCTCCCTTGCCAGAAGATCTGCTTAATGCATTCGAGGGCAAATGAGGATTTTGCTGGATACGCATATCTTTTTGTGGTTCATCAGTGGCGATCGTCAATTATCAACAGATATTCGAGATGCCGTTCGCGATCCAGATAATGAAGTCTATCTGAGTGCAATTTCAGTTTGGGAAGCGATTGTAAAATATCAGTTGGGTAAGCTACCTTTGCCAGAGCATCCTGCAACGTATTTGCCCAAACAGCGCGATCTTCATCAAATTGCCAGTCTTGCACTTGACGAAAGTAGTGTGATTCAGTTGGCTAAATTACCACTATTACATCGTGATCCATTTGACAGGATGCTAATCTGTCAAGCTTTACAAAATGGTTTGACCATTGCGACGGTAGATACAGCAATTTGTGCCTACTCAGTCAGCGTCATGTAGCAGCGCAGCCCAACAATTCAAATGCAGCGGACGGTCGAAAGCTACTCGTGTTGAGTTCGAGGTTGTCTGCCGCCGCTGATTTGATCCGTTATTTCTGTATTTTTTGTAGATTGCGCTTCACTTCAAAATATATTTTTTTTAAGCGCAAATCCAGGGAAAACCCTCGGCGAGTTTGAATAATGATTGTCTCGGCGGCGCGATCGTGAAATGCTTGAGCTAGTTGCTCGTCTGCAAAAGCGGCACAACAATCGACGAGTAACGGACTAATTAACAACAGCATCGATAAACCGTTGATAAAATTAATCTCCAAACCAAACATTGCTAGCATTGCAGCAACACCAACAATTGCTTCTCGTTTTGCTAGCGTTAATAGTGTAGGAACTTTATTCAATCTCAGATCGATAACTTTCATATCCAAAGCCCAGCGACCGAGACTTTGACCCTTATTTTTATCTACGATAATAACCCGCAGGGCAAACCATCCAACGAGAAATACTAACCACTGCAAGGCATCGACAAAAAATGAACTCAAAAACCAAATCGTGACAAAATCGATTCCAAAAGCAGCAACGCGCCGCTCGATAGGAACTTTGGGATAGCTTCTGTATCGCGTTTTTTCAGTCAGCATGGTTGGTGGTTTTAAGGGTTTGTTCCATTCTGACCCACGCTAATTGCTTTGAAATATTATAGCGTAGGGTTCTTAAACCAAGCTCCATTTATCTTTAATGGGGCTTGATTATTTTAAATTTAGCAGCGATCGCATAAATGTGAGAAAAATATCAATTAAAAATGAAAAAAAAATGACAGTACGCTACAAAAAATTCAGTTAATATACTGATGGTTAAATTAAATAGCAAAATTTTTAAGAAATCGCCTTAAATTCATGGAATCTTTTTCAATGGTCTTAATGGCACTAGGATTATCAGCAGATGCTTTTGCTGTTTCTATGTCTAGTGGGTTACTGATTAAAAATATAAAACTGAATAAAGCTCTCAAAATCGCTTTATTTTTTGGTGGTTTTCAAGCTTTAATGCCTTTAATTGGCTGGGCAGCAGGATTGACATTTCGAGATTTTTTTGAACAATTCGATCATTGGATTATTTTTATACTGCTAGGGTTTCTAGGAGTAAAAATGATTTACGAAGCTCTCCAAGATGAAGAAGAAAAAAAATTTAATCCTTTAGATCCCTACACTCTTCTATTACTTGCTACCGCAACAAGTCTCGATGCCCTAGCCGCAGGATTGGGATTATCAGTCATAAAAACCCCGATAATTTTAGCGGTAACTGCCATTGGATTTATTACTTTTAGTTTATGTTTTATAGGAGTATTTATTGGCCATAAATTTGGTAGTTTATTTAGTCAAAAAGTCGAAATTTTAGGCGGAGTTATTCTAATCTTTATTGGGAGCAAAATTTTATTAGAGCATTTAATGATATGAAAATATGCCTCTTAATTGAGGCAAATGATAGGAAAAAGTGGCTTTAAGACACAGTAGATGTTAGTGCTATAATAGCGTAGTTAAATTCTGAACTTGAGAATTTTCTTCATTTATTCTTTATAGCCGTCAATGAACAAAATACTTAATCAGCTTGCTTTGTCAATACCTATTGAATACAAAAAAAAGCTA
Organism: Candidatus Altimarinota bacterium; assembly: GCA_012031035.1. Lineage (GTDB taxonomy): Bacteria > Cyanobacteriota > Cyanobacteriia > Cyanobacteriales > Microcystaceae > Hydrococcus. The sequence goes on along the minus strand of JAAUUT010000006.1, from coordinate 79,911 downwards.
AAGTCTGCTTATGAGAGTACATTTGCTCGTACCAATTATCAAAGACTAGCTGTTATAGGACATGCAAGAACTGGCTCGAATTTTCTCTTGGACGGATTAGGCACTTCAAATGCTATTAAAATGTATCATGAGATTTTTGCGGGACACAATCGTGAAATTGGTCAAGACTTTGAACGAATATTTGCAACTTTGTATGAAAAACAACCCAGAAACATAAAAATTGTAGGATTTAAACTATTTTACTATCATTTGACAGAACAGGAATGGAATGACTTTTTGTTCCATGATGAATTTTCAATAATTCACATTATTAGAAAAAATAAGTTAAGAACGATTGCATCTCTCGATATTGCTTTTAAAACAAAACAGTGGTCGGCAGACAAAAAGAGTGAAATATTAAGGAACAACAAAAATACTATTTTAGATACATCGCAATTAATGCAGAGATTAGAAAAAATTGAAAACTACGAAGATTTAACACGAAAACGTTTTCAAAAAGAAGTTATTTAGAAATTAATTATGAAGATTTAGTTAGTATGCCTAGTGAAACTTTTTCTAGAATTAGCTCTTATTTAAATATTGAAGATATCGATTATAAAAAAACTAAGTTAAAAAAACAAAATCCAGAATCTCTTCAAGATTTGATCGTTAATTATGATGAAGTAGCTCAGTTACTAAAAAATACTAGATTCGAGGACTACTTAAATTCTTAATAAAAATCTGATAAGCGATTGAATAAAATTAATTACACATCATTTATCTTGTTGCCTGCTCGCTTTTTTGAGTAGGGAATTTATGGTGCGCCGTTATTGATTAAGAGCGCTTTAATCCCTCTTTTGTTAAGTTAGGGAGTAAAATAGAGAGTTGACCAAAACTAGTAGAGTCGTTAATTATGGTAACTCCCCCCAGAGATGCTACACCAACAGTTGCCTTTGTTGACCATTATTGTTGGATTTATCGTAGTTTATTTAACAAGGTGAGCAATTTTGAGTATTTCAAATATTTGCATTTGGGAATGTTATCAGAAATCCCTCGAAAATCTCTACCCCTAATTGCCAGGGCAGTAGGCTTAAAAGATGGTCAAGGATTACACCACATTATCAAATCTCTAAACGCAATGTACCCGACCCAAAAGGAGATGAAAGTTGGTACATTATGACCAATTTAGAAGGAAATATTACTTTAACGGTTGCCCCTTTATATAGTTTGAGAAATTGGATTGAGTATGGTTTTAAACAAGTTAAAAATGAATTAGGATGGGCTGATTATCGCCTAACTGATTACGCCAGCATTGAGCGATGGTGGGAAATTGTTATGAGTACTTATCTTTTGGTTAGTATCCAAGCCCATTATTTTCACTTAGAAACGGTTCAATCTCCGCAATCTACTACCAATAAATCTGGCGCGTTTTTCTCCTCAACCGCACAATTTAGTCAATATCTAAGAGTGGGAGCCGGGAACAACATGGAAAAGTGCTTTAAACAACTTAAGGTTGATTATTCAACCTTACATCTTTTACTGTTTAATCAAACCTTGGTTGCAACTCTTTAAAATTCCAGACTTTCGACGATGTTTTCTCAAGTTGATTGATGTTATGAATGAGTTTCGAGATTTTTCTGTTCTAAAAGCTTTGACGATTTCTCCTTTATTCGCGATCGCATGTTAACAAATAACTTACTTCCCTAACTTAACAAAAGAGGGTTTATTTAAATTTGTCATTTAGATCGGGTTAAAATCCTTGTCCTACGCCCAAAGAGCGAGTCTGACCATTTCCATAAACGATCGCCTGTTGATTTTGGACGTTCATGAGCGTCCAACCGCTTCCCCCTAGTGCTTCTCCAGGCTCAAAGCGTTGGGTGGTTCCTTGGATGTCAAATAAAGCATAAGCGCGATCGCCTGCTTCGAGTAGACCCACCAGCGTTAAACTTTTAGGATTAGCCCCAGCCTGGGGGGTCGATTGGGCGACGGTTGCGGGTGGTGGAGGAGGCAACGTAGCAGGTTTGGGCTGGGGAGCGGGCGCGGTAGCTACTGGCGGTTGGCTGGGCGGATATACAGGAACGTATACTTTTTCAATAATGGTTTGAGTTGTCTGAGGCGGTGGAGGGGCGACTGTTGGCGGAGGTGGAACAGTGGCGGTGGGTTGTTCTCGTGCAATTTGTGTTTGGGAGCGATCGATTAGTTGTAGCGATCGCTCTAAATAGGCAATAAATTCAGCATCAGATGGGGAAATAGCTGTTTTCTTAGGATTTGTCGGGGCTGGCAGTTGAGAAATCAAAGGAATCCACAGTCGATTTTTGCTAGCCAGCCAGATAATTACCAAAGTCAGATAGACAGATGCGATCGCAAAAATAATTTTATCAAGATGCCAGATAGGGGCTTGGTTTTTAGGGTGAGAGTTCATAAGAGTCTTTCAAAAATTGATTTTGTATTATTCAGACAATAGTTGTCCCCGGTTTAACCCTAGAATCTAGAACGACTTCGGCTCGACGTTGTTCGGAAGATTGATATTCTGGAACTAGTCGCTTTAAGATTTCAATAAGTTCTTCAATATTATGACTTTGAATAGCGGTCAAGAGAGCTTCAAGAGAGAATTGCATCATTTCCCAACTAATTTTTCGTTCGTTGGCACAGTAGATTTTGGGGTGTTTAGTCGGTCTAACATTCTCCCCATCAATTAATAATTCTTCATAAAGCTTTTCTCCAGGTCTTAAACCCGTAAATTTAATTTCGATATCTCGTCCTGGTTCCAATCCACTCAAACGAATCATTTGTATGGCGAGATCGTAGATTCGCACGGGTTCGCCCATCTCCAGTAAAAAAACCTCTCCGCCACTTGCCATAGCGCCCGCTTGCATCACCAGACGAACGGCTTCGGGAATCGACATAAAATAGCGAGTGATATCGGGATGGGTGACAGTAATGGGTTTCCCTTGGGCAATTTGTTTGCGAAAGCGGGGAACCACCGAGCCACTACTATCAAGAACATTTCCGAAACGAACGATCGCGAAGCAAGTAGACACGTTGGGGAGTTCGGCGAACGCTTGTATAATTAGCTCGGCGACTCGCTTGCTAGTCCCCATAATATTAGTAGGGCGGACAGCTTTATCGGTAGAGATCAAAACAAAATTTTTGACAGAGTTAGCGATCGCGCATTCGGCAGCAGTTAAGGTTCCAAATACGTTATTATAAACGCCGCGATCGGCATTACTTTCAACCAAAGGAACGTGTTTATAAGCTGCCGCATGATAGATTGTATCGACGGCGTTTTTCTAATGACTTTCTCAAAAAAGTTTTTATCGGTGACATTACCTAAATAAGCAACTTGCTTGAGATAGGGATAGTGTTCGGCTAATTCAAGCTCGATGTTGTAGAGAGCAAATTCATTGAATTCGTATAAAATTAGGCATTTGGGCGATAGTTGAGCAACTTGACGACATAACTCAGAACCAATCGATCCGCCTGCACCCGTTACCAACACTGATTTTCCAGCCACATTAATCTTGAGCAATTCTGGATAAGGAAGAACTTCTTCCCTTCCTAACAAATCGGCTACATCAACACTGCGAATTTGACTGATCGAAACTTCCCCCGACAGCAATTGTCTCATTGGAGGGATGGTTTTCACGCTCACGGGAAGCGTATCTAGTCTGGCGATGATTTCGCGTTTCCTGACCGCTTCTAAAGCTGGCATTGCCAGCACAACGGTATTAAACGGACGTTGCGCCCACAATCTATGTAAATCTGTAGGAGGATAGACCTTAATTCCTTGAATGACTTGTTGCTGTAATTCTGGATTATCGTCCACAAAAGCAACAATTTGATAGGTTGGTTCTTGGATAAGAGCGCGAACGAGTTGCGAACCAGATACGCCTGCACCGTAGATAACCACCTGTTGGCAAGTTTCACAGGTGTTGACATAGGAATGTAGTTGGCGGAATACCGAACGAATCGCTATTCTCGTAGTGATGATCGAGACTAGTGTTAGTAAGGCATCAATCAGTAAAATCGATCGCGGTAGCTGCCATAATCCCTGTAAGTAGGCAAGAAAAACCAGAATACCAGAACTCGCTAAAACCGATTGCGTTGCTGTTGAGACAAATTCGAGATCGGTATAGCGCACTATAGGACGATATAATCCTTTGAGGCGAAAAACTAATAGCTTAATGGCTATCAGAAAGATTATTTGCCCAGAATAAGTAAAAATTGCAGGAGTTGGCAGTACCGAATTTCGCAGAGAAAAAGCACCCGCTATAGCTACAAAGCAGACAAGGGCATCGAGTACCATTAGCAGCCAGCGTTTGTAGGTTCTCGATAGCGAGTGATAAAAGCTATACAGCCAATCTAGCAAGCGCTTGCGCATACAACTCCACACACAACAAAAATTAAATTCCTATAATCATGTGAGGTTACATGAAAAAAGCTAAACAGGCAAGAGAGTTAACTTGAAATTATCAATCATCAATTCAAAAATAAAACTAAAAAAACTAAGTATAAAGAAGTATTTGGTTGTTTAGAAAGTAAAATTAAATATTTACAGTTTACTTGTCGTTACAAGGGTCGATCTTGGTAAAAACAAGTAAACTAAAGCTAGTTTTAATCTTTGGCGCTGGATTTCAGAGCTTGGTCGGTTGCAAGAGGTTGAAATTCCAGTTGAAAAGCTGGTGAATCAGATTCCAGTCGAAAATTTCCTTCTTCAGCATCGACAAATAACGGGTCGGCAACAAGCGAGTTGTTATCCATTCCCTTTGCTTTCCATTCATCCCAAGATAAATCGCCGAAAAGAATTTCACCATCATCGACCTGCCAGTAAAGATTTTGCTCGAATTTTACGCCTGGAGTACCCCATTTACCAATCAATAATTGAGCATCGCTCCAGTAGATAATATTGCGCGTTAGAATCGCACTTAGATGTGGTTCTTCTCGAATCCTGGAAAACTGATATTCTTTTCCGAATGCAAAAATATTGTTACGCACAATATTCTGTCGTCCAAAATGCAGGTGAAAGCTAATATCGGCTTGGTAGACCAAGTTGTTTTCTACAACAATATTAGAAGTTCCTTCATCGAGAAAAATTCCCATCCCAGAACCAGCACCTTTTAAAGCTTCTGAAGGGCGAGCCGCGATTTGGCGAACGGTATTAGAGCGTATTACAGTTCCAGGCTGCGGGCCTAGGGTATAAATCCCAGCCAGTTCGTTTAATATGGGACCATCTCCATTAGAAAGTTGGCCGATATGGTGGACATTATTGAAGGCAACAATATTGCCTTTTGCTTGCGATTGCTTATAACCAAAAGTCCATCCAACAGAAATTCCCGTATAGTAGAAATCATGGATGTGATTCCGAGTAATGTTATTGTTGTAACTTTGCCCAATCCAGATGCCAACACCGACATGAACGATGCGACCGCCATCATAGATGTGACAATCGACAATCTCATTTCCATAGGTCGTGCTGTCCGATGGATCGACCGAACCAATTTTAATCCCACCAGTACCTAGATCGAAGATTTCACAGCGATCGATACGATTGTTATGACAGCCATTCGCAAGTTCGATCGCATAGTTTCCGATGTGAGAAATACTACATTCTTGCCAATTACAAAAGCGAACGCCCCGACCAATTATGTCGCCGAGGATTGGGTTCTCGGCAGGTGCCCCAATCCCTGCCACTCTGTAACCATTTGAAATGGGAGCGCGCTGAGTGTGAGCAAAACTTAATTTCCTAAAGTTGAGATACTCTACAAACTTTTTCTCGCCAGGTCGTCCGCTTAAGCGAACCAGTGGCGCTAGTACGGGAGCGATGACCTCTACCTCATTCATGTCTTCATCAGACATCGGCTGATAGTAAAGTCTACCTGTTTGGCGTTCTAGATACCATTCCCCAGGAGCATCTAAAAACTCCAATGAGTTTTCTAGATAGTAAAGATCCCCAGGTTCGATGCGCGTGATACTAGGTTGGTTAAACGAAAAAATTCCTTCTCTTTCGTCTACCCTACCGATTCGTAGATGGGAGGTGAGCCACCGACTCATCACAACCGCTTGTGCATCGGCGATATTACCTAACGACCGAAGATCGTTAAAATCATCATCGCGAAACTGGAAACGTCGCTGTCCCGTTCTCCAAGTTGTTTGAGGCGTTATATCGGGGACTTCGGCTACCGATAAGTAACCTTCGTTGGGATAGCGGGCGCGAAACCGTCTTTCTCCGTTTACCCATAGCTGATGAAAAAACCATTTCCCCTCACGGACTTCGGGAATCTCTGCTACCCAAAGCTTTGTGCCGTTTACGGTTGTTGATGTCCAGTCTGTTATTCGTCGTCCCCCACTAATGACGGGCTTTTCATCCTCATAGGCTGTATAGGTAATGGGAAAGTTTTTTGTTCCAGAGTCTTCGGGCGTGAATACTAGTGTTTTGGTTAGAAAGTGTGTACCGTCGCGTACGAGAACTTCAATCGACTGTTTGAGCGAGCCATTTTGCTGGCGTTTGAGTTGGCGGATCGCATCGAGCGATCTCGCGATCGTTGCAAATGGACCATCGGTCTTGGCATCATTAGGATCTGCTAATCTACCCGACCATTCGTCATTGCCATTCACAGCCACGTAAAATTTAATTGCTTGAAAGCTAGTGGATTTGGCGGCGTGAGAAGAGGGATCCTCGGATTCTGAGTTGCGTTTGGCGTGGGCAACAATAGCATTGACGATCGCTGGAGCAATACTAGCGATACTCCCCAAACTAAGCCAGGTTAAAAAAGCCCTACGGTTAAACATAACGATTAATTTCTATTTTTAGAGAAACCAATTTTTTAAACATTTTTCTTTTTTAAATGTACAATTGAGGAATTTCCTGATTTGATAAAATTTGTTACGTAGGAAATTGCATCGATTGTAGATAAAAATAATTTTTCAACGGTTTTCTTTGAAGCCAGCGACCCAAATAGTTTTCTGTAATAATCGGCAGGAAATTCCCAAATAGTATTAATTTTTAGAGAGTATTGATATTCATTAGCCATTGTTTTTAGTCTCTCAATTTCCAATCTACCTGGGATGAGTCCTGAATATTCCATTCTTCTAGCTAGTCCAAACTTTTCTAAAAGTTTTATGATTAGATTATTAGTGGGTTCTACAAAATATATATTTTTATATCCGTAAGCTAGTAGCTTTTCAATGCTTTTGTGCATATCGGGCGTGTGATGAAGTGCATCGATGATGACGATAGGATAATTAGTATTTTTTTTGACCGGACAATAATCTAGATCGGAACTAAAAATAGTTGCCTCAATATCATATTTTTCTAGTCTTTGAGCCGAAATCTTACAGGCGTTTAAGCTAATATCGGAAGCTAAAACTCTCTTGATTTTTTTGTTTTTGTCCATCTCTAAAATTTGCGTTATTTCAGTTCCGGCTCCACTTCCTAAAAAGACTAATGTTGATACATCATCTTGAAATAATTCTTCAATCAGCAACTTTAATTTCACCATACGAAGATGTAAGATATAGTCATTCCATCTTCCGACCAATGCCGCTCCTTGATATTGCTTATGAGCTTTATCAATTCCTTCAACTTCTCTGAGTTTATGCGGTTCTTCTTGAAGTTCGTTTAGGCTACAAAACTCGATGATGTTATCAATTATTTTGTAGTTTTTATTTTCACTAGATATTATTAATTCGCCATTATTTTCTTGATGTTTTAAAGTTAAATTTTCGTTTTTATGATAAGGGCAATAAAATTCATGAATAACATTTTCAATGTTGGTAAATTTCATTTTTTCTCCTTATTAACTAAAAAATAATTTAAATCCTTTAATCTTGTATGGAACTCTAACTTATTATTATTTTTTCGTCAAGTTTAAATCTCAAGCGATCGCGCTTGTGAAAATTTTTATTTTGCGATCGTTCGCCACAGCGTTTGCAAAATCAATAATAAATCGAACCCCAAACTAGCCTGAGAAATATATTGTATATTAAGGGCTAATTTTTGGGGCATAATTTCTTGAATATAAAAATCTTCTGGATTAGAAACGCTTGAGAGCAATTCGCTTTCATTGCGAAATTGAATAGAAGCTAGATCGGTAATTCCCGGACGAACTTCTAACACCCGACGTTGTTCAAAATTGTATAGAGCAACATACTTAGGAACTTCAGGACGAGGCCCCACTAAACTCATATCTCCTTTCAAAACATTAAAAAGTTGAGGGAGTTCGTCGAGTTTATATTTTCTAAGAAATTGACCGCTAGACGTAATACGGCGATCGCCATCTACGGTAATTTGTTTGCCTATTGATTCAGCTTCAGCAACCATGCTGCGAAACTTGTAAATGTTAAACTCGCGCCCATATCGTCCGACCCGAATTTGTTTAAAAAAAATAGATCCAGGCGAATCTAGTTTAATCCAAAAAGCGATAATGACGAACAAGGGAAAAAGAACCAGAATACCAATCAGCGAAAAAAATATATCGAAAGCTCTTTTTGCTAACATCACGCTAATATTTCTCTAACTGCTTTGATAACACTTTCTCGATCTGCCTCGGTCATTTTCGTATAGATAGGCAAACTAACCGAACCTTGATAAACAGATAAAGCGGCAGGAAAATCTTCTGGCTTTAGATGATAAGTATCCCGCCAGTAGGGGTGCAAATGCAGGGGAATGTAATGGACGCTACATCCAATACCTCGATTCGCCATTTGTTCGATAAAGGATTCGCGGCTAATCGGCGACGCTTCCGTTAAGCGAATAACATAGAGATGCCATGAGTGAAGATCGCCGTCTTTAGCTTGTGGGGGCAATAATAACGGTAAATCGGTTAAATGCTCGTCGTAGTATTTGGCGATTTCGGCTCGTTTTTGCTGGAGTTTCCAGGCTTTTTTTAATTGATGAATGCCCAAAGAAGCCGCCAAATCGGTCATATTATATTTAAATCCAGGGGCGATGACCTCATAGTGCCACGCAGGTTTAGTCGAGGTATAACGGTCAAAAGCATCTCGACTAATTCCATGCAAGCGCATGACGCGACAGCGCTTAGCAATTTCAGGATGGCGAGTGACGAGCATTCCTCCTTCGCCAGTAGCAATCGGTTTAGTCGCATAGAAGCTGTAGACAGTAGCATCGGTATCCAAACTGCCAATTGTGTTTTTCTGATAAGTAGTCGGTAGCGCATGGGCCGCATCTTCAACGACTTTTAAATTATATTTTTGAGCAAGGTCGAGGATGGGCTGCATTTCACAAGCTAAACCGCCGAAATGAACGGGAACAATCGCTTTGGTTTTTGAGGTAATGGCTGCCTCAATTTTGGCAGAGTCGATGTTAAAAGTCGCGGGGTCGATATCGACAAAGACAGGATTAGCGCCTAAGTAACGAATCACTTCTGCGGTAGCGGTAAAAGTGTAGGGAGTCGTAATTACTTCATCGCCAACGCCAATCCCCAAAGCTTCTAGGGCTAGATGCAATCCAGAGGTAGCAGAGTTGACCGCGATCGCATCCACTTCTCGACCGATAAAGGTAGCAAAATCTTGTTCAAACTGTTTTGTTTTAGGCCCAGTCGTCAGCCAACCAGACTTCAAGGAATCAACAACTTCATTAATTTCTTCTTCGCCGATTTCTGGCAAAGCAAAAGGCAAGAATTGACCCATGTTATTTATTAAGATATTTTAAACTACTATACGATAGAGATTCATCTGACGGTTCCCTGACTGAAAAGTTCGTTCTAGGGTAAAGTTTTGCTTTTGATAGAATTGGTTGACGCGATCGTTTTCACAAGCATCTGTTGTGAGATAGACGCTTTGATATCCTCGCTCGCTAGCAGCAGATAAAAAAGCTCGAACTAAGACTCGCCCAACTCCAAGTTTCATAAAATCCGTATCGACTCCGATTGAGGATAGTTCAACCTCAGCATTAGACCCCTCGACTGAAGAGATTCGCTTTAAATTTAAGATAACTCGCCTTAATAAGCTCGGATTACGCGCAACCGCCCATAAAATTATCGCAAACAAGCGCAGGCGTTTAGTTTTGTAAAAAGAATAGAAAGCTGGTGGATTGCCAAACCCTACAACAAAACCCACTACGCGATGGGTTTGGGTCTTATCCTGCGGACAATCGGCTTCAATAGCTACCAAAGCAATGTTTTGGGGAAATTCCAATACTGTCCGGTAATATTCTCGTAAGAAAGATAAACCCATTGCCGTCATAAAAAAGCCTGGAAAGGCATTTATGTGGATGCGGACAATCTCCTCTAAATCTTCATTAATGTTGGCTAGTCGGCTCTGTATCTTCACTTCCTCACCTTATCCTAGATAGGATGTTATGGCTATTGCTATTTTTAAAATTATTATGCACATCTTAATTGTTAGTTGCGTGTTTTCTCCCGAACCAGTAACCTCAGCAGTAACGAGCGAACAGTTAGCGATTGGTTTAGTGAAAAAGGGTCATCGAGTGACTGTAATCACAGCTTTTCCTAACCGACCGGGAGGCAAACTCTACCCTGGTTATACTCGTTCTTGGCGAAAAGTCGAACAAACCGAAGCGGGATACGAACTCATCCGCACTTATTCGTGGTTGTCTACCCAACCAACAGTGTTAAGTCGGTTATTAGAAAACTTATCTTTTGGTGTTGCTTCAACTCTCAACGCTCTCTCCATTAAGCCAGATCTAGTTTACGCTAATACTTGGCCGCTTTTTGCTTCTGGATTTTTAACGGCTTTATGTTCTCTAAGAAAGCTCCCTTTGGTTATCAACATACAAGATATTTATCCCGATGCTGCTATAGAATTGGGGAAATTTCCCTCTTCTGGATTGTTGCCTCAACTGCTCAGATCGCTCGATACCTGGATTGCCCATCAGTCAATCACGCTAGTAACGCTCTCAGAGAACTTTGCTCGATTTTACAGCAAAACTCGTCAAGTACCGCCTCAGAAAGTTCATATCGTTTATAACTGGTTAGATGATGAAGAAATCAAACCGGGTTCTCGAATCGGAAATTTTAGAAACCAGCAGAACATCTCGGAAGATACTTTTTTGGTTATGTATGCTGGTAACATCGGGGTTAATGCAGGAGTAGAGTTTGTTATCGAAGCCGCCACTAAACTGCAAGATTTGCCCGACGTTCTTTTTATTATTGCTGGCGATGGTAGTTGTAGAAAAGCTTGTGAAGATTTAGCTCAAAAATACGAACTCGCTAACTTGCGCTTCTTTTATCCTTTGCCTAAAGAAGAGTTTTCTGAAGTGCAAGCGGCTGCCGATTTAATGATTCTTCCAACCCGCAAATCGGGTTCTCTAACGTCTGTCCCCTCTAAATTAATTGCTTATATGCTGTCGGGACGAACCGTGCTAGCAACAGTCGATGAAGAGTCAGATACGGCTAGAATTATTAAAGAGGCTCGGTGTGGTGTTTGTGTTGCCCCAGAAGATCCAGACGCGATCGCAAAAGCAATCCGAATGTCGATCCAAATACCTGACGAACTCAATCAGATGGGACAACAGGCACGAAGTTATGCTCTACAAAATTTTTCTAGTCAGGTTTGCTTGCCGAAGCTAATTAGCATTCTAGAGTCAGCTATACAAAAATAATAATCTCGGTTAATTGTAGAAGGATTCTAGCAATTTTTCCCAGCGATCGATATGTTTTCGTAAGAAAATCTCTCTTGATAAAGTTTAAGTCCGTTAAGGGCAAGTTCTTGTCGTTTTTCTGCACGATCGCTTAATTCGCTAATGGCTTGTGCGAGCGCAAAAGACGAACAACTCTCTAACAATAATGCTGTTTGTTCGCTTACTGTTGTGGGAATTTCCCCCACTTTAGTCGTAATAACGACACAACCACTCGCTAAGGCTTCGAGAATTGCAATAGGTTGTGCTTCAACTTTATAGCGACTGGGTAAGACGAAAATTTGAGCTTCGTGGAATAATTTTTCTTTGTCTTTTCCCGTTGCACCATTAATCCAATGCAACCGGATGCGATGAGATTGATTGATTCGTTCGATTTGGCTTTCAATCCACTCTTGTGCTGCTACATGCGTTAAAAAGCGATCGCTCTCTTTGCCATTAATAACAATTTGACCGCACAATTTTACTTCAATACATAGCTCGCTAAAAACGGATAAATACTCAATTGCTTCTACAAATTCAACATATCCTTTGGTTTCTAGAAGATTACTTAAGTAGAGAACTGTTATCGTTTTTGAGTTTTCAGAAGCTAGCTCATTTTTCTCATGTTTTTGTCTAACTTCTAGCTCAGATATTGGGGATAATAAACAAGTGTTGTCTACGATCGCAATTTGTTCTTTCGGAATCCCTAATTCAATTAATTTATCTTTCTGTGTTGGGCCTAGAATAGTTAAAAAATTAGCTACTTTAGCTATTTTATGTAAAAATTTAGTTTCCCAAGATTGCTCGTCCCAATTAAAAAAAAGACTTCCATGAAAAGAAATTATAGCTAGCTTTTTTTGAGAAAAAAAGCTTCTTATTAATAAAGGAAATCCATCCCGCAGCAGTCCATACTTAGTTTGTCCGATGCTTACATAGATAATATTTTGGCTTATCGTAGCAGCTATGCCTTTAAACCAAGCAACTAGTAATTTGAAACTCAGTTTTAAGCCTTCAAATAAAAGTTCTATTTTGTTATCGATCGGCTTTTTTCTATCTAGGGCTGGTGTAAGTACGTTTGATATTTGCCAACCCCTCTCCTTGAGTCCGCGAATGACTAATTCTGTCATCAAAAGCTGCCCTGAAAATCCTGGATTTGTAGCATAAAATGCTGCAATTTTATTGGCTTTAGAATTGTGCATACAAGTTTAATTACTACAAACACCTTCTTAAAACTCAGATTAGAGTCGCGCGATTGGTGAAACCAAAACGTTCTTGATAGCTATTGAAGGCTTCGCACATTGCAGGCGGTAGAACGATCGTTTTTGGTACGCTAGGCTTACTTGGTTTAACTTGGGCGATCGCTCCTTCAAGCCAGGTATTCGACATATCTAGATTGAGAAAGGCACAGATATTACGCAATACCGATTCAGGATTTTTCGTTAGTTGAGTATAGGTTACCTCACAAAGGCGATCGCCAAGTTTTCGCGCCAGCAATCTACTTCACTCAGGCTAACAAGCCATTCATAGGCGGCTTTTGAGCGATGGTCGCTAAGTCGATCTATTTCATGCGGAAAATATCCTGCTGCGATACAATCTCGCATCATCGCTTTCCACTTATAGTTATTATTTCCCCACCACTGGTTTAGATGAGGTTTATTAGCAATTTTATATTGATTAGTCGAGGCAAGTCGCTCTATCGAACAAGCAACATCAAAACCATCGCGTATGATATGAATAAATTTTGCTTCGGGAGCCAACGCATTTAAATAGCCAATTCTGACAGTATTAATGGGTGTTTTTTCCATAACAATTTTTGTTTTTTTGTTAGGAAATCCCTTGATAAATAAACGATTGAAGCGGTCTTGCGAGTTTTCTGTCCAATGAGATTCATTCATTAAGAAATGGGCATCGATTTGATGATAAAAATTGAGGATATCGGTTTTTGGCTCGATGGCAGCCCATAAGTGATAAGGTTCTAAAAGATAGAAAATATCGGGGTGCAGCGACAAAATATATCCGAGTATAGTAGTTCCAGAACGACCGCAACCAATAAGAAAAACAGGTGGCGAATCATTGTTGTTGTCACCCAACCAATTGTGCTGAGCTTTGTACTCTGATATACGTTGAAGCCAGCCGTATTTAATTGCTCGGCCCCAGGGTTTGAGAGTTTCTATCATCTTAAATATGAGTATGTACCAGCCTGAATTGACTTAGTTACGATTGGTTTACCTGCAAGCAGAGATTGTCTTAAAAAACGTAGCAAATAATGAGGCGCATTTGTCAGTTTCCACTGCATCATCGCTAACCAATCGTAGAAGCTAGTATTTTTAGCGAGTTCTGCGATCATTGTTTGGCGTTCGACTTCCATAGATTGCGCTTGTTTGTTGCTAAGTTGATTTTCGTGCAGACGAAAACAGGCAACTGGTAGCTCAAATAAAATTGCGAATGATGCGCCTGAGTTGAGTGCTCTAAAATAAAATTCTTTATCAGCACTTAAACGATACTGTTCGTCATTAAATCCTTGAAGATTTTGATAAAGACGATGGCGAAAAATAGCGGCTTGTTGAGCAAAACCGAGCGCTGAGGTTCGGAAAATCGAACCCAGTCGGTTGGGATGAGGAGCTTTCATAGAGTAGAGAAAACGGCCGTGTCCGTCCGTGTAATCGCAATGTCCATACACGACATCTGCATTCGTAGCATTTCCTTGGGCGACCAGTCGAGCTACACTATCTGAATAGAGCCAATCATCTGAATTAATATAACCCAACCATTCAGTATTACACTCTCGCAAACCAACGTTGATGGCGCGATACATATTACCTGGTTCCGCATATAAGGTTTTCACGTCCCAACGCTTACATATCTCTAAGGTTTCATCGGTTGAGCCACTATCAACGACAATAATGTTAACTTCTACATCTTTTTGCGATCGCAGAGCATATAAAGTCATGTCTAGTGTGGCAGCACTATTGAGAGTTGGGATGACATAACTAATAGATGAAATTGCTAAGCTCTTTTGAGATAAATCGCTCATTTTTGCACCTCTCTAAAAACTAAGCCGTATGGAAACTGATAGGAATTAAAATTTTGTCGTCGAATCGTTCTTTTAGCCAAAGATTTTAAACCACAGGTCATTCCAGCTAATAACAAAACATGTTGGTCTAAACTCGTTCCAAATAGAGGATCCATCAAGCAGCCAATTATATAAACAATCCAAATCGACAATAGGCCAATACGATAAATAGAAAATTCTTCATATTGAGGAATTTTCCAAGCTTGATATAACCATTGAGAAAATAAATATACAAGAGGAATTGTTCCTACCAATCCAAATTGAGCTAGTTGGTCGATGAAGGTACTATGAGCGCCTATTGCTACTTCCTTTCTCCATAAAGCAGAACCCCAAACTGCTCCACTCCCTAAAAAAGGTTCTTCTAAAAATGTCTCCCAAGATATTGCCATTAAATCCAAGCGTTTATTAGATGCTCTATTAATAGCATCTAAAGGATCGTCAAAGAAGTAGTTAATTAATGTTTGAATTTTCGACCAACCTTCTCCAGTAGTGACATCAGAAAAATTGACAGATATTTGTTCTACAATTATCAAAAAAATTAAACACAATATTAATAAAACAATAGGAATTCCGTATTGAGGTTTTTTGTATATTGCAGATAAAAATTTTGCTTGAACAAAATAGGCTAATATAAACAAACCAATAATTAAAGCCATAATAGCAGAAGTCATTTGACCTCTCACAATTAGCAAAGAAGATGGCACTAAAGTAGAAATTAACAATATTTTGATTGGTTTTAATTTTATGATAAATATCAGACAAATTGTTGCTATGATAATAAGTGATAATCCATATAAATAAGGCTTGTTAAAAAAGTATAAAATCAATTTTGTTCCTTCAGACAAGCCCGTGTCAACGCTTACTAAACCCGAACTTTGTTCTAGATCTTGGTATTCTAATCCTGAATTTAATATAATATCTTGTCTGTTGTCTCCTGCTAAGAAAAAAGGCAATCGATTAATTGCCCCCAAAGCATATCCGACAAAAACAAATACGAGCATCAATTTGAGATAATAAGTCTCTTGAGTTATTAAAAGACCTAGTAAATAAAATGGAAACATCCGAAGAGTTTTATAGGCAAACAAAAAGCTTGCGGGGCCATGCTCGGCTAGAAAAGCAATTAGGTAGTAAACTATTAATACTATATAAGGAATTGTATAAGGATTTAAAAAAAACTTTAGGGATTTTTTTGCATAAATAAGCATTGATAAAAATCCCAGAATAATTAAAGCTAATAATCCTTGTTTAGCAAAAGAAAATTTTATAAATAATTGCGTCGGTTCGAGCAGGAAGTATACACATCCCAGAACCACAATAATTAATTCGATCTTGAACCACTTTTTTTATAGGCATCAGCTATCTCTTCTATTACTATTGCTGAATATCAATAAGTTCTTTTCTAGCTTTTTTAATTAAAAGAACATTTTGAACGACTACAAACTTCTTCAAAAAGAGACCGATAGCGATGTGCTTGTCTCTCTACGCCAAACGCTTGCTCTACTTTCTTACGAGCGCGATCGCCCAACCGATAAGCTCGTTCGCTATCTTCTAGCACCCAAGTAATCCCTCGTGCAAAATCTTCGATCGCAAAGGGTTGAGCTAGATAACCATTTTGTTGATGTTCTATCATATCAGGCATTCCGCCAATCTTAAAGGCAACGCAAGGAGTACCGCAGGCCAAAGCTTCCATGACGGTATTGGGTAGATTGTCTTGAAGCGAAGGCGCAACAAAGACATCTGCTGCTGAATAAAGCAAGCATAGGGAAATGTCATCGCTTAATCTTCCTAAATAGCGAGTTTTAAAAGCAAAATTAGGAGGCTCGCTGGGTTGACTGGCTCCAAAAACAATTAGCTCTATTTTATCCTTCCATTCTGAGTGAACGAGTTTTTGCAAGGCTGACAAAAGTAAATTAAACCCTTTTCTGCGATCGCTGGTTGATTTAATCGCACCGAATAAAATCAGTTGTTTATCTTGAGGAAAATCAAGAATTTGTCGCGCCAAGCTTCGCTCTATTGGTTTGTATTGTTTGAGATCTAGACCATTAGGGATGACTTCTATCGGTAACTTTTCTAACAAAGTGCTAGATCTTGCTCGCTCGGCTAACCAGTTACTCGGCGTGACAATGGTTAGATTAAGATGATTCCAAGCTTTAGCTTTACGCCGCCAAACCCAACGAGACAAGTCCCATTCTCTAGTACTGTTTAATTGAGGACAAGCACCACAGGATTTAGTATAGCGATCGCATTCTTGACTATAATGACATCCTCCCGTAAAAGGCCACATATCGTGAAGCGTCCAGATTATGGGTTGCTTAAACTTAGCAAGCGTTTCAATCTGTAAGTATCCAGCATTAGTCCAATGCAGGTTGATAATATCTGGGGCTATTTGTGCTACTTTAGCAGCAATTCCATCTGGCAGCCATTGCAGAGAATAAGCAGTGCGATCGCGCTTAGGATACAACGATTTTGGCAAAGCATCTATACTGGGAGCAATCTTGCTCCATCCCTTGGTTAACTTACTTTGTGGAGACAGCACCGTTATATCGTCTCGGTTTTTGTCGCCTACTAGCATCGTTGAATCTACGCCAGAGCCTTGTAAACCTTGATACAAGCGATAGGCAGCAGCATAGCCACCGCCTCGACCATCAGAGTGACTGAGCAAACATACTTTCATTGCTTAAAGAAAATCCCATCCATTTGCAACAATCTACCGGTTTCTAAGTCAGTGAATCCAGGAACGAAAGCATGAGGCTCATAGCCTAAATTCTCTACAAGCGCTAGCATTTCCTTAAAAAGAAGCTGATCTCGATACAAAGGTGCTAAAGATAGCTCTACTTGAATTCCCTTCACCTGGGATAAAGTCTGAGTTGCCCCTTCTAAAGCTTGCTTTTCAAACCCTTGTACGTCTATCTTTAGAAAAATTGAAGTAGTATTATTTTGAATGTATTCTCGTGCAACCGTGTCAAGCTTGCACATCTGAACAGTTTCAGAATCAATATAAGCAGATTTTGGAGATGCCTTCACGTGAGACTCTAGCATTTCTAAAACCGAACTGCTCTGACTGTTAGCCGAGATTTGAATAGTGATGTTATCATCTCGATCCCCGATTGCCATCCGAGGTGCAATCTCCCACAAAGGATCTTTACTGCTCAAAGCTTGTAACTGAGCGTGAGCGGATGACAAAGGCTCAAATGACACTATTCGACCAGAATAGCCTATCTCGCGCAGAAACATTGCGTATTGTCCGATATTTGCGCCTATATCAAACACCAAGTCAATTTTGTGATAGGCGAGTAACTGTTGCATTCGAGCAGTTTCAGATAGATTTGGCTTATACCTTTTAAGCTCAAATCCTAAATTTCTGACCAGCTTCTTGATGACAGTTTTAACCATAAAAATTTAAAAGTTTATTTTCACGCTGACTTTTGATAAACAACAGTAACTGAATGACCATTAGGAAGAACTTTAGGATCGCCTAGTCCTTTAGCTAACCACGCACCTCCCAACGAGGAAATTTTTAACAAGATTTTATAACCTAGCGACAAATCGATTAATTTTTGATGGCTGTGAAATCCTGCAATTTTTTCTAAAGCTTGAGAAATTATCAAAGATGAATACCATTTTTTGTGTATTTCAGATAATTTTTCATGGTGAATATCAACGAGTTTTAACCCAAAGAGATTACTGACGTAATTTAATGCTCGATCCGACCACCAGCTTATATGATGAGGTGGCATATTCAAAATATTATTTTTAGCACAATAAATAAATGAGTCAGCACTCGGAATTGAGTAAATTAACAATCCGCCGGGTTTGAGACAGTCTATGCTGGCTTTTATAAAAGAATAGATATCTGAAATATGCTCTAACACTTGAAAAGCACAAACAATGTTATAAGCTTCTTTGTGTTTGTTAGCATGTTCTTCTATTGACTCATTTAAAATAGTCAGATTGGGCTTATTTGCTAATAATTTTGCATTTTGACTGAATTCAAGACCTACATACTCTTTTGGGGTAATTTTTTCAGAAAATGCAGCTTTGCCACAGCCGATTTCCAAAACTAAATCTGAAGGTGTAATCCATTGAGAGGCATAGTCATATTCAGTTTTATCATCCATATAATACCAGTCAAATTTCTGCAACTTTTCATAAAAAGCCTCGGTTCCCGTTATCATTGGATAAAAAAAAAGAGATCGGAATCGAGGCAATGATAAAAAGTAAGTTCTTGAGTATTGCCAAATTCTGAGGCAATATCAGATTTCAAAAGTTTGTTGTATATTTTCAGAAGATCGCTAATTTTTACGCGATCGATTAAAACATTATTATTACTACCGCTTAGAGGACAAAATACTTTCATAGAGAACTGTTATGCTTTTTGTAGTACTATTATTGAATCGCGTTTAACTAATCCCAAATCGGGATTAACTACTTTCCATCCAGACTTTGTAGCAATCTGACACATAGTTTCTCGATCGTTTCGAGGCCACCAAATTTCGTTATCAGGAAGTTTTTGAAAAGAAACAGGAATTTTTCCTCTTTCCCATCCATAATTATCTAGTTTTTTCCAGTCCGCGTACTCATGAACTGCAAAACCGCCTACTTTCATCTTCGATAAGGCGTTTTTTAGAATTTCTTCAATGCGCTCCACATTATTATGACAAAGAACGCCAAAAGACCAAAAAAAGTCAATTGAACTATCAGTTATACAAGATAAAGAATTATCTGTGACTTGATGACAAATTAGCTTACCTTGATATTTTTCAGGTTTTAACCATTGACTTACATCCTGAAAGTCAACGGTTTGAAGTTTACCCGAAGAGAGATATTTAAGAATAGCTTTCGACCAAGAACCTCTACCTGGCCCTAATTCAAGAACCATAGAATCGGGTTTCATATAAGGAATTACTGCTTGATAAAAGAGTTTGCGATACGATCCCCCAATTTTTTGTTCCTCTTGAAAACGGCGAAAATTTGGGATTAATGATAAAACGTCTCCACTATCATATCCATAGTGAAATTCTTTCTTTAACCATTCTACTGTAGGCATTTCTCCACCTGAATTTTAATCGTTGTTAGCTAGTTTGACTGAACGCAAAATATGGTGTTTTTAAAATCAATAATTATATCCTATTATTTTAGCAATATCTTTAGTTTTCTCTTCTATAATTTTTTTATCTTCATCGCATAATTCTTGACCCTTCGTTACTTCTGCTCGACGAACAAAATTTCCTTTATAAATTTGTGTCAAATAAGTAGAAGTATGTTGTTTAAAAGATTTTCTCATATTTTCTTTGGAACTGAGTTCGATGGCTTTGACTAAATTAGATTCTTCAATCTTAAGTCCTATCAAATTCATAAGTTGACCTAGCTGTTTCACGGGTTCTTGTATAAACTCTTCATATAAAAACAGTTGAACGATTTGTCCTGGTTTAACCGTATAAAACCATGATGTAGTATGGTTTACCCAAGCGTCAACGCCATAAGTTTCATGATGAATAAAATCAGTTAGAGGGTAATTTTCTGTAATTCGACAACAGCTTTTCAAATAATAATAGTAAGACACCATAACATCTCTAGGATCTCTTACTATCAAAATCGTTCGATAATAGTAAGGATTGTAGGCAGCATGGCTTTTAATAATCCGAGAGAGTTCCGTTAATCCAAACGGACCTTGAGGCTTAAGATTAGTGAATCCTTGAACTGCCGGGATTATATCGTCAATAGAGAAAAAATTGATTTCTCTTTCTATTTGATAGTGAACCTTAATAGCGTTAGCAATTAAAAAACGTATCCAAGTATTGCCAGATTTTGGATAGGATACTAAAAAAATATCTTCTACCATGTGATTTTGAGGTAGAGAACGTCGATATTTTATACTTGTCGTCAGATTTTTAAAACGGTTGAATAGGGTTGAAGGTGAGTTTGTCATAAAATTAAATAAATAGTTTCAAGGTTTATTTATTTTTAAAATTTATTAGTTTATTTAAGAAAAAACTAGGGGTCGCTACTGCAACTATCTTAATCCGATGCCAAACGATAAAAGCCATTGCAACATTCCATAATGTCGTTGAAATGACCGTTGCGACTGATGCTCCTACTGATCCGTAACTAGGAATTAAAATGGCATTAAGAATGATATTTAGAGTCGCGCTAACCGCTAATACTTTAGTTGCATCGTTATGATATCCGGTCATGTTGAGAAGTAAACTGACAGGGCCAGCCATTGCATTGATTAATTGACCTACTATCAAAATAAGAAGGATGGGATAACCAGAGAAAAATTCTGCCCCAAAAGAACTCAAGATTGTTTTTCCCCAGATAGTTAATACGATAGTAATTGACAGAGTTGATAAAAATACACACTGTAGGCCTAGCGAGACGATTCGCTGAAGTTCTTGGCGATTTTGCTGAGTATATAGATCGGCTACAAGAGGTGCAAGAATTGAGTTAATTGCAACTAGCGGAAAAATTAACAACCCAGCAATTTTAGCTGCTACTGTATACAACCCAGTTTCTTTGCTGCCAACTAACGAGCCAATCATAACGATATCGCTTTGGGCTAAAATAAGCGTAAATCCGCTTACTAGTACCATTGCTTGTGACATTCTCAGCCATTCTTTAGCATTAAACTGAGTTTTTGCTAGGTTAATTTCTTTTGGCATTAACTTTTTGAAAAAAAGAGTAATGATTCCCAGACTACCAACCGTAGCAGCTAGAGTCAGTGCCATAAAAATACTTTCATTTAATTGTTTTACCCCTATAGTTAGTAAAGCTAACCCAATGAGAAGAAATAAGGGACGTAAAATTACTTGTGGCAATTGTGCCTGCCACACTTTTCGTAAAGCGAGTAATCTACTTTCCTGAATTGTTAAAGCTGTCATTGCAGGTAGCATGGCGCTGGCAATCCAGAAACTATATAAGACTTCTGTACTGATTTGAGAGCGGAAGAGCCAGGCTCCAAAGCCCAGACAAAAAGCAGCACCTACAGAAGCGACTACAATAATCCGACTGCTGTAATTAAGAAAGCCTCGAAGCAACCCCCATTCTTGCTGACCGCAATAAGCGGCAATAAATCTTACAGATGTTGAATCAAATCCTAATTTCCCTAGCAAGACTAGGAAATTCATCCAAGCTATTACATAGACATAGTTTCCATAACGTTCCGCACCTAACCAGCGAGCCGCTACAACTTGTACGCCAAAAGCAAGCCCCATCCCCAAAACTTTGAGAATGAAACTACTAACCGCACCACGGGCTAAAACAGCAGCATTCCCTTTTCTCTTGAATTGCTCGTAGTATAAGGGGATTTTTGTTGCTATTTGCTGAAATCTTTTTAACAAGGTTCTCCTTCAAATGCCATTCGAGGGAATTGAAGTTTAATCGATAAGAACTCTCGCGCGGCGATCGCGTTAAATAGATCGACAAGGCTAATACTATAGCTAAGCTTTTGACTTATTGAAGTCAGTTTAGGCAACATTAAAGTTAGATATCCTCACAACCAGCAATTTTTATTATTACTTTAGATTCTTTATATTCAGCAGAAAGTATATTTTGCTGATGTGCGTCTGTCAAGCTCGAACTCAATTTAGAGATTAAACCAAGCGAGCGCGCTATTACGCTCCGCGTACCGACTTTTGTAGCGATCGCGTTTCTAAATACACCAGCAAAGCATTCACATCGGCTGGATTAACTCCCCCAATTCTCGACGCTTGACCGATTGTTAACGGTTTTACTTTTGTTAATTTTTCTCTCGCTTCCATTGACAAAGTATCAATCTTCATATAATCAAGCTCGGCTGGTAATTGGCGATTGGCATGACGAATAATCTGTTCGATTTGATTTTGTTGGCGCTGTAAATAGCCGGAGTATTTAATCTCGATTTCGACACCTTCTTTTTCAGCGCGATCGCAGGCTAAATTTCCTAATCCATAACGTTCTAAATCGACGTAATGAAAACCAGGACGGCGCAACAAATCGGCTAAGGTAATCGACCCTTTAATTTTTTGATTAGTTGCCGTTGCGATCGCGATGCCAACTTCCTCTTTTTCTTTGACGCGCGTTTCGTACAGCCGTTCCTTTTCAGCGACAATATTAGCCTGTTTGCGCTGGAACATTTCCCATCTGCGATCGTCGATTAAGCCAATTTCTCGACCTAGCGGCGTAAGGCGTTGGTCAGCATTATCGGAACGCAAAACCAATCGATATTCAGATCGAGAAGTCAACATTCGGTAAGGTTCGCGCAGATCTTTCGTACACAAATCGTCAACGAGAGTCCCAAGATAGCTATCTTCGCGGGGAAATACAATCGTTTCTTGACCCCGAACGAATCTAGCTGCATTGATTCCTGCCACAATTCCCTGGGCAGCAGCTTCTTCATATCCCGTGGTTCCGTTAACTTGTCCCGCACAAAACAACCCTTCAATTTTCTTGGTCATCAGCGTTGGATAACACTGCGTTGCGGGGAGATAATCGTATTCCACTGCATAAGCAGGACGCAACATGACGCACTTTTCCAATCCTGGAAGCGTATGTAACATAGCTAGTTGCAAATTTTCAGGCAATCCGGTAGAAAATCCCTGAATATAGAGTTCGGGAATATCTCGTCCTTCGGGTTCAATAAAAATTTGGTGGCTTTCTTTATCGGCAAAGCGAACGATTTTATCTTCAATCGAAGGACAGTAACGAGGCCCTTTAGAATCGATAAATCCCCCATAAATAGGAGATAGGTGTAAATTATCCCGAATGAGTTTGTGAGTTTCGGCTGTGGTTCGAGTCAGATAGCAATTCATTTGCTCTCTTTCTATCCAAACTTCGGGATCGAAACTAAACCATCTTACTTCCTCGTCGGGAAGTTGGGGATCTAATTTAGTATAGTCAACCGATCGCTTGTCTACTCGTGCGGGAGTCCCTGTTTTTAGCCTTCCCGTTTCAAAACCGAGGCGATTTAACGTATCCGTCAAGCCAACAGCAGCAAATTCCCCCGCGCGTCCTGCACTCATCGATTTACCGCCAACCCAAATCAAACCGCCTAAAAAAGTTCCCGTTGTCAGAATAACGGCTTTGGTTTGGAAACAAGCACCGAAGTAGGTTTGTATGCCAATGACTTCATCATTTTTCCCCAAGACTAAATCGGTTGCCATTCCTTCGCGAATAAGCAAATTTTCTTGATTTTCGACAATATTTTTCATAACTGCTGCATATTCCCGCTTATCAGTTTGGGCGCGTAATGCCCAGACAGCAGGACCTCGCGAGGAGTTGAGGACGCGCTTTTGCAAATAAGTGCGATCGGCCATTTTGCCGATTTCTCCGCCTAGCGCATCGACTTCGTGGGTTAGCTGCGATTTAGCCGGGCCGCCAACGGCTGGATTGCAGGGTTGCCAAGCGATTTTGTCGAGGTTGAGTGTCAACATGAGGGTACGACAACCCAAACGGGCACAGGCAAGGGCAGCTTCGCAACCTGAATGTCCAGCACCAACGACGATAACATCAAACGCATCTTGAAATTCTACTGGGGAAAAGATAGTCATAGGAACTCGGAACTCATGCTTATTCATTGTAGCGGGAGTCTGGAGCGGAAAGCCTCGATCGGTTACCAGATAATGAGTAGGGGCTTCGATTTTTTTTTCAGTAAAATTGCTTATTTCTTAACTCGCTAAACAATCATTATCTGGGCAAAAATACTGAGTCCATCAAATTTAAAAAAATTACAATAGTAACCAACAACTTAGGTTATTAATTTATGAAATTAGACTTATTCGCACTTTAATTTAGATTTTAAACTAAGTTTTATATTGCTTTAATGTTATCTTTACCTTGTCAGCCTTTAATTAACAAGGGTCTTTAAAAGCCAAGCCTTGTCTGGCTTCTGCGACTTTCTGCAAATCATATTTTTTTACTATCAACAAAACTAGGCAGAAATATTAAAGGTTGCGGCAATTTTTTTGGACAATAATTAAATAACTAAAAAATGTGGATAATCGTAAATAGTATCCTCTGGACTATGCTGGGGATGCTTTTAATTCGGTTACGTTTTATGCCGCGATTTTTTCCTCAACTACTGGGGAAAAGTCTTTATTGGATAGGCGTACCCCTACAAATTTTCGTACTTGGACATCAATCGGATTTTTCTAATACTGTTTGGTTGCCTTCTGCGATAACAGTGGCAGTCCTGTTCTTAGGATGGGGATTAGCAGTCCTCTGTTGGCGCAGAGAGCAAGAAGGATTTGAAGATGAACTGGTTATCATTTCTGGGCAATTGGGCAAAGCCCACGCGACGCGATTGCCAAAGGAGACACAGCGCCAATTGCCTTGGATAACTGAGTTATTACCACAATTTATGTCTCGATACCGTTCTCGCCAAGGTAGTTTCATTTTGGCATCAATGCTGGGAAACACGGGTTTTATAGGACTGGCGGTCGTTCCTGCTTTGGTTAGTAAATCCTATTGGAGTTGGATTGTACTCTATGGACTTACTCACAATATACTCGGTAGTTATGGACTTGGTACTATCTTAGCCAGTCACTTCAGTTCTTCCAATCGCAAAGATGAATGGTGGATGGCATTAAGAAATGTACTTTGCGTCCCCGCACTTTGGGCATTTGTCATTGGTTGGCACAGTCAAGATGTTCAATTTCCTATTATTGTTGAGAACGGATTGAATATTTCTGTCTTATTAGTGGTTCCAGCAGCCTTTGTGCTAATTGGGATGCAACTCAGTCAACTCCAAGGCTTTCAAAATTTAGATCGAGCGATCGCGCCGACAGTTTTAAAAATCGTCGTTCTACCCGGCTTAACTGGATTAGCTTGTACTCTGCTTGGCATACAAGGAGATGCTCGCTTAGTATTAACTATCATGTCGGGAATGCCTACAGCTTTCGCCAATGCAATCCTAGCCGAAGAATACAATCTCGATCGCACTATTGCTGCTAGTAGCATTTTCTTAAGTACGGTAATGCTACCCTTAACTATTCCTTTATGGTTGACGATCTTGTAGTGGGAAAGGGATTTTTAAGGGGAAAAGGGGAAACTTTCATCGAACTTTTCCCCTTTCCCTAGGCGAAGCCATTCTCCGATCCCTAATCTTTACTTATGCAAAGCGACAAAATCATAACCCGTACCAGAGTTTTTCCCTGGCTGAATCTTAACTAAAACGGCGGAACCTTGACGATCGCCGGAGGGGAGAAAGCGAATGAGTCCTGTAGCGCCTTTGAAGGAAAATCCTGGGTTAGAAAGCGTTTTTTGTAAATTTGCGCGTTCTGCTCCCAATTTTAGCCCCGCGATCGCGACTTCTGTTGCATCGTAAGAAGTTGCCGTGCGCCAGCTTCCCTCACCACCCCAGAATCTTTTCGTATTTTCGATAAAAGCGCGATCGCGATTGGTTGCTGGAACTGCAAAGATCGAGCCATTAGCCTTGTTTTTTCCCTGTTGCAGCGTTTCGTAGGTATACATTGTATGACTGCCCAACACGGGAAGTCGATTTTGACCTGCCTGTATGATATCGATCGCTTGATTAATTTTGTTGACTGAAGGAGCGAGTAAAACCGCTTCTGCTCCATCGCTAATTGCTTGCGAGGGAATTGCTGTAGCATTAAAATCAGCACCGGAGAAATCGCAAGCGGTGGCGGTTATTTGGCCGCCAGCAGCGATAGCAGACCACATAAATTCTTCTTTAAAAGAAAGACTGGCTTTATCTTGGGAGTCGGCACAAATAGCGATTTTTGTTTTGTGAGCAGACTTGACAGTATACTGCGCTAGCGTCTCAGCAATGTTTCTAGTGCTAGGAGTCGTGCGAAATATGTAATTGCCAATTCCTGAAAGTTCTCTGGCAACGCTGGTAGGAGAAATAGCGACTAATTCGCCTTCTTGATAGATAGGAGCCGCCGCAAGCGAAGCATCGCTGGAGTTATGCCCGATTACGGCTATGATTTTTTTATTTCTGACCAATTCTTTGGCTATTTGTTTGGCAATTTCCGGGCTATTTTCGTCGTTGGCGATTTTGACCTGAACCAGTTTTC
The DNA here is from genome assembly GCA_012031035.1 of Candidatus Altimarinota bacterium. Classification (GTDB taxonomy): domain Bacteria; phylum Cyanobacteriota; class Cyanobacteriia; order Cyanobacteriales; family Microcystaceae; genus Hydrococcus. The sequence goes on along the minus strand of JAAUUT010000006.1, from coordinate 53,249 downwards.
CGCCAATTCCCCCTTTTTGGTTAATTTCGTGCTGCGCTTGAGCGACACCTCGCAAGATTTCTTTAGCAACATTTAAATTGCTTCCCACCGGCGCGATCGCGGCAATGATAATCGTATCGCCTCTGACGGCTGCTGTAGAATTGTTCATGTAGATCCAGGCTTCGGGATCGTTGCGATTGATCTGAAGCGATGAATTAAATAAGTCGGCTGCTTTTGCATAATCGCGACTGGCAAATGCTTTTGCGGCTGCTTGTTTGTCTGGACTGTTATCTGCCGTTACTAGAATGCGATCGCCTAAACTGATGCGGTTTTGAATTGCTTTATTGCTAACTAAATTAGATGAATCGAACAATTTTTTGACAGTGTTTGATTGACCCTGGTTACTCAGGAAAAAAATAAAAAGTCCTAACGAACTTAAAATACTAACGTAGGCAAGAAGAATGGCTTTTTTCTTATCTATTTGAATTTTGTTGCTTAACATGGTTAACCTACGCTCCTATGTAACAATGGTTGCGATCGCCCAAAGGTCAGCCCGATCGCGCGATCGCAAAAACACTGGTAACTTCACTAACAAATAATTGTTAGGGAACCAAGAACCGTATTTTTTCACGGAGAAATCTTATCTCTCTGAGGCAGTCACTTTGTTTAACGCTTAAGCTTGATGGGTTGCACAATGGCTAGCTTAAGCAACATATGTCCTACGGGCACCCCAAAAAAAGGAAAGAGAGAAAATTTCTTCTTGCTTTTCTTAACTTTTTGATTACCAGAATTTAAATTTTGCATAAAAATGGTCTGTCGTCTATGAGTAATTTTACTTATTTTTTAGAATATTCTCTATTTAATTTGCATAAAAGCGGTCAATCAAAGCCTTACAGCAATTTTTTTATTATATTTAAGTGCTGTCTTTTAATTTCTCATTACTCTCGTTCCTCCGCGATTAGCTGCCATCCAATCTGACTGACTTTTGTTTTTTGTTTGAGAAGACTAACCACTTGCTCGATAGGTTCTAATTTATTAGCATTCTCGCCTGAAGAGATTTCGAGATCGATGGCTACCATTCCTAAAAGATCGGGATCGCTATTGACCAGATTTTTACTATGAATCGCAGTCAGTGTCATTTCTCTCTCTTGGAGCGACTGCAACAGTAAATGACGCACATTGGCTTCATCTTCAGCTTGACAAACTAAACGACAGCGATAGCTAATGTTTGCTTGAGGGGGTGTAACCAATGTATTTTCAATTTTTTGAAAGATAGGAACTAGCGGTCGCAGAACAAAATTAGCGCCGACAACGGCTAAAGCTCCAATGTAAGCTTGCAAAAAAAAACCCGCACCTGCTAGCGTACCAATTGCCGCCGCACACCATAAAGTTGCTGCTGTGTTAATTCCATGTACGCTGGCTCCATCTCGCAAAATTACGCCTCCCCCAAGAAAGCCGATTCCAGAAACAATCTGAGCGGCGACTCGCGTTGGACTCGCATCGCCTGGAGTCATTGCTGACATCATGACAAACATGGCTGCACCAAGAGATACTAAGACATTAGTTTTGAGTACCGATCTAGTTTTTAGCCACTGTCTTTCTACACCGATTGCCGCACCTAGAATGAAGGCAACTAACAAACGGATAACAAAATCTGTCCAAGACATTTAATTTATTTTATTTAAACAGCCCCATACAGTGAAACAGAAAAAGTTAATGATAAGGTTAAGAAATTCTATTTTTCCAAAAGATTTAATGTAAAATCCCTAAATGAGAAAGAATCGAGCGATCGACTTAGAGAATTAAAGACGCGATCGCCCTAAAAGAAAAAGCTTGACAATTGTCAAGCTCTTTACCAGAAAATTAAGTCACTTTTTAAACGCTCGTATCGCTTATCTGGCGGACAACGTAGTCAAATGACTCATCTATAAGAGTTGTATTAGTAATACCCGCTGCTACTAGTTTTTCTTTGAGTAAATCTTTCATGAGTTGGATGCTTCGAGCCGTAGGCCCTAGTGGGATTCCTAGCGAGTTAAATGTTTCTCGCAAACCAGCTAGCAACCGCTCGTCTAACACGCTAATATCACCTGCAACTACTGCATAGCTACAATAGCGTAAGAAGTAATCCATATCTCGTAAGTACATGTTATAGCGACGAGTCGTGTAGGCATTGCCACCTGCTACAACGAGTTCGGGTTTTTCTTGAAATAATCTACTGGCTGCTTCTTTGACAATTTCGGGCGCATTAGCACTAATTATAGATGCTATTTTTACTCGTGTCGTACCAGTATCGAGGAAGTCTTTTATCGAATCAACGACATCTCGATCTGGCGCTAAACCTGCTAGATGTACGTTACTAACCACGCTTGTTATTTTGTCTTGCATAAGATTCTTCTCCTAGTCGATCTGAATGTAAAACTCGATCTATGAAGTATTGCTGTGTCAAATGAATTTTGCTAGCCAATAAAATAGTGAATATATTCGTTGCTAATCTATTAACCAACCAAGTTTTGACAAATAATTGCTTAAATTTTTCTTGAAAAACTTAGCATTGAGTCTATCACAAGCATTTGCTTTGAGTGGAGCGCCTTCGGCAAAAAAACATCTTTTCAATAATTCTTAGTAATTAACTTCTTCAATTGTTCATAAACTTCAGAATTTAAACCTTAGAATTTGAATAAATAATTAGATATCTGAACTGATAAGCGTAGGGACTAATAGTGGTACTCCTTTCAGGAGCGATACGCCAACGCCCCTACCGATCGCTGATAATTGTTAAACGCGATCGCATCTTCAGAATTGTAATTTTTTTTAATAAATTGCAATTTAACCCATTATTTAAGATCTAATAATCCTTGTTCTTTTAATTTAGGATTAAAGCGAAGTTCCATTTGTACGCCACGATTTTTGAGTTGTTCTTGAACTTCTTCTTCGACTCGTCTCGCTACTTTTTTAAGTAATTTTATTTTCTCTAATTCCATCCCTTTTTCGTATTCTGCTTTTTCTGCCTCACTCATTGCTAGCTTTGCATCGATCGCACTATTCCATTTCGCTTCGTCGCTACTATTCCCTAATGGAGTCACGCCATTTTCTTCGAGCCAATTTTGACGTATTTCTTCTAAGATAGTTCGGCTTGGACGCGCGATCGTTTGAACTTTAATCCAATAACAATGTTGGGGTTGTCGCACTAAATGTTGTTTGAGACTTAAATAAACATCGCGAGAATAACCAACGAATTGCAGAACTTTTTCGGAATTGAAGATAGCATATACCCCAATTTGTCCTTGTAAATCTTCAATTATGCTACCACTATCATCTAAGTAAGGAAGATATTCTAAATTTTTGAGAGAGGTAATTTCTGTTTTTGCAGTCATGAAAATTACTAATTTTATTATTTTAATCTTGAATAAAATCGCGATCGTTTATGATGATTTACGATAAATCGCACACAAACGATTGGGGTTAAAAATTTTGGCTTTGAACATAAAATTAGGAGGAATATTGATAATAAGATAATCCTCACTATTATGATATTGCTCGAATTGAGGGGGCATTCCTTTAGGCGTAGATAAGCTATAAGGAACGGGTTGAAACAATAATTCGGTAAATTCTACGGATGAACTTTGTGCTTGTTGGCTGACTTGTTGAAGAAAGCTTTCGTTGGTTAATAAACCAAATAGTGTTTCTTTAGCTGTGGGTTCTAAGGTAAAGTTGGCATCGTAATTTTGAACAATTTTTAGTTTCATTGTTAATCAAGTTTGTAGTTTTGATAAGATTGGCGATCGCATCGAAAATAAGAGTTTTTCTTAAAGGATTTACCAAAAGTTTGTAATAAAAATTAAAATTTTTTGGTGAATAATTGTACTTGTCAATATCTAATTATCAGTTATCAAGGCGTATAACTGATAACTGATAATTGATAACTGATTTAAGCTCCGCCGCGCAATTTATCGAGAACGCTGCGATCTTCTAAAGTAGAAGTATCGCCAGCAACTTCTTGTCCGGCTGCGATATTGCGCAACAAACGACGCATAATCTTGCCGGAACGAGTTTTAGGCAAAGCATCGGTAAAGCGAATTTCTCCCGGACGCGCGATCGCACCTATCTCTTTAACAACGTGTTTTTTAAGTTCGTCGATCAACGTATCGCTAGGACTATAGTTACCTTCTAGAGTAACAAAAGCAAAGATCGACTCGCCCATTACTTCATCGGGTTTTCCGACTACTGCTGCCTCAGCAACCGACGGGTGAGAGACGAGGGCCGATTCAACTTCCATTGTTCCCAAACGATGACCGGAAACGCTAATCACGTCATCGACGCGACCCATGACCCAGAAATAGCCATCTTCATCCTTTCTGGCCCCATCGCCAGCAAAGTAAAAATATTGCCCGTCTCTGGGGGCAATATGTTCCCAATAAGTGCTGCGGTAGCGTTCGGGATTGCCGTACACATTACGCAGCATCCCAGGCCAAGGATGTTTGATAACTAAATATCCGCCTTCTTCTCCGCTGACAGGATTGCCGTCTAAGTCTACGACATCGGCAATAATGCCGGGAAAAGGACGAGTTGCCGAACCCGGTTTAGTCGGAATTGCCCCTGGGAAGGGTGCAATCATATGACCCCCAGTTTCTGTTTGCCACCACGTATCGACAATTGGACATCGTTCGTTGCCAATGATACGGTGATACCATACCCAAGCTTCGGGGTTAATCGGTTCGCCAACCGTACCCAATAGGCGCAGAGAGGATAAATCTCTAGCTTTGGGCAAGTGTTCGCCCATTTTAATAAACGTCCGAATGGCTGTCGGCGCGGTGTAAAAGATATTTACGCCGTATTTTTCTATAACATCCCAAAAACAGCCAGGATTGGAAGGACGGGGAACGCCTTCATACATGAGACTGGTTGCGCCGTTGGATAGAGGGCCGTAAACGATATAGCTGTGACCCGTGATCCAACCAACATCGGCCGTACACCAATAAACATCGGTATCTTTGAGGTCGAAAAGCCATTTGGTTGTCATGTGGGTGTAGAGGTTATAACCTCCAGTCGTGTGGACGACTCCCTTGGGCGTACCCGTACTGCCGCTAGTGTAGAGAATGAAGAGTAAATCTTCGCTATCCATTGGTTCGGCGGGACAATCTGCCGATGCGCCTTGTTGGAGATCGTGCCACCAATGGTCGCGCCCTGGTTCCATGTGGATTTGTTGTTTGGTACGCTGTACGACGAGGACATTTTGTACGCTGGGAACGCCGTTGTCGGCGAGGGCGCGATCGACTTGTTCTTTGAGGGGAATGATATTATCTTTGCGGTAGCCGCCATCTGCGGTAATGACCAACTTTGCCTGCGCGTCTACGAGTCTATCTTTGAGGGCTTCGGCGCTAAAACCGCCAAAAACAACGCTATGGGGCGCGCCAATTCTAGCACAAGCTAGCATGGCGATCGCGGCTTCGGGAATCATGGGCATATATATCCCAACGCGATCGCCTTTTTGAACGCCTAACTGTTTCATGGTATTGGCAAATTGGCAGACTTCGCGATGCAGTTGTGCATAGGTCAACGTGCGCGAATCTCCTGGTTCTCCTTCCCAAATTAAGGCGGCTTTATTTTTGCGCCACGTTGTTAAATGTCTATCGAGGCAGTTAAAGGAAATATTTATCTTTCCGTTAACAAACCATTTGGCAAAGGGCGGTTGCCAGTCAAGAACGGTATCCCATTTCTGAAACCAATCTAATTCCTGTTCGGCTAGTTCTGCCCAAAATCTTTCTGGATTGGCTTTAGCTTTGTCGTAGAGTTGTTCGTATTCTCTAACGCTTCTGACATAAGCCTGTTGAGAAAACTCGGCGGGAGGAGAGAATAGACGCTTCTCCTGAAGGATCGATTCGATGGTTGTTTGCGACATAATAACCTTGCGACTCGTGGTAGAAATTCAACTCCATTCTGAACTCCGATCTTCGCAAAAAATCGCACTTTTCATTAATTCAAGTAGGAATTTGTAATATAGCAATTCTTTTTTAGGTAATTTACATAACTTACTATCTTAAGGCGGATTTCAAAATTTTAAATGTATTTTATGCTCGGTTAGTTCGAGCCAATCCGATTTAGTTTTTATCGCATCGATCGAGAATTGCAATCCCTTCGGGTTTGAGGATGCGATAGATTTCTGAAAATAGAATCTTAGATTCTTCATTTTGTTCGTAAATCCCAGTATGACTAGTAATTACTAGATCGATAGATTCATTTTCTAATGGAAGTCGAATCAAAGGTAGAAAAAGTGTAGTTAGTTCGGTTGAAGGGATAATATTTAAATTTTTTTGCTGGCATTTTAGCAACCATCGCAGCATTCCTTCGCCGATGCAAATTGCATAGTATGTCTCGCAGGTAATCCCTTTTAAAAGATCGGGAATGCGATCGTCGTGCAAGTGGCTAATTGCTAAGATTGTTTGAAAGTGTTGGCAAGGTGCTATGCAAGTGCCTGCTAAATTAAACTGTTCTGTCTGCTCTTGTTTTTTTACCCAAGTATCAACAGTTTTATCGAAAAATTGGCTTGTCTTACATTCTGATGCGATTTGTTCTGTCAAAAAATCGCCGATCGCATCATTTAATTGAAAAATTCGCTCGAATTCTCTCGGTTTCATTTTGGTTTATCTTTTAAAAAGTAAAATAGAGTAACTATTTTTTAAGGTAAAAAAAGATTGTATTGGTAAGTTTGTAGGTTGTTTGGTAAATAATTTCATTTAACTTGCTTTAACTTTAATTTTTGCTTGCTCTCAAGTTTAGAATGAGACAAGCGAATCTTTAAGGCCGAAGGAATCGATTGTTTGTTAAAGCCTTTAATAATATCAAGTTTCATTTTTCCATGTTCTTCACAAAAAAACTCTTCAAATTGATAATAGAATTGGACTCGAATTAATTTTGTTGTAAAGATAACTTTATAAGTTTGAGTCGCTCCTAAATTCCAAAGACGTTTTTGACAGTGGGGGCAGTAAAATTTCTCAATGTTTTTATAGCGCATTGTTTAAATATTATGATTTAGTAAATGCGATCGCAATATTTAAAGCGATCGCAGTGCATATAGAGTTACAAAACTTTTGGTCGCCTTAAGTGATGTTTGATCGATGAAAAACTACCAAGAAATCCAAAAGCAAACAGCCCTAAAACTGAAGTAGGTTCAGGAACGGAAGTTCCTTTGGAATTAGAAACTTCTTCAGTAGTAGCAGAAAGCGCCGATATTTTTTTTTCCTCTAGTTCTTCGCTAAGAATTTCGTAGGCAGAGTCTGCAATAACCTTGTGCATATGCGCGGTTGGATGGATGCTATCCCAAAAGAGATAATCTTTTGGTTGTTTACAAACAGTTAATTTGCTGGGATCTAAAGGAAAAGCTGAGGGATCGTAGAGATTAGTATTAGTGCAGCTATCAGTAACATTTTTGATCCCAAAAGCATTTGGATTGGCGATCGCTTGTTGAAATAAACCATTCAGATTAAAAGAGATAAAGTTAGTTTGGGGACGAGTTTTCTCTAATTTTTTTAATCCTCTTGATAGTGCCCTATTGTGCATTCTGCTGATAAGTCCAAGGGTTACAGGGTCAGTTTGGCGACCGATAGGCGTTTGGTCTAAACTTGGCATATTGACTACTAAAATATTGCGCGCCCCTGAGTCGGCTAGCAGTCGCGCAGCATTTAAAATATTAGCCACAGGTTGAACGGGCGTTTTAGAAAAACCACCCAAGTAATCATTAGCCGCCGCAGCACCATCGACGATGTAAAGTGCATTAGGGTCGGCCGGCTGACCTTTTAGCGAACCGACAAAACCTTCAAGCTGCTGTTTCAATCCCGGCAATCCTGGAACAATACTTTTATCGCCCGTTGTTACTCCCCCAAACGCAAAGTTAATTCCTTCCTTGGGAGGATTGAGGGGATTGATTTCGGTTGAAGGGGTTGGGTTCAATCCCAACTCATCAGCGAGATGTTCTACCCAAACTCTACCGTTAGTAAGACGACCGCGAGAGAAAAATGGAGGGGCAGGAATAGCTCCTCCGGTTGCATTGAAACTGTTATTGACATCAGATAGGCTGCCGCCAAAAACATACATTCCATCCAAATTTAAGTTGGCGGCTTCAACTGGCATAACTACTAGAGTTCCAATCGCAATAGTGCTGCTAGCAAAAGCTATCGATAGTTTCCCTGTGAGTGTTAATTGCATTTTTTTCATCAGTAATTTTCCGCTCGATTAACCTTACTTTAATCATAACTTAAGCCGACAAAAGCCACAAAAACTTTACATAACTAAATACGCTGATTGGAATCCAGTCAGCGTATATAAAAACAACTAGGTTGTCAATTTTTACATAATTAAGTTATGTAGCGGCGAACAAGGATTGAAGTAATTTATATGACAATAGCAGCAACCTGACCAAAGGAGGATGAAAAAGACGTGCAATTTTTGATTCTATATATCCAGCTTTAATTGTCGAGCTTGGGTAATTCTTGCTTAAAGATGATTGAGCCTTAAAGCGCGATCGATCTAAAAGGTAAAGTCACTGAATGATTAATGTTGGCGCTCGTTATTTAGGCAATTCTCGCTGTCAGTTTACCGTTTGGGCACCTTTGCTCGCACAAGTAGCTGTTAAAATCGTTTCTGAACCAGAAAAATTGTTACCCCTGAAACCGATAGGAAACGGGTATTGGCAGGTAATTGCAACAGAAATTGAACCTGGTACGCGCTATTTGTATCAGCTTAATGGTGAAAGCGAATTTCCCGATCCTGCATCCAATTTTCAACCAGAAGGCGTACACAATCCTTCTCAAGTGATAGACCATCAAACATTTTCGTGGACAGATGAGGTTTGGTCTGGCATTCCTTTAGAGGAGATGATTATCTACGAACTTCATATCGGTACTTTTACAAAAGAAGGTACTTTTGAAGCAGTGATTCCCCGTTTGTCTCGCTTAAAAGAATTGGGAATTACTGCAATTGAAATCATGCCCGTAGCTCAATTTTCTGGCGATCGCAACTGGGGTTACGATGGGGTATATCCTTATGCGGTACAAAATTCTTATGGCGGCCCCGATGGGTTAAAAAAGTTGGTTGATGCTTGCCATCAAGAAGGAATCGCAGTTGTCTTAGATGTCGTCTACAATCACCTTGGGCCAGAAGGCAATTATTTAGGTAGTTTTGGGCCCTACTTTACTTCAAAATATCATCCAATTTGGGGCGATGCTATCAATTACGACGATGCCTATTGCGATGGAGTACGGGAATATTTTCTTAATAATGCTTTATATTGGTTGCAAAATTACCACATTGATGCTCTAAGATTGGATGCGATTCAAGGCATTTACGATCTTAGCGTCAAACATTTTTTGGAAGAATTAGCCGAAAGAGTTGAGGCATTTTCTCAACAGCAGGGAAGAAAATATTATCTTACTGCTGAAAGCGATTTAAATGACGCGCGCGTTATTCGTTCAAAAAACAAGGCGGATATGGAATTGATTGTCAATGGTGTGATGATTTTCATCACGCATTACATACATTAATAACTGGTGAATTACACGGCTACTATCAAGATTTTGGTCGTCTTCAAGATTTAGAAAAGTCGTTGCGCGAAGGGTTTATTTATTCGGGACAATATTCGCGCGATCGCAAACGCCGTCATGGGAATTCTTCAATTGATGAACCCGCTCACAAGTTTCTGGTTGCTTCTCAAAATCACGACCAAGTAGGCAATCGAATCTTAGGGGAAAGATTAAGTCAAATAACCTCATTTGAAGGATTAAAGTTAGCAGCAGCAACCATTCTTTTATCGCCTTATATTCCCCTCCTATTTATGGGAGAAGAATATGGCGAAAATACACCATTTTTTTATTTTATTAGTCATTCGGATGAAGAATTAATTCAAGCCGTTAGAAGAGGAAAGCAAGAAGAATTTGAAAAGACAGGATATCAAGGTCAAGCTTACGATCCGCAATCTCCCGATGCTTTTAATAAATGTAAGCTAGAGTGGGAAAAACAAAAAGAAGGTAAGCATAAAGTTCTCTGGGAGTTTTATCAAACGCTTATTCGCTTGCGCCGCGAACATCCCGTTTTAAAAAGGCTAGATAACAAAGCGCTTAATGTATCTAGCAATGAATCGGATAAATTAATTTTAATCAATCGCTACTACGAACAAGAGCGAGTATTTTATATTTTGAACTTTAGCGATCGCGCTGTAACTTGTAAAATAGATACCTCCAATATTAACTGGAAAAAATTACTCGATTCTTCGGATAGTAAATGGATGGGATCTGGTGCTACTATGCCAGAACAATTAGTTCCCAATAAATCGGTTACTATTCAAGCGAAAAGTATCGTTTTATATCAATCTTAAACCTAACTATTAATCTATTTTTTGTCTCGCACAGAGTCACAGAGGCACGGAGAAATAAAGAGAGGCTTTTAGTTGATTATGAGTTTGCAGAGAATTGATAGATTCAATGCGCAGTTTGTACCGATTTGATTCACATAATCCATTAATTTATAATCATTCAATTACATTATTATGAAAATTCCAACTGCAACTTATCGACTTCAATTTCATAAAAAGTTTCCTTTTGAAAGAGCAATTGAAATTATTGATTATTTATCTGATTTAGGAATTTCAGATCTATATGCCTCTCCTATCTTTAAAGCAAGAAGTGGAAGTACACACGGTTATGATGTGGTCGATCCTACACAAATTAATCCTGAATTGGGAACGCTAGAACAATTTGAGAGATTGATTAGTAAATTACAACAAAAAGAGATAGGATGGCTGCAAGATATTGTGCCAAATCATATGGCATACGATAGCCAAAATGCTTTTTTAATGGATATTTTAGAAAATGGAAGAGAATCAATCTATTCTGATTTTTTTGATATCGATTGGGAGCGCGTCGAAGAAGTTTTTCAAGGAAAAATATTAGCCCCTCTACTCGGCAATTTATATGGAGAGTGTTTAGAAAATGGTGAGATTCAATTAGCCTATGATAAAAGTGGATTAAGCGTAAATTATTTTAGTTTACGATTACCTGTTAGGATTGAATCTTATGCAAAATTTATTACTCATAACCTCGGACAATTAACGCGATCGCTTGGAAGACAGAATCCCGATTTTATTAAGCTGTTGGGTATTCTTTATCTTATTAAAAGTATCCCTTTAGAAACAAAAGGAAGAGAAAGAAGCGACCAAATCACCTTTGTTAAATCTTTGATTTGGGAACTTTGTCAGCAAAACGAGCGAATTCAAGAATTCTTCGCGCAAAATCTTAAGGTGTTTAATGGAGAATCAGGAAATCCAGATAGCTTTAATCTATTAGATAGTTTACTGTCCGATCAGTTTTATCGTCTCTGTTTTTGGAAAGTAGGCGCAGAAGAAATCAACTATCGACGCTTTTTTACAGTCAACGAACTAATCTCAGTCAATGTAGAAGAACTAAAAGTTTTTAACAAAACCCATGCTTTAATCGAACAGTTCGTAAGCGAAGGAAAATTTACTGGGTTGCGGATCGATCATATCGATGGACTGTATCACCCAACTCAATATTTAGAAAGACTGCAAGAAAAAATGGGAGATGTTTATATTCTTGTCGAAAAAATTTTAGAATTCAAAGAAGATTTACCCTCCCAATGGCAAATTCAGGGAACCAGTGGCTATGATTTTCTCAACTATGTTAATGGACTTTTTTGTAAAACTAATAATGAAAAAAATCTGCAAGAAATCTACCATCGATTTACGAGCAAAAATCTTAATTATGAAGAACTCGTAGCTGAGAAAAAACATCTAATTGTTGAGAAAAATTTAGCAGGCGATCTCGATCGCTTATCTCAAAATCTCAAACAAATTGCTACTCAAACACGAAAAGGAAGCGATTTTACAATCGTTGGTTTAAAACAAGCATTAGCTGAAGTCTTAGCGCAATTTCCCGTATATCGAACCTATATTGACAGTCATGAGGTTAGCGAGTGCGATTGCAATTATATCAACAGAGCGATCGCCAAATCTAAACAACAACTTCCCAGACTGATTAAAGAACTCGATTTCATTCAAACATTATTATTGCGCGAAGACGAAACCTATCTCACGGACGCACAAAAAGACGAACGATTGCATTGGGTGATGAAATTCCAGCAGTTAACGGGACCGTTGATGGCAAAAGGGGTAGAAGATACCTTACTCTACATTTATAACCGACTGCTATCGCTCAATGAAGTGGGTGGTAATCCTAGTATTTTTGGCATTACTCCCGATGAATTCCATGCTTATAATTTGAGAAGATGCGATCCGCGTTGGCGTTGGCGAAGCCCGTCTGAAAGACGTAGCCCGTCCTTTGGACGTAGCGCTTCCGAAGGAAATCGCTGGCTTCATTCGATGAATGCAACCGCTACTCACGATACTAAACGAGGCGAAGATATGCGATCGCGAATTAATATTCTCTCCGAAATGCCTGGTACATGGGAGCAACAAGTTTGGACGTGGAATGCAATCAACCGCCAACATAAATTATCAAGGGAAGATCGTTTGATTCCCGATAAAAATGATGAATACTTCTTTTATCAAACCTTAATTGGTGCTTTTCCTTTTAATGATGAAGAGTTATCAGAATTTCGCGATCGCATCAAAGATTATGTTATCAAAGCAGTCCGCGAAGCTAAAGTACATACCGCTTGGTTGCGACCCGATAGCACTTATGAGGAAGGCTATCTAACTTTTGTCGATCGCGTTCTCTCCTCTAACGAATTTTTAGAAGCCTTTCGTCCTTTTCAAAAAAAAGTAGCCCAATATAGCATCTATAATTCATTATCACAGGTTTTATTAAAATATGCCTCCCCAGGCGTGCCCGATCTTTATCAAGGTTGCGAATTATGGGATTTTAGCTTAGTCGATCCCGACAATCGCCGTCCGGTGGATTACGAAAAACGACGCGCGTTTTTGCAAGCTCTTCAACTCAAAGCTAATTCGGATCTCTTAAAACTCATAGAAAGCTTATTAGCTACCCAAGAAGACGGTAAAATTAAGCTATTTCTAACCTATCAACTCCTGAAAGCCAGAAAAGAAGATCAAAAATTATTCGAGCAAGGTGACTATCAACCCCTTACCGTAACTGGTAAATTTGCAGAGAATATTATCGCATTTGCCAGACGATATGAAGACAAAATTGCGATCGCCGTTGCTCCTCGCTTTCTCACGCGCCTTATCGAACCAGGAAAGCCTCCTTTGGGTGAAGAAGTTTGGCAAGATACGCGCCTCGAATTCCCCCCAGAAATGTCCTTCGCCTGGAAAAATACCATTTCCCAAATGCACATAAAAACTAATTTGTCAATAGGAAACCTGTTTCAACATTTTCCAGTTGCATTGTTAGTGAATAGCGATTAGGGATGAACTTATAATTTCACAATTCACGTCTGATGTGAAATTAGTATTCATACTTGTGTCAGGGAGGTTTCAAAATGGCTTTTAATTCACTTTCATCGACCAAGTGACGAAATCAGCGAAGTTTCAGCTTCTGATTCATGTCATTCATAATTCATCATTCATAATTCATAATTCACAAGATAGCCAAGCAGTTAAAGCGATCGCCAAAGCATCTGCGGCATCGTCTGGTTTGGGAATTGTTGGTAAGCTTAATTCTCTCGCCACAGCTAACTGAACGTCAAATTTACTAGCATTGCCATGCCCCGTTAACGCTTGTTTGATTTGAGCGGGGGTAAACTCTATATAGGGGATTTTTTCTAGAGCTAAAACCAACAAAAGAACCCCTCGTGCCTGAGCGATCGCGATCGTATGACTCATGCGATAAAAAAATAGTTTTTCGATCGCTACCAAATCGGGACGCACTTCTTTGAGTAGCAAGCGCAAATCTTCAAAAATTGTCGCCAAACGCTCCTCTATTGGCTGCTTAGCAGGAGTCTCGACGATTCCAAAGTCAAGCATCCTAACCGACGGAGGCGCTGGTAAGAGAGGTTGAATTTTTCGATGTCCAACAGCCAACGTCAAATTATCCACGCTCTGACATACAATTGTCCCAAACCCAACGATTGCTAATCCGGGATCGAGTCCTAAAATTCGTTTTTCCATGCGATCGATTATCCTCAATCTATGCTATGAATTTTTTTTATTTGAATGCGCCATGTTCGCCAAAACCATTTAAAGTTAAACATTCCTTTTTTGAACTTTAAAAGCGCGCACCACAGGCTAGGGCTATGTCCGCCGTCGCACGGCAGACTTTATACGCTCCGTATCCTACTATCAACTTTGAACTATCTTAACGACGGTTTTCCTCGTTGGTTACTCGGTTATGTCAATCGGTTTATTCAAACACGTTTTGCGCAAGCTTATATTAAATAAAGGAAAATTGGCAAACGGTAGCCAACGAACTCCCAAACAAATTAACTTATGGTTTAAATGGCTATCGCCCGGATTATTAGTCAAGCGGTGGCTAGCGATCAGCGCAATTGGCGTAGTTTTAACCATTTTGGGATTAGCCATTTGGACAAAATTAACGCCCATTTCTCGCTTAATCGAGTTAACCTCCGAGATTTTAGAGGCAATTACCACTATTATTCCTAATTGGGTTTCAGGGCCGCTCGCGCTGGCATTGGGATTGTTTCTTGTATTTTGGGGACAAACTCGCACCGTAGGTTCAGTCGCAGAAGCCTTACAGCCCGATAGCGATCGCGAATTAGTAGATGTCCTACTGACCCACCGCCGTCTCAATCGAGGCCCAAAAATCGTCGCTATTGGTGGCGGCACTGGACTTTCTACGCTGCTTCGAGGGTTAAAACAGTATAGCGCTAATATCACGGCCATCGTTACCGTTGCTGACGATGGGGGGTCGTCTGGACGATTGCGACGAGAAATCGGCGTACTTCCGCCTGGAGATATCCGCAACTGCCTTGCTTCTTTAGCCGATGAAGAAAAGCTTTTAACCGAGTTGTTTCAATATCGCTTTCGAGCCGGAGATGGATTAATCGGTCACAGTTTTGGCAATTTATTTCTTACTGCCATGACTGAAATTACAGGCGATCTTGAAAAGGCGATCGCAGCAAGTTCGCAAGTTTTAGCCGTGCGAGGTAAGGTATTGCCCGCTACGCTTAGCGACGTTCGTCTGTGGGCGCAGTTAAGCGATGGTCGCTTAATCGAAGGAGAATCTAAGATTACTGAAGCTAGAGGACAAATACACCAAATTGGCTGTATTCCAACCGCTCCTCCTGCCTTGCCTGCGGCAATTAGCGCGATCGAAGAAGCCGATTTTATCGTCATCGGACCGGGGAGCCTTTATACTAGCGTGATTCCTAATATGTTAGTTCCAAAAATTCGAGAAGCGCTTGCCAAAGTTAACGTCCCTCGCATCTACGTTTGTAATATCATGACTCAGCCAGGAGAAACCGAAAACTATACTGTCTCCGACCATATCAGAGCTATCGATCGCGTTTGCGGAAAAAGAGTCTTTGATGCCATTCTAGTTCAGCGTACTTCTCCCTCGCCTCAGTCTCTCGAACGCTATGCCCAGGAAAATTGTCATCCCGTCTACTTAGATCGAGAAGAGGTTGTTAATTTAGGATGCCGCATCGTCATCGCTAACGTAATGGAAGAAGATGAGGAAAAAGGCTACATTCGCCACGATTCTCATCGATTAAGCAAGATTTTGTGGCGTTGGTACACGGGAAAATAGGTTTGGGAAGGGGAAAACCTAGAAAACTCATCAAATTTTTATCGTTTCCCTTCTATACTATTTTTCAAACTCGGTAGCAAAATTAATACTAATGATTTTGTTTTTAGAAATTACCTTATTGATAGTTGCAGTCGTGCTTTTTATTCCCTGCACCTTTTTGTTAGTAGAGTGTTTAGCAGCGGTACTGCCAGCTAACAAGAAGCAAAGCGAGGTGAAAAGCGAGCAAGTTTTCGATCCGCTCAAGGTGTCTATTTTGGTTCCCGCTCACAACGAATCATCTGGCATTAGGATGACGTTAGAAACTCTACTTTCTCAAGTAAGCGAACCAAAAAATATAGTTGTAATAGCAGATAATTGTAACGATGATACGGCAGCGATCGCTCGCGAATATGGCGTAACCGTTATTGAAAGAGAAAATTCCCAACACCGAGGCAAAGGTTACGCCCTAGATTATGGCTTACAGTTCCTCGAAACCAACCCCCCAGAGATTGTAGTAACGGTCGATGCTGACTGTATTGTGGCTCCTCAAACGGTAGAAAATCTCGCTCGACTCGCGAAAACAACTAATCGACCCGTCCAAGCGACCTATTTAATGGAGCAACCCGCTAATCCGAGTTCTAAAGATGTTATTTCTACTCTCGCAGTGAGAGTGAAAAATCTCGTCCGTCCCTACGGTTTATTGAGGCTGGGGTTTCCTAGTTTGCTAACGGGTTCGGGAATGGCTTTTCCTTGGCAAGTCATTCGTAAAATCTCTCTAGCTAACAGTAAAACGGTAGATGATATGCAATCGAGTATCGATCTCGCGATCGCGGGTTATCCTACCATGTATTGCGATCGCGCTTTGGTAACGGGGCGTTTGATGGAGAAAGAAGCCGCTAAAAGTCAACGAACTCGTTGGGAACACGGACATTTAGAAACGTTGCTAACTCAATCTCCTCGTCTACTTAAAGCTGCGATCGCGCAAAAACGTTATGAATTGCTCGCGTTAGCTTTAGAAATCACCATTCCTGCCCTTTCGCTGTTGGTTATACTCTGGATGGGAGCGACTGGTATTGCTTCCTTAGCAGCAGCTTTGGGCTTATCTTGGATTCCTTTAGCAATCTTAATTCTGGCAGGCTTTTCGCTTTTTTGTGCGGTTACGCTTTCTTGGGTTAAGTTTTGCAGAACCGATATTCCAGGCAAATCTCTACTCGCCATTCCTTTTTATCTACTTTGGAAAGTTCCACTTTATATCGCTTACTCGCTCGAACCTCAAACGAAATGGTTAAAAACCGAAAGAGATAATGCTTAGTGCGAGCAGGTAAGAGTTGAAGGAAGATCCGCCCTTCTTTCCTCCCCATCCTTTTTCAAGGTGGACATAAATAGCGACATCATGTTAAAACAATTCCTGCGATCGCATAGATCGTTACTTTTCAGCAACGCGAAACTTGAAAGGTCGCGCTTGTACTAAACCTGTTGGGAAATAAGAGAAACCTTTATTGTTTCATACATTATGATTCTTAATTTCCCAACAACTCTTTTCTATCTTCCTGGCATCGTATATTTAAAATTCATCGGGCCTTGATAACCAGAAAGTTCGGCTAACTTTTCTGGTAATTGAACGCCAGGGTGAAGCTTGCCGTTGATTTCCCAAGTCGGGAAAGATTGAACTCCCGCAGTTTGACAAGCTTGAGGTTGCGGATTGTTGCCTTGGGAGTCGCATTCAACATAATTGAGTTCTTTAAACGCTTCCTTCCCTAACAACTGCTTTTGCTCGAAGCAGTGAGGACACCAAAAGGCTCCATATTCTTTTGCCCCAATCGATTTAAGATGTTTTGCCAGCGCTATCTCTGCCTCGCCAGAAGTGGTTGTAACTTCCCAGCCATAGGGCGGTTGAGGATTAGTTGTCGGGGTAGGAATAGGAATGCGTTCTCCTGGTGCTACGGCTGAAGGACTATCAACATTAGCATAAACAGCTAGCGTCCCGACGATTGTAATCGTTCCTACGATGATGGCAGTAAAAAAGATTTGTCCCAATTCTTCCCACTCGCGACCGACAATAGTCAACACTAGTAAGCTTAGAGAGAACAAGGCAGAGCCAATACAGTAATAACAAACTGTTTGGAGTTCGGTTGCCAAAATATACATTAAATAGCCGCTAAACACAGCCATTGACGTTCCTCCTGCTAAGAGTAAAAGCCATGTCCAGTTTTCTAATTGCCTCCTTAATCCCTTATTTTCATCTTTGTTAACAAATAAAGGAACGAGGGCAAAAATTGCCATACTAACGTAAGCCAAAAAACCAAATAGAGAAAGAGGTGGGGCAGAAGTTCCTAATGGATAAGCATAAACGCTATCCAGTACGCTTTTACATCCTTCTGCTGCTTGGGCGGCAGAACCAGCAGTACAGACAACTTCTCCCCCCATTAATTTAGTAATGGTTAGATAGGCAGTTAAAATAGCTCCAATAATTGCGATCGCGCCTATTATCGGACGCGACCAGCGATAAATCCAAGGAATAGAACGTCGGCGACTCATAGAAATTATGAATTATGAATTATGAATTATGAATTATGAATTGTTAATTCAACTTACATACATATTTAACGATTTTAACAATGTCTTATCGAGTCAATTTAATAGATGAAATAGATTTATAGGTTTTGTTTGGCAGCGGCGACTTGTCGTGAAATTTCGACAAATTGAGCTACGCGCAGCGGATCGATGGGTTCACTAATCTTTCCATTGCGTTTGAGCGAACTAGCTACGATCGCGCCATCTGCTACTTTCATTAGTTTACTAATATTTTCCCAGTTAGCACCGCTTCCGATAAAAACGGGCGTTCCGTTGGCGGCGGCGCAAGCGATTTCTAAATCCTCGAAACTCGGCGGGTGTCCCGTTGCCCAACCGGAGATAATTACTGCATCGGCTAAACCGCGTTCGATTGTTTCTTCGACGGCAGTTGCTAGATCTGGCATTCCTAAAGGACGAGCGTGTTTGACGAGTACGTCAGCTAGAATTGCTACGTCAGCGCCTAGTTCTTTACGATAGCGCATTAAATGATGTGCCCGTCCTTCGATTTGTCCTTGGTCGGCTATTGTCACTCCTGTCAGCACGTTAACGCGGATAAATTGAGCGTTGACGCACGACGCGATCGCCAGGGCACTTGTCGCGTCGTTACGCAACAAATTGATCCCAACTGGCACGACGACTAAATTCATAATGCGATCGACAATCAGCGTCATGGCGCTAACCACAGCGGGATCGACGGTATCTTTAGCAAAGGGCGCGTCAAAAAAGTTTTCGACGATAATCCCGTCTACGCCTCCGGCAGCTAGTGCCGTTGCTTCTTGTTCTGCTCGTTCGATAACTGCTTTAAGGCTGCCTCCCCAACGCGCAGAGGTAGGCAAGGGCAACAGATGAACAACGCCGATAATCGGATTCGATGTGTTGAAAGTTTGAGTTAAGTTCACGAAAATTTACCTAAATGCACCACCTGTTTTGTTTTTCCCCGTTCCACGTCCACTAGAAAATTGTATCTAGAATGGGCACTCAGATAGCAAGCAAAAAAAAGATCGATTTTTTTTATGTTAAGAGATGCTATCTATTTCAAAGATCGGTTAAAATATCTTAATAATTCCAAAATTATCGATCGCTAATCCCCAATCTTAAATTTTAAATCGAATGGGCAACAAGCCAACTATTGCCATTTCTCATTTGGGCTGCGAAAAAAATCGAATAGACTCCGAACATATGCTGGGTTTGCTGGCACAAGCTGGCTATCAGGTAGATGCAAATGAAGAATTAGCCGATTACGTTATCGTTAATACTTGTAGTTTTATTCAAGCTGCTAGAGAAGAGTCAGTTCGTACCTTAGTTGAGTTAGCAGAATCAAATAAGAGAATTATAATTTCTGGCTGCATGGCGCAGCACTTTCGCGAGCAACTCCTAGAGGAGTTGCCAGAAGCCGTCGCTATCGTCGGTACGGGAGACTATCATAAAATCGTTGAAGTTGTCGAACGAGCCGAAACCGGACAAATAGTTCGAGAAGTTTCAAACCAACCGACTTACATCGCCGACGAAACCATTCCCCGCTATCGTACGACAACCGAGGGGGTAGCTTATCTGCGAGTCGCCGAAGGATGCGATTATCGATGTGCGTTTTGCATTATTCCCCATCTGCGAGGCAATCAGCGATCGCGCTCGATCGAATCAATTATTGCAGAAGCGCAACAACTAGCCGCTCAAGGCGTGCAAGAAATTATTCTGATTTCTCAGATTACGACCAATTATGGGTTAGACTTATATGGGGAGCAAAAGCTAGCCGAACTTTTAAAGGCACTCGGAGAAGTTGACATTCCCTGGATTCGGATGCACTACGCCTATCCGACTGGGCTAACTCCGAAGGTTATCGATGCTATAAAAGAGGTTCCCAACGTTTTACCCTATTTAGACTTACCCCTGCAACATTCCCATCCAGATATTCTCAAAGCCATGAATCGTCCCTGGCAAGGGCGAGTCAACGATGCCATTATCGATCGCATCAAAACGGCAATTCCGGAGGCTATCTTGCGGACGACTTTTATCGTCGGCTTCCCTGGAGAAACAGACGAGCATTTTGCACATTTAGTAGATTTTGTCAAGCGTCACGAGTTCGACCATGTAGGAGTTTTTACCTTCTCCCCCGAAGAAGAGACACCCGCTTACAGTCTGCCGAATCAAATAGCTCAAGAGGTAATGGACGAGCGGCATGACATAATCATGCAAGTGCAGCAACCGATTTCTGAGAAGAAAAATCGCGCTTGCGTCTCAAAAGTGGTGAACGTACTCATCGAACAAGAAAATCCCGAAACAGGCGAATTAATCGGGCGATCGACTCGTTTTCTCCAGAGGTAGACGGAGTGGTTTACGTTCGAGGAGAAGCAGCATTAAACTCAATCGTTCCCGTCAGAATCGTCGATGCGGATATCTACGATTTATACGGCGAAGTCGTCTAGTTGGGAATGCTTGACGGGCGATCGCTTGACTAAATTTGTCCGCCATGGCGGACAAAAAGCTTACAAACCAGAAAAAACATAAACTTACAATCAATTGCAATTAACTTATGACTAATTCCTTCCAAAGCTTAGGACTATCAGATATTAGAGTCCAACAAATAGAAAGATTAGGTTTTAGCACCCCTACTAATATACAAACCCAAGCAATCCCTCTGATTCTAGAAGGTCGCGATGTCGTCGGTCAATCGCAAACGGGAACGGGAAAAACAGCAGCTTATTCGCTGCCCATCCTAGATCGAATCGATACTCAAAATTCGGCAGTACAGGCATTGATCCTGACCCCAACTAGAGAACTCGCGCAACAAGTTGCCGAAGCGATTAAAGAATTTGCAGGCGATCGCCGTTTGTACGTTCTCAACGTCTATGGCGGTCAATCTATCGAACGACAAATTCGCAGCCTCGAACGCGGCGTTCAAATTGTCGTCGGGACTCCAGGACGAGTTATCGACTTGCTCGATCGCAAAAAACTCATCTTAGACCAACTCCGTTTCGCAGTCCTCGACGAAGCTGATGAAATGCTGAGTATGGGTTTCATCGACGACGTGAAAAAGATCCTCAAACAAACCTCAGCAACTCGCCAAACGGCTTGTTTCTCGGCTACCATGCCGCGAGAAATTCGAGAATTAGTCAATCAATTCCTAAAATCTCCCGCCACCGTCACCGTAGAACAACCGCAAGCGGCTCCTACCAGAATCGAACAGCACGTCTATATGGTTCCTCGCGGCTGGTCGAAATTGAAAGCACTGCAACCGATTTTAGAAATAGAATCTCCAGAATCGGCGATTATTTTCGTGCGCACCAAACAAACTGCCGCCGAACTGACCAACAAATTACAAGAATCCGGTCAAAGCGTCGATGAATACCACGGCGATCTCAGCCAGATTCAACGAGAACGATTGGTACAGCGTTTTCGAGATGGAAAAATTCGCTTAGTTGTCGCTACTGATATTGCCGCGCGAGGTCTGGATGTGGAAAATCTCAGCCATGTCATCAACTTCGACTTACCCGATAACGCAGAAACCTATATTCACCGCATCGGTCGTACCGGACGCGCGGGGAAAACGGGAACCGCGATCGCGTTGGTAGAACCTATTGACCGCCGAGCGCTCAAGCAAATCGAGCGTCGCCTTCGCCAAACGTTGGAAGTGAGCCGCATTCCCAGTCGCTCTCAAGTAGAAGCAAAGCGTCTCGCCAAACTGCAAGAACAGATTAAAGAATCTTTGGCAGGGGAGCGGATGGCTTCCTTCTTACCCATCGTCAACGAATTGAGTGCCGAATACGACGCACAAGCGATCGCAGCAGCAGCCTTGCAGATGGTTTACGACCAAAACTGCCCTAACTGGATGAAAACAGATTGGGAAGTTCCATCGGCGGCTTCTTTACCAAAACCCAATATCAAGCCACGTAAATTCAACAAAAACAATCGTCCCTCAGACAGAAAGCCTGTCTCTCAAAATCCAATGCGCTGAGTAATTGGGTTAATTCAATAGTTATTCATTTTTTTAGCGATTTCCAAAGGAAATCGCTAATTTTTTCAACCAATCGCTAGTTGGCGCGACAGCGAAATAGAAAAAATTACTACTATGGCAGTTTTCGCCTTTTAATTTCTCTTCGGTTATGAAAAGGAATAAAATTCGTGTCGTTTAATTGATTAAAAAACTGCGAACAATTCTATATCGATCGATGGCTGGAATTAATCCATTTCCATAAAGGATGGCGCGGCCCGATCGAGTGAATTCTTTTCACCTGTCTCTCTAAACCTTGCTTTTCCGTCTCAGAAAGCCCCCAAAATAAATTTTGAGCGTGCCACACTAGAACAGCTGTGGTGACTCCAATACAGAAAGCCAGACAAAGAGAAGGAATGCGATTGTAGGCGATCGCATAACGAACGGCTACCCAAGTAAAGTGTTCTCGCCACAGAGAAATATCCTCTCGTAGTCCCCAGATCCCAAAGCTTCCTAGTATCGTCCAACTACCGACGACAAATAACCACCTCGCGCAGACAGTTAGTTGGTACAACCGTTGCACTTGTCGCTTAAAGTTAGGATCGAGGTTAGTCATCTAAAAAATTATGAATTATGAATTATGAATTATGAAACCCCATTGCTGAATTTTGAATTTCTAAGTTATCCATAAATCTGCTTTTTGGTACAAAAATGAGTAATACGACCCATTGGTATATTGTTAAAACACAAGAAGGTCATTGTCAAATCGTTGCCATTGACAATGACCGGGTTCCAGAGGAATCGGATAAATGGGGGCCTTTTAATTCTCAAGATGACGCGATCGCCCGTCGTATCGGACTAATTAGGTCAGGCAAATGCCAACCCATCTAGTCTTAATTATTTAGACGCTTGAGGAACGGGGGATTTTTTAGCGATCTCTTGTTTGAGTACATCAAAAGCTTTCACAAATTGAGGATCGTTAAACGTACCGATTTGCGTGCGATCTTTCTGTAAAGCTTTGCGCTGTTGCTCGCTTAGCTCGAAGACAACATTGGGGTCGATGCCGTGTTTGTTGATATCTCGACCGTTAGGCGTTAAATACTTGGCGATCGTTACGGCTAAGCCAGAACCGTCACCCAATCCGCGTACCGACTGAACCAACCCTTTACCAAAAGTTTTAGTTCCTACAATAATCGCGCGTTTGTTATCTTGCAGCGCACCGGAGAGAATTTCACTAGCACTTGCCGAACCGCCATCCACCAACACCACCAATGGTTTTTCCGTCAAAGCGCTGCCATTAGCGCGTTGTCGTTCGACTTCTCCACGTCGATCTACCGTCGATACAATCGCGCCATCATCGATCCACATCCGAGCGATATCTACGCTGGAGTATAACAGACCGCCAGGATTAGAACGCAGGTCGAGAATATAACCGACTACTTTTTCTTCATTTTCATATTTTTGAATGGCATCGCGCATTTCTTCGCTTGCTTGAGCGCTGAATTGCGTCAGACGAATATAGCCAATTTTTCCTGCGGGGGTCTGTTCGACATGAGCGCGGACTGGATGAATTTCGATTCGCTCTCTAGTGAGCGGATAATCGATTTCTTTAGTTTCTCTTTTAATCGTAAGGGTAACTGAAGTTCCAGGCTTTCCTCTAATTAACTTGACTGCATCATCGACTTCCATGCCTTTAGTCGTTTTGCCATCAATTTTGACGATTACATCCTTTGCCAGAATCCCAGCTTTAAATGCAGGAGTCTCTTCAATAGGGGAAATAACAACGAGTTCTTTCGTTTCCTCATCTTTTGCCAGTTGAATGCCCACCCCTGTCAATTCTCCAGAGGTATCGATTTGCATATTTTGGAATTCTTCTGGGTTCATGAAGCGAGTGTAAGGATCTCCCAGCTTTTCCAGCATTTCCCGAATGGCTTTGTATGCTTCTTCTTTATTGGCATACGAACGCCCAAGATACTGATTGCGAACTGATTTCCAATCTACCTTATTAAAAGTTCCATCTACATAAGTTCGATTGATGATCTGCCAAACTTCATCGACTAATTCCTTGGGGCTTTCCTGAAAAAAAGCTTCACTCTGGCGAAGACCCGCTCCCGTTACAGCAACTGCCGTTAAAACGACAGCCGTAGCACCCAGAACGAGTCCGCGTTGTTTAATAACCATAAGCCTAGTTAATGCTGGTGGAGGACTACTAAAACCAATCTTAACGCTATACCCATATTATCAAAGACGACAATCCTCTAGCCAAAGCAATTTAATTTAAATTGCCTGCTGAGTTAGCCTCTAAGACTGGGAAAAGATATTTAAATTACTGTTTGAAGACAGATATTTCAATACAGTTATAACATCGATTTATCAGAATCACTACTATTGCATTTTGAAACAAAGTCTGGAAAAGTTTTAAAGGAAACTAGACTTTAATTTGTTAAGTTTAGTTGAAACATTATCTTGGGAATAGCTTTCATTAGTAACCAGTCACAAGCGAATAATTACCAGGGACGCAATTGCTCGCGTTCCTACGTAACTATTTGGTAACCTCGTATAACGTCAAGAGGTGAGCGATGGCAGATTTAGCATCCGTTTCTTCAAATCAGTTAAAAAATCGACGGCAAGATCTACAGAATCAACGAAGGTTTAGGGCATTGCAAGCCGTTTGGCGTTTTATCGCGATCGCGGGGATGGCTGGCGGCTTGTTATGGATTTTAACACTTCCTCATTGGACAATTGGCAAAGAATCTCAAGTCATCATCGAAGGAAACCGCCTGCTCTCAGGCGAGCGAATTCGTCAATTACTTCCTTTGTCAAAATCTCATTCGGTTTGGCAACTTCCAACGCAACAAATCCTCACTCGACTCGAAGCGACTCCTCCGATCGCCAACGCTCAGATAACCCGTCAAATTTTTCCGCCTAAATTAATTGTTGAAATAACCGAACGCGAACCCGTCGCCGTTGCCATATCCGATCGCGATGTTGGTTTTGTAGACGAACAAGGGATTTTTATCCCGAAAAATTTTTACGATGGCGGCGATAAAAATTGGCAACCCCCAACGCTAAAGGTTATCGGATACGATCCCCTATATCGCCAGCATTGGACACAGTTATATAAATCGATTGGGCGATCGCCCATCGCCGTCAAAGAGATCGATTGGCATAACCCCAGTAACTTAATTTTAAAAACTGAGATGGGAGTTATATATTTTGGCGCTTACAATAAGGAACTTTTTCTAAAACAATTGTCCGTTTTAGCTCGGATGCAAAAGTTACCATCTCGCGTCAGCGCCGGTCAAATTACATATATCGATCTAACTAACCCAGATCTTCCTACGGTTCAACTGAAACTGCCAAAAAAATTAATTCTCACAACACTCCCATCAGGAACCCCATAACAAATTAAGTTGTCCTTATTAAGATATAGTAAAATACCTTGACAAAACTCAAGTTTGATTTCTAGGCTTATGGAAAAACAGCAAGAAAGATATAAAACGATCTTTCTGTCGAGAAAATTCAGTTATCTGAGGTCTTCGATTGAATAACCTCAAAATAAATGGGGTGAATAGGTTTACTCCTAACAATCAAATCCTTAAAATTTGTGTAAAAACTCTTCCCGATTGCAATGACACTTGATAATGAATTAGAGCTTCAAATACTAAATGGTATTAACGAGCCTCCAGCAAGGGAGGACGAGCGCTATATGCTTAATGTAGCTGGACTGTCCGCGCATCGAAACGAGCGAACCCAAGCCAAACCTAGGGAAGATTTTAGGAGTAGCCAAATCGTGCCAAGTAACGTAGCTAAAATCAAAGTTATCGGTGTTGGCGGAGGTGGATGCAATGCCGTCAATCGTATGATTGAAAGCGGCGTTTCTGGAATTGAATTTTGGGCGATTAACACCGACGCTCAGGCGCTAGCACAATCAGCAGCACCCCAGCGCTTGCAAGTCGGACAGAAATTGACCAGAGGATTAGGTGCGGGAGGCAATCCGGCGATCGGGCAAAAAGCAGCAGAAGAATCGCGCGAAGAAATCGCTCACGCCCTAGAAAACACCGATTTAGTCTTTATCACGGCGGGTATGGGAGGCGGTACGGGAACGGGAGCCGCACCAATAGTCGCGGAAGTCGCCAAGGAAATCGGCTGTTTAACTGTTGGTGTAGTCACTCGCCCGTTTACCTTTGAAGGTCGTCGTCGCACCAGTCAAGCTGATGAAGGTGTTGGCAATCTACAAAGCCGAGTCGATACGCTGATCGTTATTCCCAACAATCAATTGCTATCGGTTGCTAACCCAGAAATGCCCATGCAGGAAGCATTTCGAGTAGCAGATGATATTTTACGGCAAGGGGTACAGGGAATCTCGGATATTATTACTATTCCTGGCTTGATTAACGTAGACTTTGCCGATGTCAGGGCGATTATGGCAGATGCGGGGTCGGCACTGATGGGAATTGGCATCGGGACGGGCAAATCGAGGGCAAAAGAAGGCGCTCTAGCAGCAATTTCTTCTCCTTTACTAGAGTCCTCGATTGAAGGGGCGAAAGGGGTAATTTTAAATATTACTGGTGGGAACGATCTCACTCTGCACGAGGTTAACGCGGCGGCTGATATTATTTATGAAATTGTCGATCCCAATGCCAATATTATTTTTGGGGCGGTAATCGACGAGAGAATGCAAGGAGAAATTAGAATTACTGCGATCGCGACTGGATTTACCGGAGAAAGCCAATCTTCTAGCAAAACTCAAGTACGTCCAGTGGAGCGCCCTCCTAGTACGCCAGACTCTAAACTAGAACCAGAAAAGAAACAAAATGGTTTGGATATTCCGCCATTCCTCCAACAGAGACGGCGTTTCCAACGCTAACAAAAGTTCAAAATTCAAAGGTAGAGACGCGATATATCGCGTATGAAACAAAATTCAAAAATTAAGAAGCTATTCGCAGTCCAGCGATCGTAGACCATCAATGCCGATTTATATTTAGCTAGTATTGATGTTCTATCTTTTTGAACTTTGAACTACTTTGCCAATAAGTTTAATGAGTCAGATACCAGTAGCTTTAACAATCGCGGGTTCCGATAGCGGGGGCGGTGCGGGAATTCAAGCAGATTTACGGACGTTTGCGTTTCACTGCGTCCACGGGACGAGCGCGATTACTTGCGTGACGGCACAAAATACTCTCGGCGTGACGCGAGTAGAGGCAATGAGCGCGCTCGCAGTTGCAGCGCAAATCGAAGCGGTGATGGGCGATATTGGAGCAAATGCTGCGAAAACGGGAATGTTACTCGATCGAGAGATTATCGAAACAGTTGCCCAACAGGTGGAAAAATGGCAAATCGAACGGCTTGTTGTCGATCCGGTGATGGTATCTCGCACGGGGGCCCAATTAATCGACGATAGCGCGATCGCGCTTTTGCGAAATAAATTGATCCCCAAGGCATTAATCGTGACTCCCAATCGCTACGAAGCACAGTTGTTAAGCGGATTGACGATTAATACACTCGAAGATATGAAAGCCGCTGCTCAGATCGTTTGTCAATTGGGAGCCTCAACCGTTTTAGTCAAAGGCGGCGGGATGTCGGGGGACTTGCGTGGGGTAGATGTGTGGTTTGATGGGGAACGATGGGAAACTTTAGCGACAGAAACCGTCGAAACAATTAATACTCATGGGACGGGCTGTACCCTTTCGGCTGCGATCGCCGCTAATTTAGCATTGGGTAAAGATTTATGGGATGCAGTAGGAGAGGCTAAACATTATGTCACTACTGCGCTCAAATATGCCTTAGCGATCGGTCAGGGGACGGGGCCAGTCGGTCATTTCTTCCCACTACGATTACAAAAAAATAATTGAAACCCATGACAGCTAATTCTCAGGTTAAAATTCCAACCCCTTCTACTAACCATCTTTCTTCGGGGGCTTCTTATTCTCGTCCTTCCGTACCACTTTCTATGTATCGAGAATTAGTACAAGAATTAGAAGCTGCTCGAACTCGGATTGAAGTTTTAGATGCACATAGAAAACAAATTGTCAAGGAAAATCAGCAGCTTATCCTCTACGTACAAAGCTTGCAAAAAAGTACGCCTTCGATGAAACCCAAACCAACAGTTTTCGACGATTCCCCTTCGGGGAGCGACAAAGCCGATCGCAACAAACTGATAATTGAAATTGAAAGCGATCGCGATCGTTATACGCCTGCTACTTCCTTAAAAAACGATAACTCAATTAATGGCTGGGTATTGGCGATCGCGTTAATGTTAATTGTGGGAACGTCTTGTCTGGGAGCGTTTTTAATTGTAAGTTCGCGTTTGGGTAGTCATCGATAAAGCTATCCTCCATTGATAGCAATTCTTGGAAGAGTGAGGTATACATATAAACTGCCATTATATCGGAAGATTATAAGGGCTATAGCCCTTATACAGCAAGCTTTTTAACCATGTTTTTACCCCGTCAGTTCAAAAACTCTCGCACGTCTGCTACTTCCCCTTTAATCGCTGCTGCTACTACCATCGCCGGACTCATCAATAAGGTGCGTCCCGTAGATGAACCTTGACGACCTTTGAAATTGCGGTTGGATGAGGATGCACTGACTTGATCGCCTTGGAGTTTGTCGGGATTCATGGCCAGACACATCGAACATCCCGCCTCTCGCCATTCAAAACCTGCTTCGAGGAAAATTTTATCTAATCCTTCGGCTTCTGCTTGCTTTTTGACCCGTTCGGAACCTGGAACCACAAAGGCTTTAACTCCGTTTGCTACGTGTCTTCCTCGTGCAAATTTAGCGGCTTCGCGCAAGTCGCTGATGCGTCCGTTAGTACAGCTACCAATGAAGCAAACATTCACTTTTGTTCCCTTGATGGGGACTCCTGGGCTAAATTTCATGTAACGATAAGCTTCTTGTGCGATCGCGCGATCGCCTTCTGAAAGCGTTTCTGGTGTAGGAATTGCTTCGTTTACGCCAATCCCTTGACCGGGGGTAATTCCCCAGGTTATCGTCGGTTCGATTTCGCTAGCATTAAACTTGATAATATCGTCATACTCTGCATCTTTGTCGCTGCGAATACTCGTCCACCAAGCAACGGCTTTATCCCAATCTGCATCTTTGGGTACAAAATCCTTACCTTTAAGATACTCAAAGGTAACTTCATCGGGGTTGATATAGCCGCATCTAGCGCCGCCTTCGATGGCCATATTACAAACGGTCATTCTTTCTTCCATCGACATTTGCTCGAAAGTCGTGCCAGCATATTCATAAGCGTAACCGACTCCACCTTTCACGCCCAACGTGCGGATGATGTGCAAAATAACATCTTTGGCATAAACGCCTGGGGGTAACGTTCCATTAACTTCAATTTTGCGAACTTTGAGTTTATCTAACGATAGCGTTTGGGAAGCTAAGACATCGCGGACTTGCGAGGTTCCAATGCCAAATGCGATCGCGCCAAATGCGCCGTGAGTCGAGGTGTGCGAGTCTCCACAGGCAATGGTCATTCCGGGTTGGGTTAACCCTTGTTCTGGTGCAATAACGTGGACGATGCCTTGATTTCCCGAACCGATATTATAGAAACGAATTCCGTAGTCTTTGGCGTTCTTTTCGAGTGCGACCATCATCTCTTCGGCGAGGTCATCGATAAACGGACGCGCTTGGTTTTCTGTAGGGACGATGTGATCGACTGTGGCAACGGTACGTTCTGGATATAATACTTTTAGTCCGCGATCGCGCAAATCGGTAAATGCTTGAGGACTAGTTACTTCATGGATTAAGTGCAAGCCTATAAATAGCTGAGTCTGACCCGAAGGCAAGATTTTGACGGTATGTAAGTCCCAAACTTTATCAAATAGCGTCCCTTTACTCATAAATTTACGATAACAACCTGTAGCTAAGACTTTAATTTTAATCAAAAAAATAGAGACGCGATCGCGCCTCTAGAATTTTATCAATCTAACTTACACATTTCTAAACGTTTAATTTAGCAGGTGTAAAGCTAGGTACAACTATCTCTTCATTTTGCTTGGTTAGCTGGTTATACAGCTTCTCCGTATTGGGGAAGTTAGCCGCCGGAAGCGTCGGGAAGCGACGATAGGGAACCACATCCTCGCCAAACACTTGAGCGTATTCCATACTGTTGACCATTGCGCCAATGAAAGCACGAATGCCTTGAGTTGCAAGAATTTGATTGTATTTCTGGATTTCGCGCTGATTGAGAGGCGCGCGTCCTAAGAAATGCTTAGTTCCTAACTCGATAACTTTTGTATTGGGGAAAGGCGTATAGAACTCTTTAATGTAAAGATCCGAACAACCCAACCCTTCAATAAATTCCTTCACCGTGATTTCCGAATTGCTCAGCTTGCTTTCCAGCGCTGAAAACTCAGTTTGAATGATAAAGGGATTGAGGTCGCGCTCGAAAATCTGACGATAAGCAGCCCCAATAAGGCTCTTGACAGCGACTTTATCAAAGGTTGAGGTGAGCTTAAAGATCTTCGTTTGCTGGCGCTGAACGCTGACCCCTTGATTGACGCGCATTTGAATTTCGGGTTCGGTGCGTATTGACGAAACTTGACCCAACTCAACAAAGCGAGGGGTTGTTTCTTTATCGACACGCTTACCAGTATCTTCGCGCAGCGCTCCCACTCTTGCCATGCGCATTTGCAAGCCGCCTGGGGTTAGATAGCGTTCGTAGGGAACGGTATCTTCGCCAAATGCCTGAGTATATTCAGGACTGTCGATAATCGCATCTACAAGAGCATATAACCCTTTCTTCGAGCAAAGATCGAAGTATTGATTCATCTCTTGGCGACCATAGGTAGGACGACCTAAGAGACGACGATGAATGTACTCAATTGCCTTAACGACATAATAAGGTGTCCAGTAGGTCTTGCGGAAGGTGTCTGACTTCGCCAAGAGTTTGATGAACTCGCGCAGGGTAATATCACCATTTTCGAGCTTGATTTCTGCAACGCTCAAGCGCTGACCTTCGTAGACATCGCGCCCAAATACTTGACGATAGGCGGCTCGAATTACAGCTTGGGTCGAGCTTTCGCCATACTTGACGCTAGCGCCATTGCTAGAACCTGGTAACTCGTTGTTTAAACGGAATACCTTTGGTCCTAAAGAGCCGGGCATCTCGCCTCGTGCGGCAGGGTTGCTATTTTGGTTATTGGTAGCCGGGCCTCGGTGAATGAGGATGCGCTTGGTATCTTTGCTGAAGGGAGCGGGACTATTGCTAGGGTTGCGAGTTTCTTTGGGGAAAATAGCGCCGAATTGAATTTCTAGCGGGTCGTTACCGGAACCGTAGACGTGTTGGTCGGGTAGGGGGCGATCATATTTAGCAAAGGTAGTGATAAACTGAGGAACCTTGCGGAAAGGCGCGCTGTAGTTAAACAGGTCTTGCTGCATTCCCCAATTACGGCATTCTTGAGCTTCTTGACCCAATCCGCGCAGATAAGGCACGGTTTCTTCACCGAAGTAATCCGCATATTCTTGCGAATCGACTAAAGCATCCACTAAAGCAGCGAGTCCGCCGCTAGAAACAATTGAGAAATAGTCTTGAACTTCTTCGCGCGAAGAAGGACCGCGACCGAGAATGTGACGGAAAGCTAACTCTAGAGCGCGGCTATTGATAAATGGCTCGAAGAATTGTTTCCGATACAAAGGCGATTTACACAGGCGACGGACAAACTCCTTCATGGTAATATCGCCATTCTTGACTTGAGATTCCAAGTAGGAGATTGACTGACTGTAGGCGCGGGTAATATCTCGCTCGAAGAGTTGCCGATAGGCTGCTTTGATAACGCTTTGTTTTTCTAACGCAGACAGTCCCGGCTTCATGACAAATTTCTGCCGCCGTTCTGATGCGTTAAAGTAGCTTTGAGGGAGCGTTAAGCCTTGTACGTCGCTAGAGGGACGCTGGCGCAACTTGTTGTTAGGCGTTGATGCCTTAAACTCGCTAATGAGAACGTCGAAGTATTGAGCTACAATTGCTTTGGCTTCTGCATCGCGTGCGAAATAGTCAGTCGAAGCGGCTCGCATGTCTTGTAAGGCGACAATGGTCGCATCAGTCGAGCAAGCATTTTCAATAACTTCTCGCAATCCGCGCGTGTTAACGACTAAAATATTGGGGTCGCCAGCAACGATCGCGTAGGTTGTATAGCGCAAAAACCACGATAAATCTCGCAAGGACTTTTGCATGTTGCTTGGCCCGTAACGAGAAATATTGATCGGGCGGAATCCTGGCGGGATAGGGCCGGTCGAACTGAAGATCGAGCGCAAACCGCTAAATATACCGCCGCTACCTCCGCCGCCTTCGACGTAGGTAACATCCATTCCCGTTGCTTGTCGAGCTACTCCTTTCGCCCCAACGCCTGCCATTGCCATTTCTTCAACTGGAGGCTTTTCTAAGTATGCCATTGGCGAGCCTCCAGTGAAAATCCGGTTGGCGGCGCGGGATACGATTAGGTCGGAGTTTTTGGTTAGCGTCTCGGAAATTTCTATACGCTTTTTACCAGAGCGAAAATATTCGGTTAATTGATTAAGTTCTGCTTTTTCTAAAAAACGATCCTGTTGTTCTGCTTGAGAGATCGCAGATACTGGCACGGTTTGATAGAGTTGAGGACGTGCTAATGAGCTTCCACCACTTGCCTTAACAGTCATTGGATTTTAACTATCTCCCATGAAAAAAGTGTTTGTTGGCTCCGATTTGGAGTAGAGATGCTTGCTACATCTCGATTTAAAATCAGATGTTTATAATTTTTGCGTCAGCATCTAGATTAAAACGTTTCGCGATCTCTAAGCGGGTTTATTAAGAATTGTGTCAAGAAGTCTGAGAAAAAGTTTACACTAAGGGGCGATCGCCTTTTACTATTTTGCTTGCGATCGCATTAATAACTCCTGTAATTAACCTGCGATACACTACGATCGATCTTAATTCTAGGTTTTAGTGAATGCGACTGATTCATCATTTTTTCTTTTTTCTCTGATTTTTTGTATTGTTGACTTTTTAACAATATAAAGATTTTGGGCGCTTCTCGCTTCTGTTAACTCTTGACTCAACATCGGATAAACTCTAATCTTGCAGTTATTTTTTCTCTTATGTCTGACTCCCAATCTGTTAACGCTGCTGTTGCCAAACTTTACAATACTTATCCTTTCCTCCAGATCCCCTTTCTGACGAACCCCCACCAGGATACAATTGGCGCTGGAATTGGATAGCAGCTTATAATTTCTGTATGGGACGCAAACCCTCGCGCCAAGATATTCGCATTCTCGATGCAGGGTGCGGGACGGGTTCGGGAACGGATTATTTAATTTACCTCAATCCCAAAGCAGAAATTGTCGCGATCGATTTGAGCGAAAAAGCTTTAGAAGTGGCGAAGGAACGCTGTCATCGTTCGGGGGTCTTGACAAATCGCGCCAAATCGGTCGAATTTAAACTCTTAAAGCTAGAAGAAGCCACACAATTACCTGGTGAGTTCGATTTGATTAATTGTGTTGGCGTATTGCATCATTTACCCGACCCGATTAAAGGAATTCAAGCACTCGCTCAAAAGTTAGCGCCAGGCGGGTTGTTACACGTCTTCGTGTATGCAGAGTTGGGACGCTGGGAAATTCAATTGATGCAAAAAGCGATCGCGCTTCTGCAAGGCGACAAACGAGGCGATTATCGCGATGGCGTGTCGGTCGGTCGTCAAGTCTTCTCTTCTCTACCAGAAAACAATAGAATTGTCAAGCGAGAAAAGGAACGCTGGGCGATGGAAAACCATCGGGACGAAGCGTTTGCCGATATGTACGTTCATCCCCAAGAAATCGATTACAACGTTGAGACGTTATTTGAGTTAATCGAGGCTTCTGAGTTAGAATTTATTGGCTTTTCCAATCCGCAATACTGGCAATTAGAACGTTTGCTTGGCAAGTCGCCTGAGTTGATGGAAAGAGCAAAAGGATTGAGCGATCGCGAACGATACCGATTAATCGAACTATTAGACCCCGAAATTACCCATTACGAGTTTTTCTTAGGGAAACCCCCACTAGCAAAAGCCGATTGGTCGGTTGACGAAACCTTATTAGCAGCAATTCCCGAACCCCATCCCTGTATCATGGGTTGGCCCTCACAAAGCTTTCTCAACTACGATTTTCAACCCGTCACTTTATCGGATACAGAATTTGCTTTTATGCAAGCTTGCGATGAGAAGAAGACGGTAAGAGAGATTTTAGAAAATGTCGAATTGAGTTTAGAAGAAGTGCGATCGATCCAACAACGTCAGTTAATTATTTTGGCATCAACTACATAATGTTTAATTTTAAAGTCGCGATCGCTCTTTAAGACAAAAAATAAAGATAATTTTAGTCAGCTATTTGGGAAAATGACTTTTGTAACTGCGATCGCCACTTTATTACTAAGCCAATCGTTAACTAATAATGAATACGCAACTATTCAGGGAGAATTAATTTATCCTAGCGACTACACACCCGCTCAAAAGGTCTGTGCAGAAGACATTTTTACCAAAAAAGAATACTGTATGGAAACACGGCAAGAGCAAAGAAGTTATCAGCTTCAGTTACCACCAAAAACTTATTTTGTTTTCGCTTTAGCTTGTAGTGAGAGTTATGAAAAAGATATTGTCTGTCAGGATGAATACCTTGAGAAACGTGCCTACTACACAGACCATGTTATCTGTGGTTTTACAGCGGAATGCGGACAAATAACTACTGGCACTCCTATTCCAGTTAAAGTCGAACCAGGAGCAAATATCTTAAAAATCGATCCTCAAAATTGGTATAGCAAATAATCTTCACTTATTATTCTTCAACCATTACAGTGATTGAAATGAATGTGTAAATTAAAATTATAAATTGAAACCCTCAAAAATATCGATTTTATTTTGGTTTATCGTTTAGTAATAGAAGCGACACAACAAGAAAACGAACAGATACATTTAACATCCCAACAGCAACATTATCTCAATCGAGTGCTGCGGTTGCGAGAAGGCGATCGCTTTGTGGCAATGGACGGACTCGGTAAAGCTTGGATTGCACAATTAATCGGAACTTCAGCTAGCATTTTAGAAATGCTACACGAATCAACAGAATTACCCATCTCCATTACCTTAATGACAGCTTTACCCAAAGGAAATGGTTTTGATGAGATCGTGCGCTGCTGTACGGAATTGGGAGTAACAGCTTTTATGCCAATACTGAGCGATCGCACTTTACTCAATCCTAGTGCCAATAAACTCGATCGCTGGCGAAAAATTGCCACGGAAGCGGCAGAACAGTCGGAAAGACAAGTTGTTCCAATCGTTTCAGAACCGATTAACTTTACTCAAGCACTCAAAGATGCGATCGCGCTAGATGCCGATTGCTATATTTGCGTTACTCGCACAGAAGCAAAACACTTACTAACGCATCTTCAGGAGAAACCTGCAAAAAATCTGATCGTTGCGACGGGGCCAGAAGGCGGGTGGACTCAAACAGAAGTAGATAATGCGATCGCGGCAGGTTTTCATCCAATTTCGCTAGGTTGTCGTATCCTTAGAGCTATAACCGCTCCTATAGTGGCGGTTTCTATCGTTGTTGCCATTGTCGAGCAACAAAGCTGCTAATTATCATCGTAAACTTCTATGTTAGAGAGAGTTGCCCGTGCGATCGAGCATCAAGACTATCAAAGTGCCGATCTATTACTCAAACAACTAAAAGAACAAGACCCAGATAACCCTTGGATCTCGTTTTATATGGCTCGTTTAGAAGAAGCTAGCGGTCATCTACAGCAAGCAGAGAAAGGCTATAAAAATATTTTACGCAATACGACCCACCCTAAAGTTATCGCACAAGCTCGTCAAGGAATCGAGCGTTTAACCCAAATAGAGAAAGAACAACGACAACTAGCACGCGAACGCGCGGCGATCGAACCTGGAAGTCAAGAAATTGGGATTCTCGTCATCGAACCAATTGCTTCCGAACGCCGAGAAGATTTAGCGAGGAAATTCGCTAAAATCATGAATCTCGACCTTTATATTGCTCGTTTACAGTTGCCAACTCGTTCTTGGCGCTTGTATCGCACGGGAAATATGGGAGACTTGCGTTTTTATCGCAATGCTTTTACTGAAGCTGAAATTCCCTGTTTTTGCGTTCCTCTCGATCTCGTTAACCAAATCGAAGTGTATCGGGTGCAATATTTTCAAGCGATTGAACCCCAAGTGACTGTTATCTGTCAGTACAACGAAAGCAATTCAAAAACGATACGTTTCGATTGGTCAGAAGTCAGTCAACAAGTAGAAGGTTTATTGCCGATTTTTGAACAATGCGTCGATCTCGATTTTAAAGGCAGACTGATTCGCAAAACGCAAATTCAAGATTATGCAAAGTTCTGTGATTTCCATTTACCAGCTAGAAATATGATTTTAAGATTGTGCGATCGCATTTACCAGTTTCGCGAAGGGATAACTTTTTTTGAACAACAAAAGTCTACTGACGGAAAAACTACTATGCGCAATAATTGGGAGCATTTGATGCAATTTGTCAAGCAAAATTTGGCTGGCGTTACAGTTATTTCAGATTTTAATGCTTTTGCAGGAACGACTATGGATTTTGACGAAATTCTCAAGCGTATCGAGCCTCATATTAATCTTATGCGTCGAGAAGCAACTTTATGGGATAATGCCTTTCAATTATTTAGCGGCTTACATTTTATCGAGCGCACTGGAAATAAGGCAACGGGAAACTAGTTTGCGATCGTCTATCCTAGAGTTGTAGAACCTAAGATCGGAATATCATGGCTACAGGAATGATGATTGATGGGGAATGGCGCAACGAAAAGTATCAGATGGATACTAAAGGTCGTTTCCAACGCAATCCTACAACATTTCGCAATTGGATTACGGCGGATGGATCGAGCGGTTTTAAAGCAGAAGCTAATCGCTATCACCTGTATATTTCTTATGCTTGTCCGTGGGCGCATCGCACATTAATCTTACGACAATTAAAAGGATTAGATGACGCGATCGGGTTGTCAATTGTCGATCCTTTAATGGCAGATGACGGATGGGAATTTTCTGAATTTTCAGGTTCGATTCCCGATACGGTTAATCATGCTAATTATTTACGAGAAGTTTACGTTAAAGCCGATTCAAAATATACGGGGCGCGTTACGGTTCCAGTATTATGGGATAAACATAAAAATACGATCGTGAGTAATGAATCTCGCGAAATTATTCGGATGTTCGATCGCGAGTTTGAAGAGTTTGCTAAGAATAAGATCGATCTTTGTCCAGAAGAATTACAAGAAGAAATTAATAAAACGATTGAGGCAATTTATCAACCAATTAATAATGGTGTTTATCGTTCTGGATTTGCTACCTCTCAAGAAGCTTATGAAGAAGCAGTAACCGGACTGTTTGAAGCGTTGGATTATTGGGAGAAAGTATTAGCAAAACAGCGATATTTGTGTGGCAATGTCTTAACCGAAGCAGACGTTTGTATATTTACAACGCTGTTGCGATTTGATGTGGTGTATTACGTACATTTTAAATGTAATATTCGACATATTTGGGATTATCCGAATTTATGGAATTATCTCAAGGAACTTTATCAATATCCCCAAATCAAAAAAACCTGTAATTTCGAGCATATTAAACGGCATTATTATCTAAGTCATCCTCATATTAATCCTAGCGGTTTGGTTCCCAAAGGGCCTCTCATCAATTTAGACGCACCTCATAATCGACGTTGATTTTATATAAATTAATTTTGCGTGTTACGATCTTTAGCTTGTAACTGGGCATTCTAAACTAAGTGAGCCATACTAAGGTATGAGCGTTCAGCTAGCTTTCAGTACGACTAAAGATATGAATCCTCACAATGATGATGATAGAGAAAACAAAATACAACGTCGAGAAGAAGAACTTCAGGAAAGAGAACGCGCGATTCGCCTCAGAGAATTAGAAGCGGAAATTTATGGACGCGACAAAAATCGCGATGTTCCCTTTTATCAAACTCAAAAGAACGAACCAACGGAAAATTCGCTAAAACGCGGATTAAAAAAGTTAAAAAAATGGTCTAAATTTCTCGGATTTGTTGTTGTTGGATTTGGCGTTGTTTATGTTGGCATTCAAGTTGGTATATGGCTGACTTATGCCTTGATTGTTAGTGTAATCGGCTTTATCGGTTATAAGTTATTTTTAGAGAAAGATAATTCAAATAGTAAGTAAGGGAAAAGGGAGTAGGGAGTAGTAAGTAAAGGAACAGGAAATAGGGAGTAGGGAGTAGTAAATAATAATGAAAACTCAGTATTTTTCAGTAACAACAGTAAATAATTTTAAAGATCTAAAAATTTGGCAAAAAGGAATGGAGATAGCAGAAAAATGCTATTTTTTGACTAAAAATTTTCCTAAAGATGAACTTTATGGAATAGTTCAACAGATAAGAAGATCGTCTGTTTCTATTCCAGCTAACATAGCAGAAGGATATGGACGAAGGTATACAGGAGAATATATAAGATTTTTAAAGATAGCTCAAGGTTCAGCTAATGAATTAGAAACTCATCTTATTTTATCTGAGAGAGTGCAATTAAGTGAGCAAAAAAAAATAAGCCCAGTTATTAATTTATTAGACGAAGAAAATCGCATGATTACTGCCCTTATTAAAAAGCTAGAAAAAGAATAACAATTCTCTATCGCCTAATCCCTACTCCCTAATCCCTACTCCCTAATTTAATACAAGGAAAATCTATGATATCCCAAACTAAAACAGATCGTTTTCTCGGTAACTTAGAGAAAGTAGCAAAAGTTCGTCGAGAAATATGCGATCGCCTAGACGATGTTATTGAAATTTTACAGCGATCGCAAAAATTGTGTCTCGATAGCGATATCGAAGATATTACCCTTGCCAGTCAAAATTTACGCAAAGGTGTTTTTCGTCTGTTGGTATTGGGCGATCTCAAGCGCGGTAAAAGTACGTTTTTAAATGCGTTAATCGGAGAAAATTTATTACCCAGCGATGTCAATCCTTGCACGGCGATTCTAACCGTTTTACGTTACGGGAAAGAGAAAAAAATCACAGTTTATTTTAAAGATGGCAAGTCTCCTGAGACAATAGATTTTAAAGCTTTTAAGCAACAATATACTATCGATCCTGATGAAGCAAAGGCGTTAGAGGAAGAGAATCGTCAAGCCTTTCCAGATGTTGATTATGCAGTTATTGAATATCCTTTACCTTTACTAGAAAAAGGCGTTGAAATTGTCGATACGCCTGGATTAAACGATACTGAAGCTCGCAACAAACTTTCTCTAAGTTATATTAATAATTGTCATGCAATTCTGTTTGTTTTTCGAGCAATTCAACCTTGTAC
Source organism: Candidatus Altimarinota bacterium (assembly GCA_012031035.1). Classification (GTDB taxonomy): domain Bacteria; phylum Cyanobacteriota; class Cyanobacteriia; order Cyanobacteriales; family Microcystaceae; genus Hydrococcus. The sequence goes on along the minus strand of JAAUUT010000006.1, from coordinate 13,756 downwards.
TTTAGAAGAAAGACGCTATTTAGAAAACTATATCAAAGATCGCAAGTTAAGTGTTTTCTTTTTAATTAATGCTTGGGATGAAATCCGTAAAGAATTGATCGACGATGAAAGTAGTGAAGAATTGCAAGACGCAGAAAAAAAATTACGTCAAGTTTTTGCAAGTAATCTAAGTGAATATTGTCAAGTAGATGGTGAAAATATTTACGATCGCCGCGTTTTTGAACTCTCTTCATTAGAAGCCTTGCGACGAAGCATTAAAAATCCCGAAGATACGCTCGAAGGAACGGGATTTCCAGAATTTATTGAAACGCTCAATCAATTTTTGCTGAAAGAAAGGGCGATCGTTCAACTCGAACAAGTAAAACATTTAGCTCGTAAATCTTACAGTAATCTTCACGAAAGTATTGCGCGTCGAATACCCTTATTATCGGAAGATGTTGAGGGATTGAAAGCGAAAATAAATGCAATAGAACCTGAATTTAAACAATTGAGTGAGATACGCGATCGCTTTACTGAGGAGATAAGAATTATGCGCGATCGCAAAGCAAAAGAAGTTGCCGATTCTCTCAAGGAATACATTCTTAATCTTGGCAATACTTTTGAAGTAGATTTCGTTCGCTATCAACCAAGTTTAGGCTTTCTTGACTTTCTCTCACAAGGTAAGCGAGAAGAGTTTAATCGCGCTTTTAAACTAGCATTTGAACGTTATATTAACGAAAAAATTGTTGCTTGGGAACGTACCGCCGAACAATCCATAGAAGAGGCTTTTTCACAACTCGCCCAAAGTGCGTCTGAGTATGGAGAAAGTTATCGTCAAATAACAGATGCAATGACGGAAAAATTAACGGGGCAAAAAGTTCATGCACCGACTAATTTAGATGGTGATAATTCACCTGGATGGGCAAGTTGGGCGATGGGATTTTTCTCTTTGGCGACGGGAAATGTTGCTGGTGTAGTCCTTGCAGGAGCGGGATTCGATTGGAAAAATATTCTGGTGAACTGGATTGCAGTAATAGGAATTACAGCGTTTTTAGCAATTTTTACGGGAGGATTATTAGCGCCTTTAGGAATTTGGGCAGTTCCTATTTTAGGAATGGGAGTAGGTGCTTTTCAAGCAGCACAATCTCGCGAGGATTTTATTAGAAAAATCAAGAAAGAATTTGTTAAATATTTGCCCCAATTAGCCCAAGAACAATATCAACCTATTTATGATGCCATAAAAGATTGTTTTGATAGTTACGATCGCGAAGTAAGCAAGCGAATTGATGGGGATATTAAGTCTCGTAAAGCTGAGTTAGATAGTTTAATCGAGCAAAAAGAATCTCAAAATATCGATCGCGAAAAGGAGGTAAAGCGTCTGCAAGATTTGGATGCCGATATGTTGTCTGAGGTGCGGAAGATTGAAACGGTGTATGAGGATTTGTTGTCCGCTTGAGGTTTGTTTTATCTCACGCAGAGGCGCAGACGAAGAAGAGGGGTTTTAGTAACGATAGAGATTTTCGCCCCCCTGACCCCTACCCCCCTTGCAAAGGGGGGAGAGTTGGGGGAACGAGGGGGGTCAAAGTCCCCCAATCTTGGGGGATTTAGGGGGCATAACCCATAGATTACTCAACGGATAAATTGTGATGAAGAGAATGGAGGTGAGGAAGCGTTTTTTTTGTCATTTTTGGGATGACTTTGGTTTTGATTTGGGTGGCTTTTTGTTTGCTAATCTCGGCGCAGAATGGGGTTGAGAAGTTTACTAGTTTTTCTCAGTGGTGCGCGAATCGGGATGACCTTTCTGAGGCGGCGAGGCATACGGTTGAGGTTTTGTTGGAAGCTGCGGGGACAACTAAATGCGATCGCGCTTCGCAAAAGTTGTCCTCAATTGAGGATCTGTGGGTTGTCGATAAGGGAATTGTCGATTTAATGCCTTTCTCTTGTTTAACTCAGTTAAAGGCGTTAAGACTTATTTCTAATCAGATTGTCGATTTGTCTCCTATATCATCGTTGACGCGGTTAAAAAGTCTTTTGTTGATTGCTAATCAAATTGTCGATCTCTCGCCTTTGTCTTCTTTGAAACAGTTATCTATTCTCGAACTCAGCGAAAATCAAATAGTGGATCTTTCACCGTTATCTCATCTCAAAAATCTCGCCTATCTCGGACTTTTTGATAATCAAATAGTGGATATTGCGCCGTTATACGCTTTAATAAATCTGCAATTACTGGATCTTAAGAGCAATCAAATTACAAATGTTGCTCCGCTATCTTCTCTAGAGAAACTTAAAAACTTGGATCTTAGCGAAAATATTATTACTGATGTAACGCCTTTATCTTCTTTAATTGAGTTGGTTTCGCTAAAACTAAATAGTAATTTAATCGACGATCTCAAGCCGTTATCTTGGTTAAATAAACTAAAAGCACTCGATATTAGTAATAATCCTCTTTTGCGCGATCGCGTTTGTCCGGTTAAACCAGAAAGTATCTGTCAATTCTCTTAATGTATTTAATTCTATGACGACTCGTATTGAAACTCAAAACTTCTTAAATAATTTAGAACGTATCGCTCAAGTTCGTTCCCAGGTTGCGCGATATCTGACTCAAATTGCAACTACTTTACAGCAAGGAGAATTGGAAGGCGAAAAAACGTCGGGGAAGTTGGCGTTAGATAGGGATATTGAAGATATTATTAGAACCAGCCAACAAATTAAGGAAGGGGTTTTTCGTTTGATGGTTTTAGGCGATATGAAACGCGGAAAAAGTACCTTTCTAAATGCGTTAATTGGAGAGAGGTTGTTGCCTAGCGATGTCAATCCTTGTACGGCGATTTTAACGGTTCTCCGCTATGGAAGTAGCAAAAAAGTCATCATCTATTTTAACGATGGTACGCCACCAGAGGAGATAGATTTTGATACGTTTAAGAAGCGATTCACAATTAATCCTAACGAAGCAAAGAAATTAGAACGAGAGAAAAAACTAGCTTTTCCAACCATTGATTGTGCAGTGGTTGAATATCCTTTATCGCTTCTGGAAAAAGGAGTTGAAATTGTCGATACGCCTGGACTTAACGATACTGAAGCAAGAAATGAGATTTCCCTAAATTATATTAATAATTGTCATGCAATTCTTTTTGTTTTAAGTGCAACTCAACCTTGTACGTTAGGAGAGAGACGTTACTTAGAAAATTATATTAAAAATCGCGGTTTAACGGTCTTCTTTTTAATCAATGCTTGGGATCGCATTCGCGATAGTTTGCTCGATCCAGATGACATCCAAGCTGTTAGAGAAGCGGAGGAAAGAGTAAGACGAGTTTTTCACGTTAATTTGGCTGAATACTGTCAGGTAAATGACAGTGATTTGTATAGTCAAAGAGTCTTTGAATTGCGATCGCTAATGGCCTTACGTTTGCGACTCAAAAACTTTAATGCTTCTTTAGAAAAAACGGGATTTCCTGAGTTTTTAGCTTCTTTGAATAACTTTTTAACTAAAGAAAGTGCGATTAGTCAATTGCAACAAGCAAAACTTTTAGCTTCTCAAACTTACAGTCACGTTCGAGAAGTTATCGATCGCAGAATTTCTCTTCTCGATCGCGATGCCCAAGAATTAAGAGAAAAGATTATTTCCGTCGAACCGGAATTTGAAAGATTAGGCATTATTTGCGATCGATTTATTGGAGAAATTAGAAGTCTTAGAGATGAGAAAGCCAAGGCGATCGCCGATTCTTTTCAAAATTATTTTCTCAATATCGGTAATAGTTTTAAAGAAGATTTCTTGCGATATCAACCCGATTTAGGTTTCTTAGATCTTCTCGATGGAAGCAAACGACAAGAATTTGAAGCATCATTAAGACAAGCATTCGAGCATTACTTTAATGACAAAATAGCAGCTTGGAGTTTGGAAGTCGAAAAAGAAATGGAAGCGGCTTTTTCTCAATTAGCTCAGAGTGCTAATAATTATGGGACTAATTATACAAAAGTGACTGAAATAATTACCGAAAAATTAACGGGAGAAAAACGGCAATTCAAAGAAGATATTAATAGCGACAATTGCTCTCCCGGTTGGGCAAATTGGGCAAAAAGATTAGTTTCTCCTTCTCCTGATAATCTGATAAGTACGGCATTTTCTCAAGCGGATTTTAATTGGAGAAATCTTATTTTTAGTCTGGTTGCTATTATCGGAATTAGTGCGATTAGCACAACAATTTTTGGCATCATGCTAACTCCAATTATGGTTTTGTTAGTAACTTTTGGAGTGGGAGCCTTTCAAATGGAAATAGCACGCCAAGAAGTTCTTAATACTATTCAAAAAGAATTAGTCAAACATTTACCCAAAATCGCACAAGAACAATGGCAACCTATTTATAACGCAGTCAAAGATTGTTTTGATACTTATGAAAGCGAAGTAACAGAAAGAGTGAAAGATGATATTTATGCGCGAAAAGCCGAACTAGAAAACCTACTCAAACAAAAAGAATCCTATGACATCGATCGCGAAAAAGAAATCACCCGTTTACGCGCGATCGACTCTAATATTCTTACTGCTAAAAATGATATAGAGTTTGCTTATCATACTTTAATTTCTTAACAAAATAATACGCATTTAAAAATTAATAGTAATTTACTCCCTACTCCCTATTCCCTATTCCCTTTAAAAAATGAGCAACAAAATCGAACCTCAAAACTTTCTTAACGAATTAGGACGAGTGATTCAATTTCGTTCTGAAATATCGAATTACTTAAACAATATTGCTAACACTATAAAAAAAGCAGAGTCTGAAGGGGAAACAACATCAGGAAAGTTAGCATTAGATAGTAATATAGAAGATCTTAAAAAGATTGGTAAAAACTTGCGAGAAGGGGTATTCCGACTGCTAGTTTTAGGTGATATGAAGCGAGGTAAAAGCACCTTACTCAATGCCTTAATTGGAGAAAATCTATTACCTAGCGATGTCAATCCTTGTACTGCACTACTAACCATTTTGCGATATGGTAATGAAAAACAAGTAACTGTTTATTTTAACGATAATACTCCTCCAGAAAAGATCGATTTTAAAACATTTAGACAACGCTATACTATCGATCCTGCCGAAGCAAAAAGATTAGAACGAGAAAAACAGCTAGCTTTTCCTACTATCAGTCATGCAGTAGTAGAATATCCTTTACCACTATTAGAAAAAGGTATTGAGATTGTTGATAGTCCTGGACTCAACGATACCGAAGCTAGAAACGAACTTTCTCTAGGATATATTAATAATTGTCACGCGATTCTTTTCGTTTTAAGAGCATCGCAACCTTGTACGTTGGGAGAACGACGTTACTTAGAAAACTATTTAAAAGATCGCGGTTTAACGGTTTTCTTTTTAATCAATGCTTGGGATCAGGTTAAAGAAAGTTTGATCGATCCAGATGATGAAGAAGAATTAGGAGAAGCAGAAGAAAAACTAAGACGAGTATTTAAAGCCAATCTATTAGAGTATTGCCAGATAGATGGATACGATATGTATGATGAAAGAGTCTTTGAGTTATCCTCAATTATTGCCTTGCGTCGGCGAATTAAAGATACTAACGCTTCTTTAGAAGGAACGGGGTATCCTGAATTTCTTGCTTCTCTCAACACATTTTTAACCAAAGAAAGAGCGATATTTGAATTGCGACAAGCACGAACGATCGCGCGACAAACTCATAGTAACGTTCGCGAAGCAGTAGACCGCCGCGTGTCTCTTTTGGATCGAGATATTAACGATTTAAAACAGAAAATTAATTCCGTAGAACCCGAATTTCAACAATTAAATGAAATCTGCGATCGCTTTACCCAAGAAATTCATGCAGTACGAGATAATAAAGCAAAGAAAATTGCCGATTCTTTTCGAGATTATGTGATGAATTTAGACGATACTTTTGAAAACGATTTTTTGCGCTATCAACCCAATTTAAACTTTCTCGATTTTCTGTCAGCAGGTAAACGAGAAGTATTTGAAAAAGAACTTAGACAAGCTTTCGAGCGATATATAGGCGATAAATTATCAGAATGGAGTCTTAGTGCTGAAAAAGAAATGGAATCAGCTTTCGCTCAATTATCTCGCAGCGCTACTAATTATGGTGCTTCCTATACCAAAGTTACTAACAGAATTACCGAAAAATTAACGGGACAAACATTACCTCCCGTCATGGGCTATGCTAATGAAGATGATACCTCTCCAACTTGGGCAAAATGGGCGGTAGGAATCTTCTCATTAGCAAGGGGAAATATTGCCGGAGTGGCGTTAGCGGGTGCGGGTTTTGATTGGAAAAATATCCTTTTAAATTTTACAGCATCGGTAGGAATTGGCGGCATAATTACTGCTTTGACAGGAGTTGTTTTAGGGCCTATTGGTTTTGCGCTTTTAGGATTAGGAATTGGACTTTTGCAAGCTGATGAAGCACGCAAACAATTAGTTAAAGCTGCTAAAAAAGAGTTGCTGCGCTACTTACCTCAAGTTTCACAACAACATTGGCAACCCATTCACGATGCAATCAAAGAATGTTTTGAAGCTTACGAAAGAGAAGTAAGCGATCGCATGAACCAAGACATTCAATCTCGTAAATCTGAATTAGACAATTTAGTCAAGCAAAAAGAATCGTCTGAAATTAACAAAGAAACCGAACTGCAACGCTTGAAAAACTTAGAATCAGATGTTGAATTAGAATCACAAAAAATCGAAACTTCTTATCAAGATTTTTTGCAAGCGATTGGTTAATACTTATTGGAAAGATACTAATTATGAATAATTTACCAGCTTGGATACCAAATATTAATGCTTGGCTGAGTTCTTTTCTTGTCATTTTACTGTCAAGAGGATTGGCTTATGTTTTTCAGCTAGTTTATTTACTTCTGAATTATTTTTTACCTTTTTCTTTGAGAGAAAAACTTATAGTATATAGTCTATTTTTACTTTCTCCTATTGTATTAATTGCCGTCGTGCATCATGGGTTACATTATATCCTAGATCGCTTTTTTCCCAATACTAGATCGCTAGAAATCGGTAAAGTTGAAGGATTTTTTCCAGGTTTAATTAGTTGGTGGGAAGGATTGTTTGGCTGGCAGGCACTCGCGATCGCAACACTAATAAGCGGCAGTCTTTTTGCATTCTTTTTACCGCCTGAGATTAAATCTCTCGATAATTTATGGGATTGGTGGGTTGTTATCAAACCATTTCTAACCGTTATGACGCTGATTCAATTAATTGTTATTGCCTATCTTTATCAATTTGAAAGCCTTCTTCGCAATTATTTAATATCTATTGGTTCGCGCGATCGCTAAAATATTTTTTATATGTGCAAAATAATTCACAAACAATCGCGCTACCTAAAATTGCCTAGGCAATTTAAATAGATTTCTTGCAGTTTTAGGGGAAAGGGAAAAAATAAATGTTTGTTTTCCCCTTTTCCCTGGATTTAAACGCTCGTTTTTGAGTTAGGCAAGAGGTTTATTGTCATATAGCCTAAGCTTTAAACTGTTTTTCTACCGTACTGACTAACCAATCGCGGGGGAAAAAGCGAGGTAAATTAACGATAAGCTGATTTGCAGCCCCTCCCGTTACTATAGTAGAGTGATTTTTTTCTAAAGCTTTGAGGGCATCTCTAACGACCTCTTCTGCTGATATATAGCCACCTTTATTCTTGCTTGCAAAAGCAGAAGGAAACTCAGCTTCTTTGAAAAAATTAGATTCTGTGGCTCCCGGACAAAGTGCTAAAATACGAACGCCAGAATCTTTATTTTCTGCCCAAAGTGCTTCGCTAAAATTAAGAACAAATGCTTTAGTCGCAGCGTAAACAGACATATAAGGCAACGGTTGAAAACCTGCGATCGAAGAAACATTAATAATTCCTCCAGAACCACGCTGCTTCATCTGAGGTAAAAAGAGATAGGTTAATTCAACTAATGCAGTGATATTCAGTTGAATCATATCAACTTGTCTTTGTAACTCTCTATCGACAAACGCGCCATAGTCCCCAAATCCTGCATTGTTGATTAGTAAATCTATCTTCCATCCTTTTGGGCGATCGCGTCGTATAGCGATCGCGCTGCTCCTGTCTGAGTTAAATCTTGTAAGATGATTTCAGTGCGAATCTGAAATTTCTCTTGCAATTGTTCGGCAAGTCGCTGTAGTTTATCTTGCGAGCGAGCGACTAAGATCAGATCGGTTTGGCAAGCGGCTAATTCTCTGGCAAAAGCAGCACCAATTCCAGAAGAAGCACCGGTTATCAACGCAGTTTTCATAATATTGAGTGTCAGAAGCGTTACAAACTTTGTTAAAAATTGTAACGCATTAAAAGAGTTTGTCACATTTAATGCACGTATACCCAAAGACAGAATTTTTGGTGTTGGTGAATGCGTAATGCTTCAAGCAGAAACAGGTACAGTTTTGAAGGCATTGCATCATTGCGGGATGTTTTAGAATTAAGGAGAAAATTTTCGCTTGGCGCGCTCGCTGCTCTAAAAAATCCAGTTACTATTGGATTTTGGGCGGTGCTGAATCAGGATATGATTTGGCGATCGCGCTCTTGCAAAACGACAAAGCCAATTTTCTACCGAAGAAAGCGTTAACTAACTTCGCAAGGTAACCTTAAATTTATTGACTAACACCTCTCGGATTTTATTGTGGACGGGTTCGACTTCTTCATCGGTAAGCGTGCGATCGCCCGTTCGATATGTCAAGCTATATGCTAAACTCCTCTGTCCATCGGGGACGTTTTCGCCGCGATATTCATCGAACAATTCCACCTTGTCCAGTAAATCGCCACCTGCTTTCTTCATTTCTTTAATTAACTCGGCGACGGATACTTTAACAGGGGCAAAAAATGCCAAATCCCGTTCGAGGGCTGGATAGGTAGAATAAGGACGAAAATGCGGAGTTAATAACGCTTCACAAGTCAGTGCGTCTAATAAGATGCTGAAACTCATCTCAAAAGCATAAACCGCATCTAACAAACCTTTTTCCTGTCTCAATTGAGGATGCAATTGTCCGAAACTGCCCAAACGCTTGCCACCCAGCCACAAAGAAGCAGTACGTCCGGGGTGCAAGCGGCTATCTTTGTTGTCGCTTTGATATTCTACCGATAAACCCAGGCGATCGAAAATGCTTTCTAAAAGCCCTTTGGCTTCGTACCACGTCATCGGCGAGGCTTTACCGCTTCTCGTCCAACGTCCTTCGCTAATGAGGTCGCCGCCAACAATTCCCGCTACTAAGTCGGTTTCTTCTATATTTTCTCCCGCTCGCCGGAAGGTTCGACCAATTTCAAAAGCATCTAACCCTCTATTTCCCTGAGACTGGTTATACTCGAAGGCATTAATTAATCCATCAAGTAAATTTGTCCGCAAAGCAGAATATTCGACGAAAAGGGGATTAGCGATGACGACTTCCTCTTTTCCTGGTTTGACGAGGGAATATTGAACGACTTCGGTAAGTCCGACGGCGCGAAACGCTTCTCTAAGCTGACGCTGAACTCGATATTCGGTAGAGAGTTTGCCTGGTTCGGTTTTGTCGGGAAGTTTGTCGAGGAAGCGATCGTAACCGTAGAGACGAGCAACTTCTTCAATCAGATCTATTTCTCTTTCTAAGTCTCGATAGCGATACGGGGGAACGATAACCGTCCAAACGTCGCTCTTACCTGCTACTAGCTCTAGTTTACAGCCCAAATCGGTGAGGATTCGCTCGACATCTTTGGCTTCGATTTGTCCGATCGCATTTCCCTTTTTAACATTTCCTAAGACTTGATTGAGGCGAGCGAGTCGCAGTTCGATAAATTGGTTGGATAAATTGGCTCTCGCGTCGGCTGTCGTTTGAGCGATAGGTTTACCGCCTGCAAGTTCTATGATAAGCGCGATCGCTCTATTACAAGCCGTTTCTAATTCGGCTTGGTTTACTCCTCGTTCGTAACGAGCAGAGGATTCTGTACGCAGACTTTGAGCGCGAGAAGAACGCCGCGTGACGACGGGATCGAAGAGGGCGGCTTCTAGGACGAGGTTTTGCGTTCCTTCATAAACTTCGGTTTCCTCGCCTCCCATAACCCCTGCTAGGGCAACGGGGCGATCGTTGGCGGTAATTAATAAGTTTTGAGCTTTGAGCGATCGCGTCTGACCGTCGAGGGTTTTGAACGATTCTTTTTCTTTGGCATATCTAACGCCAATTGTCAAGTCCTTGCTGCTTGCAAAAGCTTGAAGGCGATCGCGATCGAAAGCGTGAAGCGGTTGACCCCACTCTAAAAGAATATAATTGGTTACATCAACCACGTTATTAATCGGCCGAACGCCAGCAGCTTGCAATCGTCTCTGCAACCATTTCGGAGACGGGGCAATTTTAACCCCTTCAATAACCGTGCCAATATAAGCCGGACAAGCTTGTTTATCCTCAACTTTTAAATTTAAAATCCCATCTCCCGACTCAAGAGACATGGAAGCAACTTGAGGAAGGTGTAGCGAAGCACCTGTAAGGGCAGCAACTTCCCGCGCCACTCCTACCATACTCAACGCATCAGCACGATTAGCCGTCGGCGAGATATCGATAATTACATCATCCAAACCCAACAGCGGACGAACATCTGAACCCAATTTCAGATTGTCATCCGAGAAAATATGAATCCCTTCCGATTCCTTTTCTAACCCCAATTCTGCGAGAGAACAAATCATTCCTTCCGAACGAACGCCACGCAATTTAGTCGGACGAATCTTGAGGTCAATAGCAGGTAAATAAGTGTTGGGAGTCGCCACGGGGACATAAATATCTGCTTGCGCGTTAGGTGCGCCGCAGACGATATTTAACGGCGTACTTTGTCCGACATCGACTTGACAGACGCTTAGCTTATCAGCGTTAGGATGGGGTTGGCGATCGACGATTTTTCCGATGACAACGCCATTAGCTAATTGGCGACGATCTTCAAGTTCTTCTACTTCTAAGCCAGCCATCGTTAATGTTTCGGCTAATTCTTCGGGAGTCATGGCGATATCTATTAGTTCGCGCAGCCAATTTACAGAAATTTTCATCGATTCGTTGCTTTTACCTACCTTAGCTTGACCATTTTACCAAGAATCAAAGTCTGTAGGCAGAGCGCGTGGAATAGCAAGGAGATCTCACGATGTGAATTTTTTATCCCACATTCCGCAGGCGAAGCGAGTTAGCAAAGCAAATAATATTTGCGATCGCTTTTATAATTTACGAATCTGACAAAAATTGCTATTTTCTCAGTTTTACTAAAGACTACGAGCAGCAGTAATCATTTATCCATCGCGTAACATCGAACCAAGCGATCTTTATCCCCATCGCTCATTGGTAATAAGCATATACTTGCTCATAGGTTTAAAGCTTGCTACTGAAATATCCATAAAGTTCATCAATCAACTGATTAGCTGTAATTGGGCCTCCGCCACTCTCAGTCATTATATATACTTGTTTATTGCGAACAGCTTTCAAGGTTGACCAAATTGGTTCTTTGAAAAACAATAATGATTTGAGATCTTCAAATTCTTCTTGATAATAAAATTCTATAAACAAAAAATCAGCATCCCAATCAGAAACCGTCTCAAGATTGAGTCTTAAATAATCATTTTTTAGAGTCTTATAAGCCGGGATAAATTGTAGACCTGCATCGCTCATCACTTTGGCATAAAAAAGAAGCTCTGGTTTGTAAACATGAACTGTCGATCCCCAAAAAGCAAGTAAAGATACTGTCTTAGTTTTCAGTTTTTCTCCGAACTGTTGCCGAAATTTTTGAATTCGCTCATTGTATTGGGCTAAAATTCCCTCAACTCGATCGCTCTTATTTAGGATTTCAGCTAGATATTTGAAATTTCTTTGAAAATCGTTTCCACCAGAGTAAATATCTATCATCACTGTAGGTGCGATCGCAGACAGTAGTGGATAGAAACTTTTTTGCCACTTATACCCTAAAATCAGATCGGGCTTGAGGCTGAGAATTTTTTCTAAAGAAGGTTGTTCGTTGTTGCCTACAATCGGAACATCGCCCAAAAATTCACTAAAAGCATCTGAATGTATACAGTTAGAACAGCGAGTTAAACCGACTGGCTTTATCCCTAGTGCCGATAACGCATCAAGAAGAAAGACATTATCACCATCTAATACAACAATTCGTTGGGGATGAAGTGGAATTTCAACTTGACCAAAAGCATGGTTGACGATTTTTGTCGCTACTGGTTTTTGTGCCAAACTTAACGGAGGATTTCGCACAGCCATTGAATTTGTCAGCCACGGCAGCTTGCCATTGCAAGCTGTGAGTGCAATGGAAACAGTAGCTGTCAAGAAAAGTAGGAATAGAGTAATTCTATAAATTACTTTTTTTCTCATTAAAACTCCCACCCAATAGAACCAATAATGGTAAATGGTTCTCCTCTATCAATACCTTGAGGATCGCCAAAAGCGACTGAGTTCGCATAATCTATATCAAAAAGATTACGGATGTTGATCGCTGCATTAAATCCATTTCGTCGGTAGTAAACCGCCGCATCAGTCCGTAGATAATCACCGACTTGAAACGAGTTTGCTAAATCACCTTGACGCTCACCCACGTAAAATAATCCAAATCCAAATCCCAACCCCTGCAAACCTCCCTGCTGAATTTCGTAGGTTGTCCAGAGACTTGCCTGATTTTGCGGTACGTTCGCAAGACGATTATCCACCTTACTCGGAATAGAATTATCAACGGTGACTGTCGCATCAGTAAGAGCATAGGAGGCAGTGAGTTTCCAACCAGGTAAAATTTCACCTGCCACATCTAGCTCAATCCCGCGACTGCGTTGTTCCCCAACTTGCACCTGGAAACCTCGTTGCGCCAGGATGGGATCGGGGTCTGGAGTCAACACATTCGTCTTTGTAATGTTGTAGGCTGCCAAAGTAGCTGAAAGTCTACCATCGAGAAAATCAGTCTTAACTCCGACTTCGTATTGCGTTCCCTTAGTTGGTTCAAAAATTCTACCATCTGGATTACGTCCTATCGCCGGGTTAAACGATCGACTATAGCTGGCGTAAAGCGAAACATTTTTGCTTGGCTGATAGACTAATCCAATGCGGGGGCTAAAGGCTCCATCATTTTGTTCTGGAACATCTTGTACAGTACCAGTAGGAACATTCCCTGATTCTTCAGATATCCAGTCGTAGCGCCCACCAATCAATAACTTCCATTGATCGTTAAAGGTAATTTGATCCTGAAGGTACAATCCATAGGATTGTCTATCGGATACAAACGTCGTATCTGGAAAAACTTCAGGTCTTCTTCTCAGAGCATTATAATTCGGATTCCGAATATCCAAAGGAGGTATTATCGTATCATCATAATTTCCAGAACCAGCGTAACTGCCTGTAAAGTAGTTGAAATCAAAGCCAACTAAAATCTGATGCGAAATCGATCCAGTTCTAAATTTTCCAAGTAAGTCAATTTGTGAAAAGTAGTTTTCATCATTAGTATCCGCTTCAAAGGTGGCAAAGGTTATAAAGCGATCGTCTATTACTCCAACTCGGTAAGTATCTCTGATGTTAAAACTTGCTATAGTGACAGCAAAGTTATTGCGAATTTGCCAGCTATCATTAAACTCATGAGTGAGAGTGTAGCCAGCTTTGTGACTGATAGATTCAAATTCGTTCACTTCAGGATAATTATCCCTCTTTTGTCACTCTCCGAAATCAATTCATAATAAATAAGTTAGTTTACCCAGAAGAATAAAAGGGTTGAAATTGATTCATGCTCTCAATAAGCTGATGAAATCCCAGCAATAAACGACGTGAGG